>JAHFDP010000019.1:0-25241 GCA_023248955.1 Deltaproteobacteria bacterium
GCGGAGGTTAGTTGGAGTGGATCAAGATGACGTGCGCCAGTCGTCATGGCCGGCCGAAGAGCCGGCCATCCACGTGCATCGAAGTTCTCGTGGATGGCCGGGTCAAGCCCGGCCATGACGGAATGGCGGCCCGGACTTGACGAAATATCAAGAGCACGAATCTTGACAAAATGCTTGCTCCCTCTCAACCACGAGAGCTCCACCCCACGAATCCGCGACGCCGCCAAACCAGCCGTCGTTCCGCGCCGTGACTCCAAACCTGATCGATCCTCTAGAAAAATCACGTCGGCCAGGGCGGAACGATGGCGCTACGTTTGGCGGCGTCGTCGGGCGATCGGCCGAAATTTCACTGCACTGAACTCTGCAACACCGTGCGTCTCTCCCGACCTACCCAAATCAAACCTCCGACGGCAGACGGATGGGCCGGGGGCGCAGTGGTGACTGGCTACCACCCGAATCCGATCCTCCTCTTTGTACACGGTCACCGCTGCGCCCCCGGCGCATCCGTCACGCCGTCGGGCTCCGGCCGCCGCCCAGGCAAAAGTTTCTAGGAAAGCCGGGCGCGCCAGCGCGACAGGTAAGCCCTCCGCCCAAGGAGAAAAAAAAACGGGCTGGCCAAGCCTTCGCTGGACCAGCCCTTAGGGCTCGAAGGGGGAGGGGGGACCTCCGAGCCCATTCTTAAAAAGGAAAATTTCTCCCCGCGGCGATTCCCAACAGGCCGTGGCCGAAACCTATTCCGGCTTGTAGAAGAGATTGGTGAACGCGTTCGAATCAGCGCTGGGCGCCGCCGCGCGCGATCTGGTCCGCGCCGGCGATCGCGTTCTGGTGGCGGCCTCCGGCGGCGCGGATTCGACCGCGTTGGCGGCGGGGCTCGCCCTGCAGGCGCGCGCGCTCTCCATCGAGATCGTTTTGGGGCACGTTGATCACCAGCTGCGTCCGGATTCGGCGGACGATGCCGCGGTCGTGCAATCGCTCGCTTCGAAACTCGGCGTCGGGATTCTCCTGCGAGCCGTGATCGTTCCCGCGGGTCGCGGCGGGCTCGAAGAGCGGGCGCGCGTTGTGCGCCACGCGGCGTTGCGCGAGATGGCGCGGGAAGCGCGCTGCACACGCATTGCCACGGGTCACACGCAGGACGATCAAGCGGAGACCGTGCTTCTGCGGCTTACCCGTGGCGCGGGGTTGGCGGGTCTCTCGGCGATGGCGGCACAAACGCTGGATGACATTCCGGTCCTTCGACCGCTGCTCGGGCTTTCGCGAAAATCGGCGCGTGATTACTGCGCCGATCGTGCGCTCTCGTTCGTGGACGATTCCACCAATGCCGATCGGCGGTTTGCGAGAAATCGAATTCGCGCCGATGTCATGCCGTCGCTTGCCGCGCTCAATCCGCGCGTCGCCGAAGCCCTGGCGCGCACCGCGATGCAAGCTGCGGCAGACGAAACTTGTCTGGCGGCCCTTGCGGAGCGTGCACTGGAAAATGCTCGACGCAACGACGGTTTCGATCGCGTCGTGCTGGCTGCGCTTCCTCGTCCGCTCCTCGTGCGGGCGCTACGGGCGCTCTACGTTGCGGCGCACGGTAACGCGCGCCGGCTCTCATCACGCCACCTCGCCGCGCTCGAGAAAGCGGCGCAGGGTGCAGGTCCAGCGTCGGTTGATTTGCCGGACGGTCTCGTTGCACGTGCGCGCTACGATCGCTTTCAAATCGCTCCGTTGACTGTTGTCACATCGGTTGACATTTTCGATCCGATCGCCGTTCCCGGTCCCGGGTCTTATCTCTTCGGCGCGGTGACGTTGGAAATCGAAGAGGGCGCGCACGGCGAAGTGATTATCGACACCGCACGGGTGCCGATGCCGTGGACGTTGCGCGCGCTCTCTCCGGGCGATCGTTTCCATCCGCTCGGTGCACTCGGTCGCCGCAAGCTCAAGGAATTTCTCATTGACGCCAAAATTCCGCGGGAAGCGCGAGCGACCTTTCCCATTCTCGTGGATGGATACGGAAACGTTGTCTGGGTTGTCGGGCTGCGTGTCTCGCAAGCCGCGGCGCCGCCTTGGACGCGGCCGGTGTCGTTGCGCTGTTCGTATGGTACGGCGATCAGCGCGCGAAGCTAATCCACCGATTCTTCTGTCGCATCGGTCGAGCTCACGTCGACAGAACCCTCCGTTGAGGGATCGTCGCCGGAATCGAGGGTTGCGAGTTCTTCGTCCCCGGTACTGTTATCGCCAACCGGTTTCGCGCCAAGCAAACCCTGATAATAGTACCAAACATTTTCCCCATAGTTGGGATCGGGCCCGGTGCCCGGGGGGCCGTTGTAGTAACGCACGGCGTTCTTAAGATCCTCGGCGCGGAAATTGCGAACAACGTGTCCGTTTCGTTGCGAAGCGATCGTTTTCGCGCCAGTGTCGTCCAAGAGAATCAAGGCATACCAAGCGGCGCCGAGTCGGATTCCCCACGGCGCTTTCAAATACCAGCGGTTCATTTCCTCATCGCTCTGATCATAAAAAAGCTGGCCATTTTCTTGTCGCTGCCAGCGTGAGGTTGGAATGGCAGGGAGGTTCCATCCATAGGTCTGGCGTAATTTCTCGAGGGGATAGGATGGCACCATCTCGCCGCGCGCCCACGTGGCCACATTGAGCTGCATTACGCCCAAATCGCCGGCCCCGTTTTGTGTCGCCTCACTGAGAATTCCCTCATGCATGGCAATGGCCTTAAGCAGCGCGGGAGGCAGACCCATGGCCGTGCCGACGATGTAGAAGTCCTTGTCGTATCGTGCGAGGGGGCCCTGACTGAACCAGCCAACGCTGAGCCGGCCATCCTGCTCCCGATACTTGACAAAAAGATTAGTCTCGCCGATCTGGAAACCATCTTGGGGCCGCGCGACGAGGTCGTTTGCTTTGTTCAAGAGAAGCGCGATGGCGGTGTGGTTGTCCAGAACGCCCGTCACTTTGGGCCAGGTGGACCCGTCCTTCATGGCATGCTCCATGATGGGTGCCAGCCGATTTCGCTCTGAATCGGGAAGTGCCAACGGCATGAACAGTGCGACGAAAATGCTCGGCATGTCGGAGCTTTCGATGTCGCCACGCTGCCCATACTGAAAATACCTGATCGCCCGAATGGTCATTGGATCTAACTGGTCATCGTATTGAGTATCCACGCCCAAGAGCTTGTTGAGACCACGCAGCGCCTTGCTTGGAAAGGGCAAAGGATGGCCCTGCGCGTCCTTGCCGATTCGATATTCCCCACCGACGACACCAAGGAGCGCCGCGTGTTCATCAGGGGTCAATCGCCGCACGCTGTCAGCGGCGATGGTTTGATGGAGATTTGCGTCCTGCTGGCCGCAGGCCACAACAAGATGAAGAAGGAGAAAAACCGCCGTTGTTGAACGCATCCGCCGATCGAAAGCATTATCCGTGCCTCCCGTGGATGTGCCCCTTCGAGTTTCTTCCCTCTCAGGAAGGCTGCGGCGCCGGCGATTCGTACCTGGTGGACTGCGCCTGCGCACTCCACGTGGAGCACGCCTTTCGCTGTTCTCTACAAAACGCTCGTCCTTCGTTGCGCGGCGCGCGCCACCGATTACAATCGGTCATTGGTCGTACGTAGTAACCTAGAACCGGGAGCGCGCACGTGAAGCAGTCCTACAAGACCGTCCTGCTCTGGGCACTGCTCATCCTGCTCTTCTTCAGCTTCTACCAGATATTCAATAGAGCGCCGAGCCCGGTCAAGGAGATCGACTTCTCCTCCTTCCTCACAGCCGCCGATCAGGGCCGCGTGCGGGACGTCACCATTCACGTGATGCCGAGCGGTTTGGGCACTTTCCAGGGCAAGGTCGTTGATGCGGGCGGCCTGGCCACCGAATTTCGCACCGTGGGCCGCGACGACGGCGCATTGCTCGAGCGGCTCCGTACCAAGGGCGCCGACGTGAAGTATGAGCAGCAGGAGCAGGGCAATTTCTGGCTTCAACTCGCGCTGCAGTGGATGCCGCTGGTCTTTTTGCTGCTGCTCTTTTTCGTCTTCATGCGCCAGCTTCAAGCGGGCGGCGGCAAGGCGATGTCGTTTGGGAAATCGAAGGCCAAGCTGGTCAGCGAGACGCACAACAAGATCACCTTTGCGGACGTCGCTGGCATCGATGAATCGAAAGAGGAGTTGGAAGAGATCATCGCGTTCTTAAAAGATCCGAAAAAGTTTTCACGTCTCGGCGGCCGGATTCCCAAGGGCGTTTTGCTGATGGGTCCGCCGGGCACCGGAAAGACGCTGCTGGCCAAGGCGGTAGCGGGCGAAGCGGGCGTGCCATTTTTCTCGATCTCCGGATCGGACTTCGTGGAGATGTTCGTGGGTGTCGGTGCCAGCCGCGTGCGCGATCTCTTCGAGCAGGGGCTCAAGAACGCGCCGTGCATCATTTTCATCGACGAGATCGATGCGGTGGGGCGCCATCGTGGCGCGGGGTTGGGCGGCGGTCACGACGAGCGCGAGCAGACGTTGAACCAACTCCTGGTGGAGATGGATGGTTTCGAGTCCAACGATGGCGTGATTCTGCTGGCGTCGACCAACCGTCCCGACGTGCTCGATCCGGCGCTCTTGCGTCCGGGTCGATTCGATCGCCGCATCGTCGTGCCGTTGCCGGATGTGAATGGTCGCAACGGCATTTTGAAAGTGCACACGCGCAAGACGCCGCTGTCGCCGGATTTCACGCTCGAGTCGATCGCGCGTGGCACGCCCGGATTCTCAGGCGCCGACTTGGCCAATCTGGTGAATGAAGCGGCGCTGCTCGCGGCGCGGCAGAACAAGGACCGGCTCGATCTCAGCGACTTCGAGTACGCCAAAGACAAAGTGCTGATGGGGCCCGAGCGGCGTTCCATGATCATCAGCGAGAAAGAGAAGCGGAACACCGCCATTCACGAAGGCGGACACGCGCTGGTGGCCAAGATGGTGCCGGGGTCGGACCCGGTTCACAAGGTGACGATCATTCCACGCGGTCGTGCGCTGGGCGTGACGCAGCAGTTGCCAACCGAGGATCGGTTGAACCTCAACCGTGAGTTCGCGCAGAACCGCTTGGCCATCATGATGGGTGGCCGGGTGGCGGAGGAGCTTATTTTTGGTGAAATCACCACCGGCGCCGGCAACGATCTCGAGCAGGCCACGGACCTCGCGCGCAGGATGATTTGCGAATGGGGGATGAGCGAAAAGCTGGGGCCGATTACCTACGGCAAGCACAACCAAGAGGTTTTTCTGGGGCGCGACATCGGACGCAACCAGGACTACTCGGAGCAGACGGCGATCGAGATCGATCAGGAAGTGCGTCGCCTAGTGACCGAAGCTTATGCCAAGGCCAAGCAGATTCTGACCGAGAGGAGAGAAGCATTGATCGTTATCGGCGACGCGTTGCTTGAGCACGAGACGCTCGATGGCGAAGAGATCAACCGGCTCATCGCGGGCGAGAAGATCGTCAAGGCGCGGCTGGTGTCGCCGACGGCGCCGCCGAGCGATCGGGCCACGCCAAAGAAAGAGAAGAGCAAGATCCTGGACGCGCTGGAAAGTCTGACGCCGGGGCCGGGCAAAGAGCCGGTAAAGGCGTAGCGAGAAATCAGAAAATCCCTCCCTCTTTCGCGGGAGGGAAAGAATGGCCATGCGCCTTCTCGAGCTCACCAACCCCGCCGATAGTGTTGCGGCCTGCCGACTCATCGCGGGCGATCCATTCGATTCAACGCTGCGCGGCTGGGCCTCTTTCCTGAATTTCGTTCCCGCGCAGCATCGCGAAGCCGCCTGCGACGTCGCGACGGCTTCGCGAACACGCCTCGTTTTTGGTCAACTCGGCGCGCTCGTTGTTGGAACACTCGACGCGCTAGAGCACTCTGGGCGCGGCTTTTCGGAGATTGACCAAGCGTGGAAACCGATCGGCGAATCGATCGTGCGCCGCTCAGCATCAATCAATTCGCCACCACCGCCACTCGTGGGATTCCTGCCGGCGCGTCGCGGCACGCTCGTCATGGGCATCGTCAACGTGACACCCGATTCCTTTTCCGACGGCGGAAAATTTCTCGATCCACGCGCGGCCATCGAGCAGGGATTGCGTCTTATCGAAGAGGGCGCCGACATTCTCGACGTCGGTGGCGAAGCCACCAATCCCTTTGGTGCAGCGCCGGTTTCCGAAGACGAAGAGCTGCGCCGCGTCGTTCCGGTCGTCACCGCGTTGGCGGGCCGTGCGCCGATCTCGGTCGATACGCGCCACGCACGTGTTGCCGCCGCCGCGCTGGATGCGGGTGCCGCCATGGTCAACGACATCACCGCGCTGCGCGACGAATCGCTGGCCCGTCTCGTTGCCGCGCGGCGCGTTCCTGTTTGTCTGATGCACATGCGTGGCGAGCCGGCCACCATGCAGCAGCACACGACCTACGGCGATCTCGTTGGCGAAGTAATGGACGAATTATCCACCTCACTTGGGCGTGCCGTGGGGCTCGGCGTCGCGTTCGACCGCACGCTTCTCGATCCTGGGCTTGGCTTCGCCAAAACCGCCGAGCAGAGCCTGCATCTCGTGGCGCGCCTGCGAGAGCTCAAACAGCTGGGCCGGCCGCTGTTGGTCGGTCCTTCTCGCAAAAGCTTTGTCGGCAAGCTCACCGGCAAGCCGCCCGGAGAGCGGCTTTTCGGCACCGTCGCTGCCGTCACAGCCTGCGCGATGGCTGGCGCAGCAGTGGTGCGCGTTCACGACGTCGCTGCGGCACGCGATGCGCTTGCGATTGCCGATGGACTCGTGGCCTCGACGCTTGACGGCAATCCGGTGTCGGCCTAACGCTCCCGTTGCCGCGTGGCGGACCGTTCTTAACTTGATGGAGAGGTAGCAGATGGCCGAGCACCCGATCGATCGCAAGCTCTTTGGCACCGACGGTGTACGCGGCGTCGCCAACGTCGAGCCGATGACCGGCGAGATGATGATGTCGCTCGGCCGCGCGCTGGCCTACCTCATCCGTTCGGGGCCGCACCGGCACCGCGTGGTAGTCGGCAAGGACACGCGGCTGTCGGGCTACATGCTGGAACAGGCGCTGGCCAGCGGACTTTGCAGCATGGGCGTGGATGTCATTTTGACGGGTCCGCTTCCCACACCGGCGATCTCCTTCGTGACGCAATCGATGCGCGCCGACGCGGGCGCGGTGATCAGCGCGAGCCACAATCCGTATCAAGACAACGGCATCAAATTTTTTTCGCGCGACGGCTTCAAACTTCCGGACGAAGTGGAAGCGAAGATCGAAGGGCTCATCGCCGATCGCGCGCTCGACGAGCTCCGGCCGACGGCGACCAAGATTGGCAAGGCTTTTCGCATCGACGACGCGGGCGGCCGCTATGTGGTGTACGCAAAAAACGCTTTTCCGGCGGACCTGACGCTCGACGGCATGACGGTGGTGATCGATGCCGGCAATGGTGCCGCGTACAAAGTTGCGCCGGCGGTGTTCGAGGAGTTGGGCGCGCGCGTCATCACCATCGGCGTGGAGCCGGACGGAAAGAACATCAACGCCAAATGTGGCGCGATGGCTCCGGAGGCGATGTGCAAGGCCGTCGTCAAACATGGCGCTGACGTGGGGCTGGCGCTCGACGGCGACGCCGATCGCGTCATTGTCGCCGACGAAAAAGGCCGCGTGGTGGACGGCGATCGGGTGATGGCGATTTGCGCGTTGGACATGCTCAAGCGCCGCAATTTGGCCAAGCGAACGTTGGTGGCCACGGTGATGAGCAACCTCGGTTTGGATCGCGCGATCGAGGGCGCTGGCGGCCGGGTGGTGCGCACGCGCGTGGGCGACCGCTACGTCGTCGAATCGATGCGCAAGAATGGCTACAACCTGGGCGGCGAGCAGTCGGGGCACGTGATTTTTCTCGACCATGCCACCACGGGCGACGGCACGATTGCGGCGCTGAAGCTGCTTGCCGTGATGCGGCTCACCGACCGTCCGCTGTCATCGTTGGCGCGCTGCATGGAAGTTTTTCCGCAGGTGCAGATCAATTTGCCGGTGAAGCACAAACCGGAATTGGCAACGCTGACGGGCGTGACGAAGGCCGTCACCAGCATCGAAAAGGCGCTTGGCAAAGAGGGCCGCGTGCTGGTGCGCTATTCGGGGACGGAGTCGAAAGCGCGCGTGCTGGTGGAAGGACCGGACGCCGCGAAGTCGCGGGCGTACGCGGATACGATCGCCGGAGAGTTACGCAAGGCGATCGGGTAATTCAGGCGAAGAGGCCTTCGGCCAGAGACAAGCCCCCCACCGCGCTCGAATTCACCTTTTTGGGGCCACGGGTCGCGCAGGACACTAGACTGGCCCGATGCAACGACTCGGAGTCAACGTCGACCATGTCGCCACGCTGCGCCAAGCGCGTCGCGCCGGCTATCCCGATCCCGTGACCGCAGCCGCGCTCGCAGAGCTGGCTGGCGCGGACCAAATCACCGTCCACGTCCGCGAAGACCGGCGTCACATGCAGGATCGCGATCTCCTGATCCTGCGCCAGACCGTTCGCACCGTGCTCAATCTCGAAATGGCCGCGACCGCCGACATGGTGCAAGTGGCGTTGGCGCACGGGCCCGACACGGTGACGTTGGTTCCGGAGCGCCGCGAGGAGCTGACCACGGAAGGTGGGCTCGATGTCGGCGCGCACAAAGACGCGCTGCGCAGCACCGTGCGGCAGCTGCGCGACGGCGACATCGAAGTGTCGCTCTTCATCGATCCCGAGGTGGAGCAGATTCGCGCGGCGCACCGGCTCGATGTGCAGGTCGTCGAGCTGCACACCGGTCGCTACTGCGACGCCGACAGTGATAGGCAGCGGACGCGCGAGCTGACGCGCATCGTCGATGCGGCGAAACTGGCGGCGCATCTGGGGCTGCGCGTCGCGGCGGGGCACGGGCTCTCCTATGAGAATGTCCGGCCGGTGGCGCGCATTCCGGAGATCACCGAGCTCAACATCGGCCACAGCATCGTGGCGCGCGCCGTGCTCGTGGGGATGGACCGCGCGGTGCGCGAAATGCTCGAGCTGATGCGGACCGCATGAAAATGGCTCAGCCGGAAATCCACAGTTGCCGTGGTACCGAGACGGGCGAGCGTGGCTCGGATGCGAGGCGCGGACGAGGGGACTCCCCCGGTACCGGGGGAGATGTCGCGCAGCGACAGAGGGGGGCCGCTTGCGGCGAGCAAGCCCCCGGAAGCGCACTTTTCGGTGCGCTGAGGAGGCACCGGAGGAGCCCGCTATGTGATCGGGCGCTTCCAGCGCCACCAATCGGGCCGGCCGCGCTTTCAATATGCGCGGCAAGCACTGAAGCAGCCGGGCCGCGATCGGCCGTCGTAGGTAACGGCAGCTGTGGTTTTCCGGCTCGATTCCAAGGCGCTCATTCGACGCAGCCATGCATTTGATCACTTCCGCACAGCAACGCGAAATCGATCGGCTTGCCGCCGCCGAGTACGCGTTGCCGGCGCGCGTCTTGATGGAGACCGCCGGCCGCGCCGTGGCGCGTGAAGCGCTGGCGTTGTGCGGACCAGCGGGCCGGGTGGCGGTGGTGTGCGGCGGCGGCGGCAACGGTGGCGATGGCTACGTCGCGGCACGGTTTCTTCGCGAAGCTGGGCGCTTGGCGATGTGCGGCTGGGCCGTGGATCCGTCGACGCTCAGCGGTCCAGCGCGTGAAGCGTATGACGCCTTCGCGGCGCCGTTTCGAATTCTCGCGCAAGGGCGTGGGCGCGGTGCCGGCGATGGCGTGGCTCCTATTGAACGTGGTGATTTGTGGGCGTTTGCGCGCGCGTTTCCTGGGTCGGTGACCGTCGATGCCATCTTCGGCACTGGCCTTTCTCGCGCGCCAGACGGCGATGCGGCGCGGGCCATCGAAGCGATTGCCAAAGCGCGGTTGGCGGGAGCGAAGGTGTTGTCCGTCGATGTTCCGAGCGGACTGCGCGCCGACGATGGTGCTCTCTTTTCATCCCATGTCGAAGCTGACATGACGCTGACATTTGGATTTTCCAAGCGCGGGTTGGCGATTTTTCCGGGCGCGGGCGCGGCGGGACGTGTCGTGGTTGAACCGCTCGGACTCGTGCCGGAGCTGACCGAGCGCGTGCTTGGCGCATCGCCGCGGTGCGAGTTACTCGAGGAAGCGGACGTTCGCCGCGTCTTGCGGCCGCGATCGCCGACGGCGCACAAAAATGATTTCGGGCATGTCCTGATCATCGCTGGTGGTCCGGGAAAGACAGGCGCAGCGCAGCTTTGCGCGTTGGGTGCACTGCATGCGGGTGCCGGTCTGGTCACGCTGGCCGCACCGCCCGAGGTGCTCGCTGCAGCGACGCCGGGTGCGCCAGAGGTGATGGGATTTTACTACTCCAACTTTTCGGAGTTGGAGAAATCGCTCCCCATGGTGTTGGCGGAAAAGAGCGTGATCGCCATTGGTCCAGGCTTGTCGCCGACCTCCGAGCTCGCGGAATTCGTCGCCAAACTTCTCGCCATCGTTTCGCCAGAAGTGCCGATCGTGCTCGATGCCGATGCGCTCAATGCGCTGGCGCTCGATCGTTCGCAGCTTGCTGCCCATCTGCGCGCAGCCGCATCACCGCCGGTATTGACGCCGCATCCGGGTGAGCTGGCGCGGCTCACGGGCGAATCGATTACCGCGTTGGAAGCCGATCGCCTTGGTGCGGCGGGTCGTGCGGCGCAGACGTGGAACGCGCACGTTCTCTTCAAGGGCGCGCGCACCGTGATCGCCGATCCCGACGGCAGGCTCGCGATCAACCCGACCGGAAACGCTGGCATGGCCACCGCCGGTTCGGGTGATGTGCTGACCGGAATCGTGGCTGCGCTTCTCGGGCGTCGCGGTGGAGCTTCGCGCAGCGATCGCGTGCGAGCTGCTGCATTCGTTCACGGCGCTGCGGGCGATCGCCTCGTCGCGCGGACCGGTCAGGCAGGCCTTACTGCGTCGGCGATGGCGCGTGAATTGGGCGACGTGTGGCGCGCATGGAATCTGTAGCGCGCACGCTCGACTCGCGCGCGGCCACCGAAAAATTCGGCGCCGCGCTCGGGGCGCTCCTGATGCCCGGGGATTGTGTCGGCCTCACCGGCGATCTCGGCGCTGGGAAAACGTTTCTTACCCGCGCCGTTTGCAAAGGCGCTGGCTTGCCCGACGACGTCTACGTTGCGAGTCCAACCTTCGCACTCATCAACGACTACCGCGGTGCGCGGCTGCCATTGCTCCATGTCGACCTGTATCGCATTGTTGATCGAAGCGATCTTTACGCGCTGGGCTGGGACGACCTCGTCGAGAGCGGCGCCGCGCTGATCGTCGAGTGGGCGGACCGCGTGACCGATGCATTGCCGCCGCACGCCTTGTGGATTCATCTCGAAGTGGGCGATGCGGAGGACGCGCGTCGGCTCACGTTGCGCGCGCAGGCGGGGCGCGGGTTGACGCTTGTCGCCGAGTTATCCCGGATGTGATGTGCCGAGCGGCCCAAGCGTTAACCGTAGCTCCGCATCCACACCAACCGCGCCGCCTTCCGGCACTTCGATCCAGACATCCTCGTCGCTGATTCGTTCGCTGGCGATCAGCAGATGACACAACCCGGGCGTGCGGCGCTGGTCCGCCTCCGGATGGGCAACGCCCGCTGCTTTTTCGTGCGCGTAGTAGAGCGATCGCCCGCGCCGGCTGGCGGCCATCAGGCGACCGTTGCTCACGAGAAACGTCAGGCTGGCCGCGGCGCCGTCGGTTTCCGAGAGCGCGCGCATGGCGTTGGTCATCGCCGCGAGCGCTTCCAACACGGGCGCCAGCGGCAGCGCGGCATCGTGCGGGTCGTGTCCGGCCTGTTCGAGATGCGCGAGGAAGGCGTGAAAGCAGCGTTCGGAATCGGTCTCGCCGGCGAGTCGAGCGCGGCGCGGCGCGGGCAGCGTGGCCTCAACGGCGCTGCGCACGCGATCGTAGTTCGGCACGGTTCCGTTGTGCGCGAAGATCCAAGGTCCTTCGACAAACGGATGCGTGTTCACCAGGCTCACCGCACCAACGCTGGCCTTGCGCACGTGTGCCACCACCGCGTCGGCGGAAACGTACTGTGCCAATTCCGCGAAATGTTCGTCTTCTCGCGCCGGCTCGAGCCCACGCTCCACGCGTGGCACGCCATTTACGTACCAGCCAAGGCCCCAACCGTCGGGATGTTCACGCGCCTGCTCGCGCAGCGCATTTCGCTCGCGCACCAGTGATCGGTGGAGCGCACTCGGAACGCTCGCGCGAAACCCAAAGAGGCGGCACATGGCCGCATTGTACCGGGGCTTTACCGGCTGCCCCAACTCACGGCTTTGCGGTGCGCCACGGCCGCTTTTTCCTTCTTCTTCAAAACGCCCGCCGGGTCCATCTCTTCTTCCGTTATCTCCTGCCGCTCGCCTTCCCACGTGTCATTGGGGCCGAGCTTCCACGCCTCGGGAATTGGCGCGGAGATGGAGAACGTCACCGTCTCGTCGGTACCGGTCGGCGTGCGTAGCGATGCGTCGGCGGTGATTTCCACCTTGGCGGCGTCGCGCGGAAAGGCCGAGAAGCTGTAGGTCCCCAGCAGGGCCATCGGCGGGAAATCCGTTTCGAAACGCTCCGGGTAGTCGACCTTCAGGGCCGGTTCGCCGCTCACGGCCATCGAGGCTTTGAACTTCCCGTCGCCGTCGATGAAGCGGAACGAAAGTCCCCGGAGCGACGTGGGCGCCACGATTTGCCTCGCGCGAACGCCGCCGGCGCGCTCTTCGTCCTGACGGTAACGCGGCGCGCCCCAGAGTGCCCAGACCGTCTGCAGCGTGGGTTTGCCACCTTCCGTGCTGCGCTTGGCGGAGACCAGATCGAGACGCAGTCCGCCGGCCGTGGCGGTGAGCGCCGGTTCGTAACCCGCGCGCAGTTGCTCGAAAACATCGCGTGTGAGTTGCGCCCAATCTTCGGTGTTCTGCTTCGCCTTTTGCGCCTCGGCGGACTTCGGCGCAGCTTTGCCAGCACGTTGCGAAGGGAAGCGATTTCTGGCGTCGGTCAGCTCGGCGAAATAGGTCTTGAGCGCGGCAGCGAACTCTTGCCGATAGCGTTCGTCCTGCGGCATCGCGCGAACCGTTGGCGTCACCTCGAGAAACGACTGCCGTGCTTGCGCCAACGCGTGTTCGAATTTGAGTTGATCCTCGCGCAACGAGTAGGCGCGCAGCCCCATGGCGCCGGCGCCGCCGATGAGGCCCAGGACGATCAGGAGACGAATCAGCTTCATTGGACGCTCCGAAAAAGGGAGCATTGACGCTTAGCACAACGAAAATTCGTCGACTAGCTACGCGAGCAGCAGCGGAATTCCCGCCTCTTGGAGCCGCCGGTAGTCGGGATCGGCGGCCAGAATGGGCACGCGATGGCTCAAGGCGTGGGCGGCGATCAAGAGATCCATGGACCCGACGGTCGTGCCCTTGCGACCGGCCAGAACACCAAGCTCGCCTGCTTCGGACCAGAGGTTCTGCGGTGGCAAAAGAAAGTGGCAACCGGTCAACAGCGGAAGGACGCGGTCGCGATCAGTCTTTGAAAAAAGGCCGCGTCGAATCTCCATCAGCGTCGGTCCGCAGAGAGCCACATCGTGTTCGTCGAGCAGCTCGCCAACGCGCATGGCCACCTTGCCACGCGTGCGAAAAAATTCGATCCATGCCGACGTGTCGACGAGGATCACCGTCGCGTCTTGTTCAGGTCGAGCGTGAAGTGGACCTTGCCCATCAGCTGGCGAAGCGCCGAGCGCTGGGCCCGCTTTTCGATCTCTTTCAATCCTTCGATGATGGTTTCCGTGATGCCGGCGCCGGTGACCTTCCGCGCGGTTTCCAGCATCTGCGCGGGAACGTTAACCGTCACCTTTCGGTTCGTTGAGCGCATAGCTATACATCTAATCGTATGGTCAAAAGTTGTCAAGAAGCTGGTCGTCCGATTCACCGCGGACGTATCATTGCGGCGATGTTACAGCCCCCAACGCCTCGTTGTGCCCCGCCTCCGTTGCACTTCCAGCTTGGATCGGCGCGCTGGTCATCGCGTGGAGTTTGTAGTGCGCAGACGAGGCCGTACCGCTTGCCGTGTTGGTGCTCTCGGCGGACGCGTTGACGCAACGCTCGCAGCGCGTCTTGAATGTCCAGGTCAGGTCCTTCTCGAGTCCCTTTCCGTTGGATTTTTTCTGAAGGTGGGCGGCCGCTCCGTCGCTCTTCACCACCACGGTGTACGCACGACCATACGCGAGCGGTGCGCTCGGTTTGAAGGTGACCACTTTGCGCGAGGCGTCGTCGACGCTCACCGTTCCCTCGACGCCGTCGACAGTGATGGCAGACGTAGTGGCCGATGCGGGAACGATTTCCGAATCAAGTGTCACCACGATCGGCGCGAGAACACCAACGCCATTTCCACCCGGCGCCGGCTGCTGGGTCTGCACGCCGAGGAGCGCGTGGTCTTCGTTGTCCCAAGTCCATCCGCCGGGTAGCCGCGCTCTGCAGGCGTCCGTCGCGCCATGGCCGCCGTTGGAGGTGACCACGACATCTTGCGTCTGCTTGACGAGCGAGTCCGCGACGACCGGCGTGGTTCCCGAAGCGCCGGCGGGTGCGGAAACTTGCAGCGATCCGAGCGGTGCTTTGTCGATGAAGACGTGGGTATCCGCGGAGAAGCCATTGCCCACGATGCGCACCGTCGTGGCGTGATCGGTCGGTCCTGATGACGGTGTAATCGAAGTAATGCCGAGCCCCTTGCATTCGGCCACAGGCGGCGGAGGCGGCGGTGGATTGGAACAGGCGGCCAGCGCGAAGACGAAAAGACCGAGCGACAAACGATTCATGAAGTCCTCCTGCGAGCTGTTTTTTTCGCGCCGATCATTGGCATGTGCTTTGTAGCAGTGTCAAATTGTGGACGGTGTAAAATGAGGAACGTGCAGATTCAAATTCTCCTCTTGCTGCTCGTGGCGGCCGTCGGGTGCAAGTCTTCGCCTTTGCCGAGCGCGGCTTACGAATCGGCGCGCCTCAAATACGATGCACTTTACGAGGAGAAACTGGGCGAGGCTTATGGCGATCCGCGCATGGACGAAATCGTGGAGCTGTTGCGATCCGTTCCCATGAATTCGGCCGACACGGAAGCGGCCGGCGTCCTGGTGCTGCAAATCGAAGAGGGCCGAAGCCGGTTGGCGCTCACCGAACGGCCCAAGTCGATCGCGCCTACACGTCCTGCGTCGCCATTGCCGGATCTCTGGGCCGCGTGGCAAGGAAGTCGGCTGTCGGATGCCGGCACTGCGGCGACAACGATCCCCGGGCCGGGCAGCAGCGCCAGCGTTTTTTTCGCGTCGCATGCCGGTTGTCTCTCCGAGGATCGTCCCTTCACCGACGGCACGATTAGCGGACGAAGTTTTCTTTTGGCGCCCGCGTGCGACGCCAAATTTCCCGAGCTCAAGGGAAGTTACGTCTTGGTGGCGGGCGACAAGATCGTTCGCGTGGTGCCGGTGTCCATGGCCAGGGTCGTGGTGCGTGACGGCGGACACCCAGGAGAGCGGTAGCCGCTGAACGAGGCCCCGTCTATAACGCCCCCATGCGAGACGCCGCGGTCCACACACTGCTCACCCTGCTTCCGAAAAATGCGCTCTCCCGCGCCGTGGGTGCGGCCGTTCGCGCGCCCGCGCCGACGATGGTCACGCGCGCCGTGGTGCGTGGTTTCTGCGCGCTCTACGGCGTGGACGTCGAGGAGGCCGAGCGGCCGTGGACCGAGTACGCCACGTTCGGAGATTTTTTCACGCGGCGGTTGAAGCCCGGTCTGCGCCGCATCGCGCCTGGTCCCGAGGTGCCCGTTTCTCCCGCCGACGGAACCCTCGGTGCTTGCGGCGCGGTGGACAGTGGCACCTGCTTTTTCGCCAAAGGCAAACGCTATGCGCTGACGGAATTTTTGGGCAGCGCCGAAGACGCGGCCGATTTTTCGAGCGGCAGTTACGCCACCGTCTATTTGGCGCCGCATAATTATCACCGCGTGCATGCGCCGCTGGGCGGCACCATCACCGGCTATCACCACGCACCGGGCCAGCTCTGGCCGGTCAACCGCATCGGACTTGCGCACGTGGAAAATCTTTTCGCCGTCAACGAGCGGCTCACCACGTTCCTAGAAACGCCGGCCGGAAAATGCGCGGTGGTGATGGTGGGCGCGACCTGTGTGGGCCGTATTCGGGCGCTCTATGCGGACGTGGTCACCAACACTTCCGAGCGCCAACCGATGCGCGTTCATTTGACCAAGCCGGTGCCGATCGAGAAGGGCGCGGAGCTGGGCATCTTCGAAATGGGATCGACCGCCGTGGTTTTGTTCGACCGAAAAATGGTGCTTGCGCCGCAATGCGAAGAGGGCGCCGCGGTTCGCGTGGGTGAAGAGATGGGTGCGCTTCCATGAGTGGAAAAATTTCGTCGGTGCGCGGCATGCATGATCTTTTGCCGCGCGATGCGGCGCGCTGGCACGTGTTGGAAGAGGCCGCGCGCGTGCTGTTCACGCGTTACGGGTACGAGGAAGCGCGCACGCCGATCGTCGAGGAGACGGCGCTTTTTGCGCGCGGTATCGGCGAAGGCACCGACGTGGTGGCCAAGGAGATGTACGCGTTTGCCGATCGCGACGGGACCAGCCTCGCGCTGCGCCCCGAGGGAACGGCCGGTTTGGCGCGCGCGTACGTGGAGCACGGATTTGGTGTCGACGATCCGCAGCAGCGGTGGTTTTATCTGGGGCCGATGTTTCGTCACGAGCGGCCGCAGAAGGGACGCTACCGACAGTTTTTCCAGATCGGTGTCGAGGCACTGGGCAGCGCCGATCCGCGAGTCGATGCCGAGCAGCTGGAGATGGCCGCGCGTTATTTTCAGTATGTGGGATTGAGTGGCGTCGAACTACGGCTCAACTCCGTCGGCGACGAAAAGTGCCGCCCCGCGTACCGAGAAGCGTTGACGCGGCTTTTCTTGGATCGCTTCGGCGATCTTTGCGATCAGCACCGCAACGAGACCGCGTCGAAAAATCCGCTGCGCGTGCTCGATTGCAAAACCGATCGTTGCCGTGCGGTGGCCAAGGACGCGCCAGCGCTGATTGATCGGTTGTGTGACGAATGCAATACGCACTGGGGCGACCTGCGCAAGCAGCTCGAGGGGCTGGGCGTGGCGTACACCGTCGATTCGCGCATCGTGCGCGGGCTCGACTACTACACGCGCACGGCGTTCGAGTTCGTGTTGCCCGATGGCGCGGGACTGGGTTCGCAAAACGCGTTGGGCGGCGGTGGTCGTTACGATCAGCTCGTTCGCGAACTGGGCGGCCCGCCGACTCCTGGGGTCGGTTTTGCTCTCGGCGTTGAGCGGCTGGCACTGGCGTTGGAGGCGATCGGCAAAGGCGAGCGACACGGGCCTGATCTTTTTGTTGCGACCCAAGGTCCCGAAGCGGAAGGCGCCGTGCTGCAGATCGGAAGCACCTGCCGCACCGCGGGTGCGCGGGTGGAGGTAAATCTGCGCAAAGCGAATCTTGGCAACCAGCTTCGGCGCGCGGACCGCCAGAAGGCGACCTTCGTGGTGGTGATCGGCGCTGCGGAACTGGCCGGCGGACGCGTGCGGCTCAAGCGGCTGGCGACTGGCGTCGAAGAAGAAGTTGCCTTGGCCGATCTCGGTCGCGAGGTGGTGTCGCGATGTCGTGCGGCCGATCACAACGTCTAATTCCGAACTTGCGTTAGAATGGCGAAATGCTTCCTGCGCTCACCGTCGCCGCGCTGCTTCTCGCCTCCGCGTCCGCCAATGCGCCGCTCTTAAAAATTGGCGATGAGGCGCCGATGTTCCGGCTTCCGACGCACAATCCGCAGGCCTCCAAGATGGGCTCGGTGGCGCTGGGAAATCTGGTTGGCCCCGACGCCGACGACGACGCCAAAGACGTGCGTGTAGTGCTGCTCAGCTTTTTCGCCACCTGGTGCGGGCCCTGCAAACGAGAGCTGCCCTTTCTCGCGAAGTATGCCGACGAAATGCACGCGCGCGGCCTGCGCGTGATCGCCGTGGCCATCGACAAAGACGAAGCGAAGTTCCCGGAAATTTTGGAGCTCGTGAAAAAGAACGACGTGCACTTTCCGGTGCTACGCGATCGCTACAACATTTTGGCGCGACAATATTTGGGTGATGAGAGTACGCTGCCGTCGGTATTCATTATCCGCAAAGACGGTACCATCGCGCTGGTGAAACAGGGCTACGACAAAGACGCATCGGCGTTCGTGAAGGCGGAAGTCGAGAAAGTACTGGCCGAAAAATGAACTCTTGGGAGGGTGCAATGAACCGAATCGGAATGACAACGTTGGTGGCCTTGGTTGCCGGTTGCGCGATGATGAAGGCTGAGGAGAAGCCGGCCTCGAACGGCGCGGCGCCGGAGGCCTCCGCAAGCGGCTTGCGCATAGCGGTCAAGCCGCTCAAAGGAAGCGGTATCGACGCCGCGGCCACGGGGACGCTGGAAGGCCAGATCTGCACCGCGCTCTTCAATGCGCATGCCGATGCCATCTGCCCCGACGATCTCAAAGCCATCATTTCGGTGAAGCAGCAGCAAATGGAGCTCGGTGGCTGCGATGCCAGCGACGCCGACTGCATGCAGAAGATTGCCGGCGTGGCCAACGCTAACCGCGTCTTGATCGGCGAAGTTGGCAAGATCGATGGCGGCGGTGTGGTGATTACCTTGTCGATGGTCGATACCACCGCCAGCCGCGTAGTGGGGCGCGCCAGTGAACGGGTCGGCTCGCTCGGCGACCTGCCCGCGAAGCTTCCGGAGATGGTAAATCAGCTCCTAAAGTAGTAGGAGTTCGCCGGCTGATCCTTATCCGCGATGAAATCGAGGCGCCCTCAATATTGAGTCGGGCGCCGCCACCTTGAGGAAATGTCATGTCCGATGAAAAGACCACCGAGCCGACGCCGGCCGCCGTCCCCGAGAAGCCCAAGAAGCTGACCAACGAAGAGAAGTATGGCGGCTCGGGCGGGAAGTTCGATCCAGGCGCTGGAAAGCCGGGCGGAAAAGCGGGCGGACGGTTTGGACCGGGCAAAGGGAAGGGCTTTGTCGATCCGGGAAAGCCGTAAGTCGCTGCGGTGATCGTTGACGGTTGAGCTTCACGTCAACGTCCTCGCGCTATCGACCGTCGAACGCGCACCGCGCCGCGAGGTCCGCAAGCTCCGCTTGCAAGGCCTCCGGTCGGTCTGCCGGGTTCGCGCGCTCACGCACCCGCGCGCAGTCGCCCGCGCGATAAGCCATCAGCGCATCGAGTCGCTCGGCTTCGTGTTGCAATTCCGGCGACGGTAAGCCGCGCGCCAACGCTTCACCAAAATAGTAGAGCGCATCCGCCGGTGCGGCGCGGTTCGCCAATTGGCGTCCGATCAGGTAGCGGGCAAGGCCAGAAGCGGGCCCGTCGATTTCGCGCAAATGGAGCAGCTCGGCCAGCCCAGTTTTTCCGTCGACGAGTACCGCACGCAGCGCGGACCAACTGGACGGTTGATCGATCGCCGTGCGCTTCGCCGTGAGAAGCCGCGTGAGCGCCGTGTCGATCGGCTCGGCCAGCGCTGCCTGATATCGTTCCCGCGCGACAACGATATCGTTTTGTGACCAGGCGAGATCGCCTTCGCGCATCGCTAGGTGCGCACGCTGCTGTGCCGAAAGTGTTTTCGCGCGCGCCTGTTTTGCCGCGGAGAGGGCGAGCGTGCGATCTCCGCGCTGCGCCGCGACCTCGAAGAGATCGAGCAGGTACGCCGGATCGTCGGGCTCCAGCGCGGCGCAGCGCAGGTAGTCCGAAGTCGCGCTGGCGTAGTCTGCGCGGTCCAGTGAGGCGTCAGCCTGGGTGGAGAGCGCGGCGATTTCTCGGGCGCAGGTTCGGTGAAAAATCGACACGGCGTGAAAACGATCCGCGGCCAGCGCGCGTCCGCGTTCAGGAAGCGCGAGGCCATCCAAGAACGTGGCGTGCGCACTTATCAAAACATCAAGTGGGGTGCCGAACGCCGCGGCGAAATCTCCATCGGCATACACCGCGCGCAGTACGGCGTTCCCGCGCGTGTCGGTCAAGAAGCGCAGGAAGGATCCAGCGTAGGTGTAAGCACGTGCGGGCGCAGCGGCATAAAATCCCGCGACGCCGAGGAGCGACGGTAAGTCGGGCGCGAGACCGGCCTTGCGCATGGCGGCGGCCCAACCGTGCAACGTGAGCTCGTCGTCGCCAGCTCCATCGGCCGCCACGGCCAGGCCCTCGACGAGTCCGGCGTTGACGAGCACCCAAGCGCGGGCGGGCACGCGAAGCGGTCTCGGTGCGAGGTCTCCGGCGAGCACATGCGCCAACTCGTGTTTGAGCACTGGATGCGGAAAACCGGCGTCCTGAATGTGCAGCTGCCGCAGCCAAGGCTTGGCGAAGCTCGTGTGCGCGGCACCGACGAGCGCCCGTTTCTCCTCGGGATTGCGGTAGAGAAAAATGTCGGTGGGTCGCGATGGCATCGGTATGCCTAGAAAAGCCGCGTCCTGCATGGTGCGGAATTCGGCATCCTCAGCGAGGAGCCGTACCTCTTCCGCGGGTTTCTCGCGCGGGTAGTGCAAAACACAGTGCGCGGTTCGCTTGATTCCACCGAGCGCGGCGTCGATGCGCGTTGCGCTGGTGGCCCAACCCGCAAGCTCAGCGGTTTTCTCGGCGATGGCGACGGTGACTAGTCCCAGGGTGATGAGCAAGGCCGTGCCGGTGCGCGTTACCGGCACGCCGTGCGCAACCAACCCGGCCATTCCCCAGAGGAGAAAGAGCCAAGCCACGCTCGCGGCCCGAAACCAAAAAAGCGCTGGTTGCGCTTGTAATGCTTCGTCATACAGCGGTCCGGGGAAGTAGCCCAAGAGGTGCGAGTAGGCGAAGGCTTGCGGACCTGTGAGCGCAGGCCACGCGGCGATCGCCAGCGCTCCGAGGAGCACCGCGGCGTAGATCCCTCCTGCGCGACGCGGCCAAAAAAATCCGCAGAGCGCGCCAGTGGTACCGGCCAACGCGGCACTGGGAACGGGCAATAAGAAAAAGAGAACGAGCCCGCCGGGATTGTCGCAAGCGGGACGGAAGAGGCCATTGCCAAGCGCGAGCGCCAAGGGAAGCGCCAGGCAAAGCACGGCGGCGAGCGATCCCGCCATGGCCGCGCGCACGGGAAGGGCGGGCTGGCCATCGCGCAGCTCCACCCGGGCCGCGGCAATTCCGCAAGCGCCGCCGCCGATGGCGACGAGCATGGCGAGGGCTTGCGCGAATTCATATCCAAGATGATCAGAAATGCGCTGCGAGAGAAGACCGAATGCCGCCAGGGCCAGCAGGAGCGCGGCGATTCGACTTCCCGATTCGGTCAGCGTTTTTCGGACGCGGCGAAGCATGTGACGAAGTTACAGCGTTGGCAAGGATCGTGTCTGCCACCTCTTTCGATGTGCTCGTTCAGGAGGCGGAGATCGTTGGCATTCGTTCGTAGCGCGGTAATCTGTGCGGGTGATTCTCCTTCTTGCCGCGATGCTCGTTGCTCCCGTCGT
This sequence comes from Deltaproteobacteria bacterium, assembly GCA_023248955.1. Classification (GTDB taxonomy): domain Bacteria; phylum Myxococcota; class Myxococcia; order Myxococcales; family JAHFDP01; genus JAHFDP01. The sequence continues at coordinate 21,492 of JAHFDP010000019.1, forward strand.
CAAGACGCCGAGCCCGCACGTGATCCTTCATTCCGCCGACGGTCCACGCGCGGTGGACGTCGAAGTCGTCCGCACCGACGCCGATCGCAGCCGCGGTCTGATGTTCCGCAAAACGCTGGCCGTCGATGCGGGGATGCTTTTTCTCTTCGAAGGCGACGAGCCACGCACCTTCTGGATGCACAACACCCTTCTGCCGCTGGACATGCTCTTCATCGATCGCGATTTGAAAATCGTGGGAATCGTGGAGTCCGCCACACCGAAAACCGACTCGGCGCGCGGGGTGAAGAAGCCGTCGCGTTTTGTGCTGGAGGTGAACGGCGGTTACTGCGCGGCGCACGCCGTGAAAGTGGGCGACCGCGTGGAGTTCGTCGGGTTGTAACCCCAGCACCACTTCGTGCGCGATGGGTTGCGATCGCGCTAAAATAACCGGATGCCCCAAAACAACTTAGCTGCGCGGGAGGCCATGGCGCGGCTCGTCGATGGCAATCGCCGCTACGTGCAGAATGTCCGCAGTCTCGACTCGATGCTCAGCCACAGCCGCCGCGACGTCGAGTCGCATCGGCCCTTCGCCATTGTGCTCGGCTGCTCCGATTCGCGCGCGCCCGCCGAGGTGGTGTTCGATCAGGGACTCGGCGATCTCTTCGTCATTCGCGTGGCGGGCAATATCGTCGCGCCGTCGCAGGTCGGCTCGGTCGAGTTCGCGGCCGAGCGGTTCGGTACTCGCTTGGTGGTGGTGATGGGGCACACCAACTGCGGGGCCATCGACGCCGCGCTCGAGGCGGTGGAGCGAAAGGAAGGGCCAGCCTCGCGCAACTTGATGTCGATCGTCGATCGGGTGCGGCCGAGCATCGAGTCCTTGGTCTTGACCGATTTGGCGCGCGATCCAGCGCGGCTGCGGCGCGAAGCGGTGCGGGCCAACGTGCGCGCGTCGGTCAATCACCTTCGGCACAGCTCGGAGATCATCGAGCAGCTCGCCCTGCATGGCGGACTTGTGGTGGTTGGTGCAGAGTTGGATCTGGTCACCGGTGAAGTTGAATTTTTCGCCGGAGCGTCGGCGTGATGGAGCAGTGGTAAACTGCGCTACCGCTGGCAGTAGTAGTCGCCCGGCCACTTTCCAAAAAGCTTGGCGTAATCGGCGGCCGCCATTCGTGTCTGCACTTGCGCGCGGTAATTTTTGTCGAGCGAAATCGATCGGCAGCTCAGCCCACCACCGCAGTTGTCTTGCGGCCCCGTGCAGGGCGAGGAGCAGTAGCCCGCCCCACCGCCCTCGGCCGCGCAGACGAAATTTTCACACTCGGGCGATCCGAGAAAAAGGTAAGCGCGCCCAGCGTTGGGTATGACTTCGCTGCCTTGCGCCGAGATGAGATGGCAGGGCGAACCGAGATCGGTTTTGGTGCAGCCGCAGACCGAGGCGGCGAGCAGCAGACCGTTGAGCATCGCGCGCATGCGCTCGCAATCTAGGCACGCAGCGGACGCAGTGCAGCGCACGATGGCGCTAAATCCTCCACCGACAGATTGGGAACGCGCCGAAAATGCGCCAAGTTGCCGGTGACCATCCTAGGCACGCTCACAACGCCTGGCGACCCGTTGCTCGTCCGCGCGTCCGTGCCTAGCTTCGCTCGGAAGCGGAGGCGGCGTGGGGCGATCCCTGTTGGCAGGACTTCTGTTGTGCTCCACCGCGGCGCTGGCCGAGGCGGACAACGGCGATCGCGTGAAGTCCGTCCAGCGCAGGCCCTTGACGCAGACGGGGCGCGTCTCGGTGGCGCCGGCGTTTGCGTTTTCGGTCGGCGATCCCTTCTGGCAGAGCGTGGGCGGCGGGCTCGCGGCGAGCTGGCACTTGGCGGAAGCGTTTGCGCTCGAAGGCAACGGTCTCGGATTTTCGGCGCTGCCGACCGACCAGCTGCGCGTCGCCAAGCGCGAGCTCCGCGCGCGAATTAGCGCGCCACACGTTTCGGGAATCGGTGATCTCTCCCTGGTGTGGGCACCCGTTTATGGAAAGTTCGCATTCGGCGCCAACATCGCGCACTTCGAGATCGGGGTGCTGGTGGGCGGCGGCACGGCACTTCTCAACAAGGAGTCGGGCGGCGGGTTCGTGCCGCAAACGTGTTGGGGCGTGCGCGAACGAATTTTCTTTTCGGAATGGATCGCCTTCGATGCTGGCGTCACGACGCACTTGTTTCTGGGCCACGCCGACGTGGGCGGCGCATCGTTGGGCCGCTTCGGAACGCTGGTGTCGGGTTCGCTCGGACTTGCCCTCTACTTTCCCGATTCGCAGACGGACCCTGCGCCGTGACTGCGCTGATGCTAGCCCTGGCGGCGTTGGCGGTGGAGACCACGCCGCGCGAGCTGGCCATGCCGGCGGTGGTGAGCCCGCTCTACACCGTCGCGGGTCGCACTGAAATTGCACCGGTGCTCGGTCTTTCGTTGGGCGATGCTTTTTTCCAAAAGGGAATTCTCGGGCTCGCGCTGCAGCACCACTTTGGCACCCTGTGGAGTGTGGGACCGTACGCCGCGGTGGCACTTTCACGCGCGGCGCCGCCACTGATCGTTTGTAATACCGACGCCGATTGCCAATCCGCGCAGGCAGAAAAACTCGCGGCGGCGCCGGGCAATCTGCTTCTGTTCGGCGGTTTCGACGTTCGGTGGGCACCGCTCTACGGCAAGCTCTCGCTGCTGGCCGAGGACGTGCTGCACTTTGATGCCTACCTCGCGTTGGGGCCGGCCGGTGCGCTCTACCGCATCGATGATGCAACGATGCGCCTCGCACCCGGGCTCCATGGCGTTCTTGGCCAGCGGGTCTTTCTTGGACCGCGAACTGCGATCGGCGCGGAGCTGGCCGACCTGGCGTACATCGCGCGCGTCCGCGGTTCAACGAGCGTTCAGTCGCAGCTCATGTTGAATTTAACTTTAACTTGGCTGGTGGGTGGCTGATGGCGGCGTTGATGACGGCGTTGTTGTGCGGCGCGGTCATCACCGCGGAGGACCGCGCGGCTGCGCTGGAGTTGACGCGCGCGGAGGGACTCGCGCGCGCTGGGCTTGTCGAAGCGGCCACCGTGCGCGAGCTCCGCGTGGCCCGATCCACCAGCGCCGAAGCCGCGAATGCGGTGCAAACGCTCGTCGCTCGCGCGCAGACGGAAGCGGGAGCTTCACTCATCGCCGATCTCGTGGCGTTGAACGTCGATCTGGTTTCGACCGCGCCGGCGCTGCGTTTGCGCGTCGCGCAGGCGCTTCTCAGGGAGGGTGTGTTGGCTGAGGCAGAGGAGCGAGAGAAGCCTGCGACATTCGCATTTCAGCATGCACTAGCCGTGGCGGAACAGATTTCTGACGCCGATGTCGCGGCGCCTTCGGCGCATGCGCTAGCCGGTCGCGCTGCACTGGCACTCGGAGACAGCGTGACGGCCGAGCGCCATTTCAAGGCCATTTTGAAAATGCAGGAGTCGGCGCGCGCGGAGGAGGAGCCAGCTTCGCTGGCGACGGGCGTAGCGCGAAGGCGCGGAGCAGTGGAGGAGGAGCCAGCTTCGCTGGCGACGGGCGTAGCGCGAAGGCGCGGAGCAGTGGAGGAGGAGCCAGCTTCGCTGGCGACGGGCGCAGCGCGAAGGCGCGGAGCAGTGGAGGAGGAGCCAGCTTCGCTGGCGACGGGCGTAGCGCGAAGGCGCGGAGCAGTGGAGGAGGAGCCAGCTTCGCTGGCGACGGGCGTAGCGCGAAGGCGCGGAGCAGTGGAGGAGGAGCCAGCTTCGCTGGCGACGGGCG
>JAHFDP010000019.1:25251-51409 GCA_023248955.1 Deltaproteobacteria bacterium
CTGGCGACGGGCGTAGCGCGAAGGCGCGGAGCAGTGGAGGAGGAGCCAGCTTCGCTGGCGACGGGCGTAGCGCGAAGGCGCGGAGCAGTGGAGGAGGAGCCAGCTTCGCTGGCGACGGGCGCAGCGCGAAGGCGCGGAGCAGTGGAGGAGGAGCCAGCTTCGCTGGCGACGGGCGTAGCGCGAAGGCGCGGAGCAGACGACGGTTTGCGTGATCAGACGCTCTTGCAACTCGCGCGTGTTTTTTATGGGCGCGCGCAAGACCCCGCCGCCGTTTTTTATTACGGCAGCGTTCCGCGCGGGAGTGCCGCGTGGCTGACAGCGCTTTTCGAAGCTTCTTGGTCCCACTTTCGGCAAGGGGACGATGAGCGGGCGCTCGGCAATCTTTTGACCTTGCACGCGCCGTTTTTTCAGGGTCTGGCCGAGCCGGAGAGCTACGTTTTGCAAGCGTTCATCTACTACCGGAATTGCCGCTATGACGATGCGCGAGAAGTGCTGGCGCGGTTCGAAGCGGAAGAGACACCCGTGCGCGCCGCGTTGGAAAAGCTGATCGCCGAGCGCCGCGAACCGCTTTCGGCGTACGAGTTGGTACGTGATTTTCAGAAGTCGGGGGTCGATCCGCGCGCCATTCCCGTCGTGACGCGAGCGTTGGAGATGGCCGATGCCGCGTCGACGCTTCCGTCGATTGCCGAGGCGGAACGGGAAATCGATCTGCTCGAGGGACGAAACGTAGTGACCCAGGACGTGGAGGAAACCGTTCGCGATCTGCGCGAGCGGCGGACCACGCTCATTGAGCGCGTAGGCACTGCCGCGCGAACGGCGCTCGTCAGCGAGGCGCGCGTGCTCGGCGATCTGCTTTCGCAAACGTTGCGGATTCGATTCGAGAGCACCGGGCGCGAGAAGGAAGCGCTCGAAAAAGACGGTGATGCCAGTGTTGCAACGCGAAGTGCGCCACGTGCGCGCGCGCTGCGGGAGGACGAGGTCGAGTGGCCGTACGAAGGTGAATATTGGCGCGATGAACTGGGGACCTACGAGTACCTGCTGACGCGTGGGTGTCGGTAACTTGAACCGCCCGCTATGCTCGCGTCATGTGGCGGCGAGCGGCGTTCCTGAAACCTGCGCTGGATGCGCTGCTGGTGGAGCTGCCGGCGCAGCGGCGAATCGCGGCCGATCCGATCGAGCTGCCCCATCGTTACCGTGCGCAGGATGATGTCGAAATCGCTGCGCTGCTCGCTTCGTCTATCGCTTATGGCCGCGCGGATCTCTTCAAGCCGCGACTGGCGCGGTTCTTAGAAGAACTTGGTCCATCACCCGCTGCTGCAGCGCGCGCGCTTTCTCCACGAAAGTGGAAATCGCAGCTGCCGGCGTTTTCCTACCGAATGACCGACACGCGGGACCTTGCTTGTCTGCTGTACGGTGCCGGTCGCGCACTCGAGCGCCATGGCTCACTGGGCGCGCTTTACGAGAAATGTTTCGCGGTCGCCGCCGGCGATTCCCGGCTCGCGCAGGCACGTTTCGTGGCGGCGATCGTCGATGTCGACCTCACGCCGTTCGTAGGTCAGCGCACGCCGTCGCGGCGATTGAAACATCTGCTGGCCTCGCCGGAGCGCGGCAGTGCGTGCAAGCGACTCAACCTCTTCCTGCGTTGGATGGTGCGCGGTCCGGATGGCGTCGACTTCGGTTTTTGGAAGGTGCCCAAGTCGTCGCTGGTGATCCCGCTCGACACGCACATTCATCGCCTAAGCGGATTTCTTGGGCTCACGCGGCGCAAGGATCTTTCCTACAAGACGGCGCTGGAAATCACCGCGCGCCTGGCGCAGCTCGATCCCGAGGATCCGGTGAAATATGACTTCGCGCTTTGCCACCTCGGAATCAGCGGCCAATGTCCGAGTCGGCGTGATGTGGTGAAGTGCGCGGGGTGTCCTATTCGCGGCGTGTGCCGGATGTGGGTGTAGTTGATGGAAGTTTTCCGGCTAAGCCCGCCGCGCGACTTGGTGCAGCTCCAACACGATCTCGCCGCCCTTGAAAACCCGCACGGTGCCGCTCGACTGCGAGACGCTGATGGCGATGGCCTTGGTCTCCATGGTGATGGCCGCGGTGGCTGCATGGCGCGCACCGAGGCCGAGCGGAATGTTTGGCGGTCGCTCGCCGCCGGGTTGCAAATAACGGCCAGCCGCCAGCACCACGCCATCTTCGCGAATGATGAATGCGCCGTCGAGGACGCTGAAGTTTTTGAGCGCATCGCGGATCCGGGGATCGAGCACGTTGCGTTCGTGCTCCGAGAGTCCCTGGAACGGATTGATGGTGAGTTGACGGGATTGTTCCATCACGGCCGTTGAATCGCCGAGCACGAAGATCGTGCCGATGGGATGGCCCTCGAATCCTTCGTGGCCGATGGCCATTGCCAACGAAACCAGCGCCTCCACCACTTGCGAGCTGAACTCCGCGCCGAGCCCGATGGTGTCGATAGGCACTTTTTCTTCGAAGCCCGAGCCGATGCGCAGCTTCACCACCGTGTCGAATCCGCGCAGCCCGGTGGGGCCGGTGAGCGAGAGCACCAATTCGCCGTCTTTGAGCAGTCCCGCGGTCATGCCGGCCACCAGTGCTACTTTTACTTTTTCGACGCGCGAATAGTCGTAGGGAGGCACCAGGACCGCCGAGAAGCCGCGGCGGCGAAGATCCTCGGCCAGTTTTTCTCCGGAAACGGCGTAGATGATCTTGCGCTTGATGGGGCGGCCACGCAGATCTTCGGTGGCCAGAGGAATGTCGGAAATGTAGAGCAGGTGGTCGACATCGCTCTTGGCCGCCAGCGAGAGGACGGCTTTTAGGAAGTCTCGGTCGAATCGAGAGAGCTCGGCCATTGTGGGATACTCTACGTCTCGCCACGAGAAGGTCTAATTTTTGAACAGTTCGCGTGGGCATCCATTGACAAGAGGCACGCGTAGCCGCTACAAGTCTCGGTCCTTTTTTTAAGTAAGCGGAGGTCTTCAAGTGAACCAGAAAGACCTGAAGCGCTACAAGAAGCTGCTCGAGGATTCCAAACGCGCACTGCTCATGAGCGCCAAGAAGACGCTCACCGAGGAGGCCACGTTCGACACCGACGACTTGCCGGACGAGATCGATCTCGCCTCCAGCGAGTACACGCAGTCGATGGTGTTCCGGCTGCGCGATCGCGAGAAGTTCTTGCTCAAGAAGATCGACGAAGCGCTGGCCCGGATTGAGGCCAAGTCGTTCGGCGTCTGCGAGAACTGCGAAGAGGAAATTTCCGCCAAGCGTCTCGATGCTCGACCGGTGACCACCATGTGCATCCGGTGCAAGGAAGAGCAGGAGCGGCAAGAAAAGTCCTACGGCTAGAACTTCACCGCGCAGCCCGCTTCCGTGTAGTCCGCTAGCAATTTCTTCTGCGCGTGTTCGCCGCAAGCGATGCACGACGGGTCGCGCGCGTAACGCATCTCGCGAAAGCGTTGCCCAAGCGCATCGTAAACGAGCAGCCGCCCGATCAGCGGCTCGCCTTTTCCGAGGATGACTTTGATGGCCTCGATGGCTTGCACGGTGCCGATGATTCCCGGCAACACGCCGAGCACGCCGGCTTCCGCGCAACTCGGTGCGAATTCCGGTGGCGGCGCCTCGGGGAAGAGGCAGCGGTAGCACGGCCCCTTCCCAGGCACGAAGGTCGTGGCTTGGCCATCGAATCGGAAAATCGATCCGTGGGCGTTTGGTTTTTGCAGCAGCGCGCAAGCGTCGTTGACCAGGTAGCGCGTGGCGAAGTTGTCGCAGCCGTCGATGACGAGATCGTACGCGCCGACTAACTCCAGCGCGTTGTCGAGGGTTAGCCGCGTGCGGTGTTCGACCACGCGCACGTCGGGATTGAGCGCAGTCAGCGTTCGCCGCGCGGATTCGGTTTTGGGCATGCCGATTCGCTCGGTGCTGTGCAGGATCTGTCGCTGCAGATTCGAGGGATCAACCACGTCGTCGTCGACGAGCCCGAGCGTTCCGATGCCCGCCGCCGCGAGATAGAGCGCAGCCGGAGAGCCGAGCCCTCCCGCGCCGACGAGCAGCACTTTCGCGCCGAGCAACTTGAGTTGCCCGGCTTCGCCAACTTCGGGAATGGTCAGATGTCGGGCGTAGCGCGCCCGCTGCGCCGGCAAAAGTTTTTGCGGAACTTCGTACGGAAGATTGTCGCGCTTCCAGGCGGTAAATCCGCCGGCGAGCGACGTGACGCGCGCATACCCCATGTCGGAGAGCGTTCGTCCGGCGAGCAGCGAACGCGTGCCCCCAGCGCAGTAGACTACGATGGGCCGCGCGCGATCGGTGGCCGCCTGCTCGATGCGCAGCTCGAGAAATCCGCGCGGAATGTGTACCGCACCGGGCAGGTAGCCCTCGTCCCACTCGGACTGTTCGCGGACATCGATGATCAGCGGATGATCCTTCGCCAGCGCCGTCCGGATTTCTTGCGGCGTCTTCTCCGGAACGTTGGCGCGCGCTTCGCTCAGCAGATCGCTCTTCGATTTGGCCATGGTGCCCTCGGTGACGCTGCGGACGAGAGTAACAAGATAGCAGCGTCACCGGGAGTCAAAGCTCACCGTCGCCGTCGACGGATGAGTAGGACCAATCCCAAGATGGCAAGCGCGTCTACTCCGCCGCTAGCACAGCCCCGATCAAGCGGCCCGCCAATCCGCCGAAATCCTGGCAGCCCCGGAATTCCGTCCTTGGAAGCTGGTTGAAGCGGAACCGCCGTCGCCGCGGCCGAAGAAGTCGCTGCTGCCGCCGAAGTTTGCGCGGCTGCCGCACTCGTCCCGATCGGCGGCATAGGCGGTGTCGAATTCGAACTCGAGTTCTCAGGCGTAGACGCGGTCGCAGACGAGGACGCAGTCGAGGACGTGGTCGATGTCGAGGTCGACGTCGTGCTCGAGGTGGACGTTGACTCCGTCCCCGCACTCGTAGCCGCTGGCGCGATCGTCTTCTCGATCAGCTGCGCCACCTGCTCCCGCGCATCCGCCAACGCCGCCACGGCCGCGTCACTTTGGTACACGTGCGGGAACAATCCACTCACAATCTCCCGCGCGGCATCCCCCATTCCCAACTGCTCGGCAAGGTGCAGATACTCATAATCTTCCATTCCATCCCGAATCTCCTTCAACCGAATCGACTCCACCGGGATGTCCGTCGTGCCGCCTATCGCGCTCGGCTTCCCCGGATAAAAGAGCGTCCCATCGCCGTTGCCGCCAAAGTTCCACGCATTCGTCCACGGATTTCCACTGTAATACGATGTAGTCGTTTCGTAATACAGCTCGCCGGTGATGCGTTTGCCAAAGCTCATCCACTCCTGCGCACGATTGCGAACGGCGCTGCTGTCGATGGCGTAGGTCGGCCAGCCCACCGAGTAGTCGTTCGCGAACGACGGACCGTAAGCCCCGCCGATGCCGGCGCAGCCGTGGCTCATGCAGCTCTGGTACCACCAGAGCTCACCGCCACTCGCCACGAAGCTGTCGTAGAGCGGCCGTTGATCGCCGGGGTAGGTGCCGCCAGTCGGTTTGTCGTCGAGCCAATTCACCACCGGGACGAGAATGTCGATCGGCGCGTTGGGCGCCTGCGCTGACTTCGCTTGAATAGATGTGGTGACCAGCGTCTTGAGCGTGCTGTCGCCCGCGTGAACCGCGTTGGCGCGTTCGGTGACATCGCTCCACTGACAGGTGAGCGGCGGTTCGTCACACACGTAAGCGAAGAGTTGGTTGTGCCAACCCTTGGCGGTGAAGTGATTCCCCCAAGCGCGCGCCACGGCGGTGGTGAGCTGACCGTAGATGCGGAGCGCAGTCAGCTTGGCGCCGACCAGTTGCGTAGCGGCGTTGCCGTCGAGGAACGGTCCGTAGACCGCATCAAAGTGCGCCCAACCGCCGTGCGACTCTGAGCCGTCCGGTGCGATTGGCGGCTGAATCGGCGCCGTTTCGATACTGATGCGGTTGTCCAATGCCGTTGCCAAATAGCGCTGGCGCAGGACTTCCGCGTTTTCATTCGCACACGTCGCATCGTTCCAGTGGCCGACGCAAGGTCCGTTCCACGACAGTCCGAATGCGCTTCGCAACGTCGACGTCGAGGGCAGCGCGAAATTTCGCACCGTCACTTGAACCGGCACTTGCGTTTCGAGCCCGCCGGTGATCGACAAGACGCCGTTGTAAACGCCGGCCGCGGCGCTGACCGCAACGCGAACGTCCACCCAGATGGCGCGCGCTTCATTCGCGGGAACGTCGAGCGGAAAGGCGTTGCGTTGTTCATGCACCATGCCGTCAACGTCGGGGATCAGCGCGTCGGGCCACGTGCCGGGCTTGCCGTCCGCGCCGCTGGCATTGGCGAGGCTCAAGAGTCCTTCGCGAAAGAGCTCGACCGTGCCATCGAGCGCTTGGCCGGCGGCATCGGTGAGCGTGGACATGCTGGCGCGAACGCCCGAAACTGCGCTCCCGTCGGCCATCAGCACCACTTGGAACGACTCGACTTCATTTTTCGCCGCGCTGATGTTGGCGGCGGAATTGCCAGACGGACGATCGCTTGGTTGCACTTTGACCGTTCCCGGAACGACGGTGACGGAAGCGGCGGCGCGCGACGTGGTCGCGGTGAACAGCAACAGGGCAACGAGGATGGTTTTCTGCATGCGTTCGTTTTCTCCGGAGTGAGTGAGTGGGCCGCGGCGCGCAAGCGAGCAGGGCGCCGGACAACGAGATTGCAAACGATCCGGATCGTGATCATCTTCCCAAGCGCGTTGTGACCGTACGCGTGCGTGCGTGTTTGCGTGCATGCATCCAACCGCTGCGATGCCTACGCTTCGATGGTGTTGAACCGCCCGCTGACCCTGGACGGCCTGGCCTTCACCGCCATGGCCGGGTTTCTGGCGACGCTCTATCTTTCGCTCGGGCAGTGGCTACCGGCGCTGGAGCCGTTGCACATTCCGCTGGTGCTCTCGGTATTGGCGCTCGCTTGCGTGGCGCTTCGCAGAGCTATCAACGGACAGCCGCTCTGGTTTGGCGCGCGCGGCGCAGCGCTCACGGGCTTTGCATCGATCGCTCTTTTGTCGGTCGGCCATGCCATCGATCCCGAGGTGTCGCGCGCGGCGGCGATCGATCTGGCGAAGTTGACCCTTCTGTTTCTCGTTCTCGTGAACGTGACCAACTCGCCCGCGCGGCTCAGAATCGCCTGCATGGCGATGGCGCTCGCCGCGTTGGTACCGGCGTGGGGAACGGTGACCGCCTGGCGCGACGGAACGGCACTCGTCGACGGATTTCGCGCGCGCTGGCTCGGTGTCTTGGCTGATCCCAACCACGATGCGATGGCGCTGGTGGCGGTGGTTCCAATTGCGCTCACCATCGCTTTGAACGACGCCAGCGGCGGCGCCAGGCGAGGCCTGGGCCGGATGTTGTGGCTCGGTGCCACGGGTCTTCTCGTCGCCGCCATCGTCACCACGCACTCTCGCGGCGGTGCCTTGGGACTGGCTTTGGCCTGCGCTGCCTGGGCGACCACGCAACGCCGACGAATACAATCGATAGCGTTTGTATTCGTCGCGCTTTTGGCCGTGGCCACCTTCGCGCCATCCTCCTTCTGGGCGCGCAACGAAACGATCGGCGACTACGAAACAGACGCCAGCGCGCAGGGGCGCTTGCATGCCTGGACCGTGGTCGGCCGCATCCTCGAGGAGCGACCGCTGATAGGCGTTGGTGCGGGCGGTTTCTTGACAGCCTGGCCCCGCTACGCGCCGCTCGAAGCCGGAACGACGCGTTACGTTCCGCACAACGTTCTTCTCGAAGTTGCAGCGGAAGAGGGACTCCCGGCGCTGGTGCTCTTTCTCTTCGCGCTGGTCGCCAGCTTGCGCGGAGCCTGGCGCGCGCGTCGCGATCAGCTAACCGCCGCGCTCTTTTCCGCGCTCGCCGGCTACCTCCTGTGCGATCTCACCAGCGGCTACTCGGTGAGCTGGTACCTCGTGGCGTTGTGCGGTCTCTGCACCTGTGCGGAGCGCGTGGCTGCGCGCGCGCCTGTGGCCTTGCCCGCGCGATCTCTTCGGCCGCGTCTCGTCGAGGCCAGCGGTGGCTGAACCCATTGCGGTGTTGCAGCTCGTGAATCAGTTCGCCATCGGTGGCGCGGAGTCGCAATTCGTCGAGCGCCTGCGTCGCCACCCACCGGGGTTTCGTCCAGTGGTCGCCTGTCTCAAGCGCGAGGGGCCGTTGCTCTCGGTGGTGGAAAAAGATCTCAACCTGTTGGTCGAGGAATTCCCGCTTCGCGGATCGCTGAGGAGCGCCAACACCGCGTGGCAGATCGTGCAATTGGCGGCGTTGATGCGTCGCGAAGAAGTGAAACTGGTCCACGCGCAGGATTTTTATTCCAACGTGTTGGCCGTACCGGCGGCGAGACTGGCGCGCGTGAAGGTCGTGGCCAGCCGATTCGATCTCGGCCACTGGTACTCGGGCGCCATGTACCGCATCGAAAAACTCGCTTCGCGTGGCGCGGATGCGGTCTACGTGAACGCCACGGCCGTCCGCGATCTCTGCGTGCATCGCGAGGGCATCGACCCGACCTCGATTGTCGTCGTTCGCAATGGAATCGATCTCGCGCACGTCGATGCGGAGCTCAAGCGGCCGCTCGATCCTCCCGTGGAGATCGCGGACGGTCCGAGCGTCGCGGTGATCGCCAATTTCCATCCCATCAAGGGACACCTCGATTTGTGCGACGCGATCTACGAAGTGAAAAAGCGCGTGCCGACTCTCTGCGTCTACTGCGCCGGAGCAGGCCCGATGCTTCCCGCGGTCCGAGCGCGGCTCCGCGAGCTTGGCCTCGAAGAAAACGTCGTGCTGCTCGGCCATCGTCGCGACTGCGTGCGCCTTCTGGGAAAAGTTCGCCTGGCCGTTTTGGCGTCGCACGCGGAGGGACTCTCCAACGCCATCATCGAAGCCATGGCCGCGCGGTTGCCGGTGGTGGCGACGAACGTGGGTGGCAACGGCGAGCTCGTCGAAGATGGTGTCAGCGGATTCGTCGTGCCGTCGCGCGATCCGCAAGCGATGGCGCACCGGATCGTCGATGTCTTGGAAGACCGTGAGCGCGCGCGGGCAATGGGCGAGAACGGACGCCATCGCGTCGAACAAGAATTGACGCTGGAGCGCATGAGTGAAAGGACCGCGGAGGTTTATCGTCGGGTTCTTCACTGAAGAGCCAGTTACAACGTCTCCAAATAGGCAACCAGGTCAGCGATCTGGTCGGGCGCCGCCACGCCGTGGCGATCGCCTCCGCAAGCGCCGAAACGATCCGCGAGCGTGGCGGCGCAGCCGTCGTGAAGAAACGGCGCGCGTGCGGCGACGCCGAGCAGCGACGGAACTTTGAACGCAGCACCGGTGCCGATGTCGACGACGCTGTTGTTCGTCAGGGCATCGCCAGCGTGGCAGCTCGCGCATTGGCCGGCACCCTGGAAGTGATCCTTGCCGCGCGCCACCGCCGCGATATTTGTCGAGGGAGCCGGAGCCGGCGTTGGCAGCCCGTCTAACCAGGCCCCGAGCGCCGCGCCACGGTCGGACGGCGGCGTCCCGCCCATGCGGTTCTTCAACACGTCGTCGAGCAGTCCGCCAAGCTCCTTTTCCGATCCGTCCCAATGAAACGGTGCTCGCGAGAGAAGGGATCCAGCGAGCGACTGCGTCCGCCGCTTGCCCATCGGGTCGAAGGTCCACGTCCGGCCATCTTCGCGGCCTTCGGGGTGACATGAGGCGCAGGCGATCCGAAGCGGCGTGGCGGTTTCGAAAAGCGACCGGCCGGTATCGTCTATCTCCGTCGTCCACGTCCCGAAGGAGATAACCGATGGGGGCGGACCAGCCGATTCCGAGTTTCTTGAGTTTCTGTCGGCTTCTGCTTGCAGATCGCGAATCAGGAGGCCCGCCGGCGATCGGAGCTGGATTAGAAGGCGGCCCTTGCCGTCAAAAGCGACCGCAACGGGCCCGCCATTCGTCCTCTCTCCTAAGAGACAATTGCTAATCGTAGTGTTGTCGATCGACGAAACCAGGACGTCGCCGCTCCCCGCGCCAACCACCGCGACCGCTTTGCCATCCGCGGAAATGGCCACGTCAACCGGAAGCACGGTGTTGATTACGGATCCAGCAAGGGCCTGTGCTCCAGGGCGGATCAACGAGACGGTGCTCTGAACGATTCCATTGCCGCAGAAGCCGCCGCCACCATAGCCAGATTGCTCGCCACCACCACGTTTCGAGACATCGTTGGACCCCCCATTGGACTGCGGACTGTCGGGTGTGCCGTCATCGACGGTTCCCGCGCCGGCACCGGAGGGCCCCTCGTCATTCATGTTGCCGCTAGTCGTGACAGACACGATTCCGCTAAAGCCGCGCTGGTGCACCAGTGCAACGCCTCCCGCGGGATTCGCCACCATCCGCCAAGCCACGGCCGGATCGAACGGCCGGCCTGACTGCGACGAGATGCCAGTGTCCTCGGCCCCTCCATCCGAAGCCATCGGTGGTGCGGCGACATCACAGCCGCCGCAACCGCCACCTCGATCATCGAAGTGGGCCGGGCTCGTGCGGCTGGCGACCGTTCCATCCGGTGCGATCTCGAGCACCTGCGCGGCGCGAAACAGGCTGACGAGAAGCCGATCGCCCTGGACCACGACATCGCGCAGATCGCGTTCAAGCTGAACCCGGCGTGTTGCGGCGCCGCCCGCGGCGGGGAACGTCACCAACTCGCCGGTAGCACAAACGACATGCAGTGCGTCCTTCGCGGCATCGAACGCGATCCCTCGCGGCTCGGCGCAGACCGATCGTCGCGCGATCACTTTGCCCGCGGCAATATCGACATCCGCAATGGCGCCCGCGCCGCGTAGCACAACGTGGACCCGCCCGGCGGCGTCCTCGACGAGACGGCCGGGTTCGTCTCCTGGAGACAATGCGATGTGCGCTACTTGATGATCGCCGGTGATTCCGACGACCCACAAGAGGTCGCGATCGGGATCGGCGGCAACGGCGGAGAGATCGTCTTTGAGTGCGATTAGCGTTCCGCCGGCGAGCGGCGGCAACACACGGCTTGTCGGCGAACGGATTGGCAACGAATTGTCATTGCCCGTATTCGAGATGCTCCGTGGGTGTTTGGCGCAGGCGGCGGCGAGAACGAGGCTGGCATATCCGAGAGTTCGCATGACTCGACATTGAGCAAGTCACGTGCCGATGCCGATCCGCTTGATTTTGTTCAATCCGGGGAATTCACAAAACGGGGAACGAATGCCCGGTGAGGAATGTTTCCACGGATGTCCGTGGGCGGCTCCATCACGATGCGGGTTCTGACCGACGAAGTCGCGTAATCCGCCAATGGACCCAAGATCGACCGAGGTGCCTTACAAATCGTATCTGTCGCCGCCCGTGTCCAGCGTGCCGCTGTTGGCGTTGCCGGTTCCACCCTGTTTTTTCTTAGTGAAGCTTCCGATACTTCTCGAAGAGCGCCGTCTGCCGCGTCACGAGCGGAACGTCGACGCCGCGCACGAACACATGCAACGGCCGGCTCGATATTTCGAAGGGATCGCCGCTCCACACCACGATGTCCGAGGTCTTGCCGGGTGCGACGATGCCGAGCTCATTCGCGCCGAAGATCTCCGCCGGCGTTCGTGTCACCGCGCGCATCGCGGTGGCGTAGTCCATGCCATACGCAACGGCGTTGCCTGCTTCTTGCGTGAGTGTCCGCAAATTGTGTGCGGTACCCGGTGCGCCGCCTAGCGTAGTGAACGCTACCTTCACGCCGGCCGCCGCGAGCAGCGCGGGATTTTCGTAACGCTCGGCCAGCGATTCGAAACTCTCCGGATCGTTCGACATCGGCCGCGCGATCACGGGAACGTGCGCCTGCGCGATGGCATCGGCTACGCGCCAACCTTCGGCCGCACCCTCGAGAACCAAGTGAAATCCGAATTCCTTCGCCAAGCGCAACGCGACAAGGAGATCGCTGGCGCGGTTGGCCTGAATGACGAGCGGCAGTCGACCAACCAAGACCTCGCCGAGCGCTTCGAGCGTGGCGCGGCGTTCGTCCCAGGCCGGCGTCTGGTTTCTTTCGTAATCCGATTTGCGCTTTCCATACTCACGCGCGTCCTCCAACGCTTCACGCAAACGCGCCACCGCGTAACCGCGTGCGCCGCCGAAGACGTTCTTGCTTCCTTCACCGAGCACCGCGTAGACGGCGGCTCGCGGCAAAACCACCATCTCCGCCGGGTCGCGCGTCGGCACCAGCTCGAAGAGTGATCCGCGTCCCGAAACAATTCCGCCCTCGGGCTGCAAAATGGTTGCGGTCACGCCACCGGCGCGCGCAATGGGAATCAGCACGCTGGCCGGATTGAGACCATCGAGCGGCGCGAAGTGCGCATAGACGGGCGGAACGGGCTTTCCCTCCCCGGGCATGAAGTCCACGGTGGCTGGCTCGAGATCGATCTCGACGGCGCCCAGATGGCTCGCCGCATCGATGAGGCCGGGCGTGCATATCTTCCCGTGGCCGTCGATGAGGCGCGCGCCCGCGGGAGCCGCGGTGGTTCCGGCGGAAATGATCTTGCTGCCCTCGAAAACGATGATCGCATTCTCAATCTTGGGGCCATCGCCGGACCACAACGTGCAACCTTCAATGGCGGTGACCGGCGCGCGCGGTGCGGCGGCGGCGATTCCGAGGAAGGAGACGGTGATCACGAAAGTAATACGAGCGATCTTCATTGCAATACCTCGCTTCCAGCCTGTCCGAGATCGAAGTCCATGGTCGGCGTCGTCTCCGGATGGCCGCGGTCATACGCGAGTTGGCCGTCGACGAAGACGAGCTGCGCGCGCGAATAGATCGAAAACGGGGACCCGCTCCACACCACCACGTCGGCCATCTTGCCGACGGTGAGCGTTCCGGTGCGATCCTCCACGCCCAGCGCCCAAGCGGGGTTGGCCGTGATCCAACGCAACGCTTCGTCTTCCGAAACATCGATCCCCGCCGCGCGACCTGCGTACATCGCTTTGCCGGCTTCTTGGTTCAGCCGCTGAATGCCGTCCGGGGAATCCGACTTGATGATGGCGTGCCCGCCGGGAACGCTCGACACCAGCGCCGCGTTTTCGGGAATCCCGTCGTAGGACTCCATCTTGAATCCCCACCAGTCTGCCCACGTGGCAACGCCGATGTTCTCTTTGGCCAGCACGTCGCGCAGCTTGTAGGCCTCGACGGCGTGGTGGAACGCGCGAATGTGGTAGCCGAACTCGTGTGAGAGCTGGATCATCACCGCCATCTCGTCGGCGCGGTAGCAGTGGTTCTCCACCAGAATCTCGCCCGCCAGAACGCCAGCCAGTGTTTCTAGTTTCAGATCGCGCAGCGGCGGATCTCCCTTCTTGTCCTTGTTCCACGCTTCCCATTTGCGGCGATAGTCGGCGGCGGCAATCCACGCCGTGCGGTAGCCAGCGACGTTGCCCATGCGCGTTCCGGGCGCGGCTTTTCGCTCGAGGAAATAACTACGCTTGGGATTTTCACCGCAGGCCATTTTTAGAACGTCCTTCGCGCCGGGAAATCGGTAGTCGTCCGCGGTGCGCCCATTCAACTTGAGCTTGATCGAAAATCCGCGGCCACCGATGAGGTTGGCCGACCCCGGTAAGATGAGCGCGGTAGTAATGCCGCCCGCGATGGCGCGGGTTAGTTGCGGGTCCTGCGGCCAAAAGGAGTGGACGGCTTGGACCTCCGCGGTCACCGGGTTGGTGATTTCGTTGCCGTCGTCATTTCCGACGGACATGGGCGCGGGATAGACGCCCATGTGCGAATGGGCATCGATGAGGCCGGGTGTGACGAAGCGGCCGGTTCCGTCGATGACGCGTGCGCCTTCGGGAATCGGTGTGCCTTCGAGACCGACGGCGGTGATTATTCCGTTCTGCAGCACAATGACGCCGCGTTGAATCACATCGCCTGTTGCCGTCATGAGGGTGGCGTTTTTGATCGCCACCGTCTCGGGCGCGGTCGGCGGCGAGGATGGAAGCGCGTGCGGAATCTCGGCGGCGTTTGTCGAATTCGTCTGCGCGGCCACGGTGGCGCACGCGGCGAGCGGGATGAACAAGAGAGCGGGGCGCATAGTTCTCCTTGAAGAAAGCGGCAACGTATCCGTTCAGTCCGGCCATCAGTCGTCATGGCCGGCCGAAGAGCCGGCCATCCACGCGCATCGAAATCCTCGTGGATGGCCGGGTCAAGCCCGGCCATGACGGACTGAACGTACGCGGCAACTAGCCACTTGGCGCGGCAAAGAACAAGAGTTGCCACTGTTGTCCGAACACTTTCGTACCGTCCAACGGATGCCCATCGCGCCAGACCAGCGCCGGCGCAAGCGTGAGCGAAATTCCCATCAGATCGAGTTTCAATCCCGCGCCAACGTTGGCGACGTGGTGGACTGGCCCCTCGTGATCGAGCGCTGCCCACTCGCCAAGCGCGGTGAGTTGCAGCGCATAGAGGCCCATGAGAAAGCGCGCCACTGTGTAAGTGAGATCGCCGCGCGTGTAGACCAGTCGCGGCGCGCGGCGATCTTCGAACGAGAAAGTCCAGAGCCCAAAAATGGCGGGTTGATAAAAAAGCGGAAGTCCGTGCTGCGCGGTGGCGCTGTCGCCAATGAGGGTGAGTCGCGTCTTTCCGATATCGAGCGCGAGGGTGAGTCCGGCGCGCGCTGCGAGAATGGGGCGATCTTGAAAGAGGCCGGTGCCCGAGAGGGTGAGCGTGAAGGAATGCACGCGGCGCGGCAAGAGCCGCTCGAGTCCGATCGAAACGCTCGCTTGGGTGTCGATGAAATCGCCGTCTTGTCCGGTAAGCACGTAGCGCGGGGCGGGCAACAGACGCGTAATACCGCCTTGCAGGGACAGTCCGAGGCCCGACCCGGCCCAGCTGGCATGAAGGCCGACGTGCCGCTCGAAAGTTGCCACAACATCGCCGTCGGCGCCCACGTCGTAATTGTCACGCAAGAAGGAGAGTCGCGCGCCTGCATGCCCCAGGTGGGGCGCGAAAATGTAGGAGCCGAAACCGGAGAGCCGCAGATCGCTCGCCTCGCGGCGTTGATCGATCGCGGTCCAGGCGCCGAGGCCGAAGTCGGCGGCGACGAAATCGTAGTAGGGCGCAGCGAGGAGAAAACGCAGCTCGCGTGGCGGTGCAGCGGATTGCGCTTCCGCGGAGCGGAGTGCTTCGCGCGAGGTGAAGTAGCTCGAGAAATCGAGCTCCAGCGTTTTCGGTTGCGAGACGCCTTCGCCGGAAAGGACGCGTCCTCGTTTAACGACGGCGGCGGGTGTTTTAAGCGTCGAGAGATCCTGCGTCGGATCGGCGTCGAGAATCACCGCGTCGCCCAGCGTTCCGGGGCCGAGGAGTCCGAACCAGGGAATGCCGGTGGCGGTCGCGGTGGCGTCCGTAAGTCCTGCGAAGATCTGCGCGGGCGTCAATCCCGCTTCGCCCAGCAGCGCCATTTCTCGCTCGGGAAGTCCGGCCGCGATGCCCGGCGTTCCGTACCCGGAACCGACCAGCACACGCCCGCCCGCGATCAAGAATCGGCGCACGTTGCCCTTCGCAATCTCGGCGGGAACGGTGGCCGATGCATCCAGCGGATGGGCGCGGGCCGCGATGTCGGGAACGTCGAGCGAGGCGATGAGAATGGTTTTTTTTGCGGCGCGTGCGAGGAGCACATCGGGAATCGGCTCAGTGGGCGTACCCGACAAAATGTCAACCCCGGCGTCGAGTGCTAACTGCCAGTCGTTGGCATCCGCGGCCTCGGCCACCACGCGCCGGCCAAGATGATGCGCCTCGGCGACCAGCGCGCTCAGCAAGTCTGGAGTTGGCGCAGGACCCTTCGTGCTTTCGAGCGATACCAGCAAGAGCGCCGCGCCGTCGTCGACTTCCTCTTTGACGACCTGGCGAAAGGTGTTCGGTTTCGGTTTGAGCGCGAGCCCGCGCGGCGCCGCGGGACCACCGCCCGTTACCGTGAGCGCGTAGCCTGCGAAAAAAAGATCCGCGGCGGCATCGGCGTAGGGAACGCTGCGCCACAATTCGAAGTACATGAAGTTGAGCTTTTGTCGGCTGGCGATTGTGCCGAGAAATCCGATGTCGCCACCGATGGTGTCGAGGAGCGTGGTGACGCCGCGGCCGGCCCAGAGATCCAGCTCGGGAAACCGTATGGCCGAGATGCGCGCATCGGTGAGGCCTGGTGCGACGAAGCGGCCCATGGCGTCGAGCGTGGGAACACCTTCTGGTGCGACGCTGCCCAACGAAACGACGCGGCCTTCACGAATCAGGACGCCGGGGTTGTCGACGAAGCCGATGTGTTCGCCGCCATAGAGTTTGCCACCAGAAATGAAGAGATCGGCCGCATGGGTTGGCGGAGCGAAAAGAATTGCGAGGAGAAAAAGTGGAGCGCGGCGCACGGGTGGCGCAGCATACCGAGAAACAGTTCTCAGATCGTCATGGCAGGTCTTGACCCGGCTATCCACGGAGGATTCGATGCGCGTGGATTGGCAGGTTCGGAGCCCGGCCGTGACGAAAAAGGGAGGCGGCATCAATGGCGAATCGCAAGGGAAACACCGGAGTGATAGTCCCACGCACCCTCTGCATCGACATCGGCGGTACCGGCCTCAAGGCGCTGGTCCTGGACGCCAAGGGAACGCCGCTCACCGAACGCGTGCGCGTGGAGACGCCGCGTCCAGCGACGCCCCAACGCCTGCTTCGTGAGCTGTGGAAGCTCATCAAACCACTCCCGGCATTCGATCGGATCTCTGTTGGATTTCCGGGCGTCGTCGTTGATGGCGTGACCAAAACGGCGCCGAATCTGGACAAGGCGTGGGCCGATTTTCCTTTGGCCGATGTACTTGCCAAGAAGTTGCGTCGACCGGCGCGCGTGCTCAACGACGCTGGCGTGCAAGGCTTTGGCGTCATCGAAGGGCGCGGCGTGGAGATGGTGCTCACGCTGGGCACCGGCCTGGGATGCGCGCTCTATGTCGACGGTCATTACGTTCCCAACCTCGAGCTGGCGCACCATCCGTTTCGGAACGGCAAAACGTACGAGGAGTACGTTGGCGCCGCGGCGCTCGAGCACGTCGGCAAGAAGAAGTGGAACCGCCGCGTGGCGCGCGTGATCGCGCAGATCGATCCGGTCTGGAATCCGCGGCGGCTCTACCTCGGCGGGGGCAACGCCAAGCATCTCAAGATTGCGCTGCTGCCCAACGCGAAGGTGACGTCAAACGTGGCGGGGCTGCTCGGCGGCGTGGCGTTGTGGCGCGAGGCGAGCGACGTGTGCGCGTAGTCTTTTGACTTGCAACGCCTCGCTGCGCCCGTTCGCCAACCGTAACCGTTCAGTTCGGCACACCAGTCGTCATGGCCGGCCGCTGATCCCCGGGTCAAGCCCGGGGAGGCCATCCACGTGCATCGAAATCCTCGTGGATGGCCGGGTCAAGCCCGGCCATGACGGACTGAACGGTTACCGCCAACCTTTTGTTGTGGGGCAAGAACGCGGGCGCAGGATCGACTCATCCCCGCCCGCGTTCTTCTCCGGTCTCGTTACGCCGCCGCCGCCGTGCCCGTCGTGCCGGTGTGCTGCCCATTCGGTGTCGCTCCCACCGCTCGTAGCGCCGCACGCGTCGCTTGCGCCTTTTGTGCACCCTGGGCTTTCGCCGCCACGGAGGTATACCGCTTGGCGATTGGCTGGAATCCTGCCGGCTCGAGCATCGCGCTCTGCTTGCCGTAGGTCAGGCGCGCCCATTCCTGCACACCCGAGAAGAGCGGCAATGCCTCGGCCCTCGCCAACTTGTCGCGTTCCACTGCAGCCTTGTAGTCCGCGCGCCTGGCGCTTACCTCGGCGTCCGCCGATAGCTCGGTCTCGAAGGCGCGAACCAAGTGCGACGGGGCAAACGTGTTGCCGTCAAACGTGAGCTTCGTGCTGGCCGGCAACGTCTTAAGCCAAGCGATGGTTTGGCGAAGGCGGTTTTCCAGGTTCGACTTGTTGAGCGACGACATGGTGGTGATTCCTTCCTTGTTTGGGTTGCGCCGGAATTGGCGACTTCGCCGCTGGTGAAAAGCAAACGGCAGGCCACTTCGCACGAGGGGCGGTTTTCCCGGTTGCACAGCGGGCATTTGCGGCAAAAAACCCGACAGGCTCGGCGGCGATCGCGTTCTCCTTCGTCGGTGGCGTGGTTTCCCCGATGGGAATGACGATTTCCGAGCGAGAAGATGCCTTTTCTTTGTCGATGAGCGTGCTTGCAGTGAAGAAAATGGTGCTCACCAAGATGGAGAGAGCACGTCTCTCGGAGGTGGGTGCTGTTGCCGACGTCTTTGGTGCGTCCGCCGTCGTTGCCAGCGCTCCGGACAACGTTGCCAACCCGGTGGCAGTCTCAATTTGAGACTCGGCGTGAGATTTTGTCTCAAAGTGAGACGAGACCGTTGCCGCACCCAGGATCGCGTGTTTGGTGGCGCGATGCGCACGACTTTAAGTAACGCAACGACTTGCGCAACAGGCATGGCGTGAGCAAATTTCTTCGGGCATCTGCCCGGAGGCGCCATGGCCACGATTGAGCGTCATGTCACGCGCGACTTGGTTTCGCTCGATGCCCACGTTAGTTGCCGTGAGTCGGCGCGGGCGATGTTCGAGCGCCGCATCGGCTCCATCGCCGTGAGACAAAATGGAAGCGTGGTCGGGCTGGTCACCGAGCGGGATCTGGTGGCCCGCGTGTTGGCGTCGGGCGCTTCGTCCCAGTTGCCGATTGGCGAAGCGATGCGGCGTGGGCTGCCCACCGTTGCCTGCACCGCCACCGATGTGGAGTGCGCTGAGCTGATGCGCGCCAACTTCTCACGCCATCTGTTGGTCGCCCAGGACGGTCACACCATCGGTGTGGTGTCGATGCGCGACGTGATCGCGCTCATGCTTGAGGAGAAGGAATTCCTGATCGACCAACTGCAGACCTACATCAACGGGCGATAGCGGCCTCGGCGGCGATCCACGTCTCCATCGTTTTCGTGGCAACCTGCATGGGCACCGCGCCATGCTCGAGCAGGCGATCGTGAAACGCGCGCAAATCGAATCGATCGCCGAGCGCTCCCTTCGCCTCGGCGCGCAAGCGCAGGATCTCGCGCTGCCCCAATTTGTACGCCAACGCTTGGGCTGGATCGGCGATGTAGCGATCGACTTCGTTTTGGATCTCCTGGTCGGGCAGTGCGGTGTGCATGCGCAGGAACGTCACAGTCTCCTCGCGCGACCAGCCGAGTGCGTGCAGGCCGGTGTCGACGACCAGGCGGCAGGCGCGCCACGCTTGAAAGTTCAGCATGCCGAAACGTTCCGCCGGCGTCTGGTAGAGGCCCAAGTCGTCGGCGAGCCGTTCGGCGTAAAGCGCCCAACCTTCGACGAACGCGGTCTGGCCCTCTTGGCGGCGGAAATCGGGAAGCGCCAAATCCTGCGCGATGGCGATTTGCAAATGGTGGCCAGGAACCGATTCGTGAAAGGCCAGCGCCGCGGCGTTGAAGAGCGGGCGGCGCTCGTAATGCAACGTATTGACGTAGTAATACGCGGGCCGCGAGCCGTCGTCGGGTGCGCCGTAGTAGTAGGCGGCCGGCGCGTCGCCGGCGCGGAACGATTCGATCGCTTTCACCTCGATGGGTCGCTTGGGCAGTCGGCCAAACACGCGCGGCAACCTCGCTTGGGCGCGGGCGAGCAACGCGCGATTCGCTTCGAGAAGCGCGGACTCCGACTTGACATATTGATCAGTGCGTGCGGCGAGCGCGTGGGCGAAAGATCGGATGTCATCGGGACCGCCCGCCGCGTGCGCGAGCGTCGCCATCTCTTTTTCGATGGACCCGAGCTCTTCCAGCCCGAGCGCGTGAATCTGCTCGGGCGTGAGCGTCGAACCGGTGTGGTAAACGATGAGTGCCTGGTAGCAAGCGGTGCCATTCGCAAGACCTGCTACGCCAGGCTGGGCGCGGGCGCGCGGAAGAAGGTCGGTGGTGAGAAAGTCGCGGTAGCGCGTGAGCGTGGGCAGCACCGTCTCGCGCACCGCCGCCGCCAAGGTTTCTCGCGCGGCTTTTTTCTGCTCCGAAGTCCACGCGGCTGGCAGCGCCTGATCGACAAACGTCGATTGCTCAGCGGGCGTGGCCACAAGTCCATCGAGCTGTTTCACCACGCGCTCAACGTTGATGCGCGCGGCGACGAGACCCAGCGACAACCCGGCGCGCAAGTTGGCGATGTGGGCGTCGATCAGATTCCCTGACGTGCGGTATCGAGCCGCCAGGTGATCGACGTCGCTCTGCGCACGCGCTGGATTGTCGGTCGACATTTCGCCGAGCGCTTCCTGCGGTCCGCCAAGCTGATCGATCGACCAGAGCTCGCGGTGGCACACCTCGGTCGCCACTTGTGTTGCGATGGAGGTGAGTAGCACTCGCACGGTGGTCGCGGACTCGCCGTCGAGCTCCGATGTTTCGATGCCTTGGGCGCGAGCGGCGAGGGCACGCAGCGCGGCGAGATGGCGCTCATGCTCAGCCGGTGCGAGATCGGGCAATCGATCGTCGTAACGGTGATCGCCGACCGCCGACGCCCAGAGCGGATCGTGACGAAGATCCTCTTCCCAATAGTCGTGCGCGACCGCTTCCACGGCTCCACCCGAGGGCGTGTTCGGTCGCACCGGTGTTGATCGACAGGCCACGACCAGCGTCAAAATCAGAAGCATCGTTGTTGTTCGCATGCGGTGTTCCTCGCTACTTCGCGGCACCCGGGGTCGTCGCCGGCCCAACCAACACCAGCGTCAACTCTTTCGGTACCAGATATTTTCGCAACACGGTGTTGGCGTCCTCGAGCGAAACGTCGCGCACCTTGGAAGGCCAGGCTAGCGTCGCTTCCATGCCGAGCCCGCGCGCTTCGTCAGCGGCGATGGCCAGCGCCCAATCCTCGTTTTTCTGCTGCGTCAGCACGTACTGTTGGAGCAGCTCGGCGCGTGCATCGGCCAGGTCGCTCTCGACGAGGCCATGCGGTACCCAATCTTCGAGGACTGCCACGATGTCCGCGCGCACGCGCTCGAAATTTTCCGGCGCCACGCCCATCTGGAAGGAGAGCGACGAGACGCCGACGGTCTGCGGCAAGAGCGTCCACATGCGGTAAGCGAGTCCGTCCTGGTAAACGAATTTGTAGAAGAGGCGATTGCCGAGCGCGCGTCGCGCCACCAGCAGTGCGATGTATTCCGGCGAGTCAACGCCGGGCGCGAGGCGGCCGAGATCGAAGGTGGTCTGCCGAACCTGTTTGGCGATGGCGCGTTCCGACTTCGCGATGGTGCTCGAGGGTAGCGGCGAAGCGAGGCGGGGCGCGGGTCCCACGGGGAGGGTGGCGGCCAACGCGGTAACCTGTTTCTGGATGTGATCGGGATCGATGTCGCCCACCATCACCAGCGAAGCGTTGGCCGGGACGTAGACGCGTTTGTGAAACGCCGCCACGGCTTTTGCGTCGAGTTTGGTGACGGTCGCCGCGGTGCCGAGCACGTGACGCGCGTACGGGGCGTCGCCAAAAATCGCGGCCCGAAATTCACGGTCCGTGAAATCGAAAGAGTTGTCCTCGAGCCCCTTGAGCTCGGCGAGCTGATCGGCCTTGAGCTTGTCCAGCTCAGCGGGATCGAGTCGCGGATGGAATGCCGCATCGAGCAGCAGCGCGAGTGCCTCGTCGATGCGCGGACGGGGGGCGCTGATGGTGAGCGTGGTGAGATCCGCGCCAGCGCGCCCGGTGAGCTGCGCACCGAGCTCGTCGAGCCGCGTGCGAAAGGTCTCGGCCGAGAGATGCTGCGAACCGCGCTCCACCGCGCGAATCGTGAGCCGCGCCACGCCAGCCGTAGCGGGTGTTTCCGTGAGAAGACCGCCCCGCAGCGCGAGCACGGCGGTCGCGCGCGGGACCGTGCGATCGACTTGGGTGACCAGCGCGAGGCCCCCGGGAACGGTGATCTTGACCGGAGCGGACCGCGGAGGCGTCGGCGGCCGCGCGGGATCAGCCACCGGCAAACTTGCGTTTTTGACAACATCTAAAAATGTCAACTTTGAATTTTCCGGCACTACCGCACTGACGGTGCAGTGGTGCGCCACGAAGAGCGTTGCGGCCGCGCGACGCACATCTTCGGCCGTTTGTCGCCGCACGCTGTCGGCATAGCGCGCCAAAACGTCGAGCGTGCTCTCGGCCGATTGGCGCGCCAGCGTCTGTGCTTGATCTTCGTAGGCCTCGTTGGCGGCAACGAAGTGGGAGAGCACGCTGTCCTTCGCGCGCGACAGCTCCTCGGCGCTCGGCGGTTCGCGCGTTAGCTCCGCTAATTCAGCCAGGGCGACGCTAAGCGCTTCGCGCTCCTGTCCCGGCCGCACGCCCATGGTCACGGTGAACAGGGACGGATCGCGGTGTCCATCGCCGCCGCCGGAGAGATCCACCGCCAAGTTGTGACGGTGTCGCAGCGCCTCCTTAAGCCGCGCATCGGCCATGTCGAGCACAATCGCTTGGACCAGGTCGGCCGCCGGTTGGATCGGATCGGAGAGGCCAGGCAGTTTGAAGCCCACATGCACGCGCGAGAGGTGCACCGGTCGCGCGTCGACGATCTCGCGCGCCTCGGTCTGCTCTGGTTCCACAAGGTCGAGATCAAACGTGGCGCGACCGGGCTTGGCGTTGCCCCACAAGTCGCGCAACTTTTTCGTCAGCGCGTCGGGATCGAAGTCGCCCACCGCAGCGATCACGATCTGATTGGGGACGTAACGCTCCTCGTAAAATGTCTTGAAGAGCGGCAACTGCGCGCGCGCCACGACGTCCTCGAGACCGATGGTGGGCACGCCATAGGGATGCTTCACAAACGCGGTGCGGAAGAGGTTGTAGTCGGCG
This sequence comes from Deltaproteobacteria bacterium, assembly GCA_023248955.1. Classification (GTDB taxonomy): domain Bacteria; phylum Myxococcota; class Myxococcia; order Myxococcales; family JAHFDP01; genus JAHFDP01. The sequence continues at coordinate 48,107 of JAHFDP010000019.1, forward strand.
CGGCCCGCGGGATCGTCAGAGACGCGCATGTGGAGCTCCTGCACGATCGACTGGCGATCCTTCTCGATCTTCTCCGCGGTGACTTGCAGTCCGAGCACCGCATCCGCGTGGCGCCAGAGCGCTTCGTCGAGTTTTTCCCTCGGTACTACAATGTAATACGCAGTTTCGTCGTTCCAGGTCCAGCCGTAAAAAGTCCCCAGCGCGGCGAAACGCTGCCGCGTCTCCAACTCTTTTTGTTTGGCCGTTCCACCGCGAAAGACCAAGTGCTCGTAATAGTGCGACAGCCCTTTCAGCTCGGGCGGCTCGGTGCGACTGCCGCCTTTCACTGCGGCGAACAGCGCCACCAGCGGCCGCGCGTGTTCCGGCTTCAAGAGAATCGTGAGTCCATTGTCGAGGACGACCGTTCGCACCGCGCCGCCTGGCAGGCCAGCCGGCCCAATCGCGCCGGGTGGAACGGCGGCTACAGCCGAGAGGACGAGGGCGAAAAACATGCGTCCCGTTCATACCGCAGAAGTGGACGAAAAGAGTGTACGCGGGGCGCTCGCGTTTACACTCTTGGCATGGACACACCTCGCGTTGGTTCGCTCTTCGATCGCGTCGCCGGAGACTACGAAGCGGTCTGGGATTCCGAGTTTGGGACCATCAACGATGATCTCCACGCGCTCCTCGAGCTGCGGCCGGGCCAGCGTTTGCTTGATGTGGCGTGCGGCCATGGTGGTCCGCTCATCTCGATGGCGCGGCAGGCGGGCGCGTCCAAGCGCGTGGTTGGCGTCGATCTCTCCGCACGCATGATCGATGAAGCACGCGCCAAAGCCACGCGGGTGGCTGCCGAGCTGCACATCGAATTTATTCACGCGGACATGGAGCACTTCACGCAAGATCCCATGAACCTGCGCGCGTTCGACGTGGTGACGTTGCGCTTCGGGCTTGCCTACATGCCAGCTGCGGAAGGCGTGCAGAACGTGGCCAAGCTGGTGGCGCCCGGCGGCCAGCTCGGCATCATCACGTCGACGTGGCGAAGTTTGTGGCAGGTGAGCACGGTGGCTCAGGAAGCAGCGCGGGATCTGGGCATGATGCTGCCGCCACAAGTGCACCAGGTGCCGCGCGACGAGTCGGACCTGCGCGCACGGTTGACGACGGCGGGGTTGACGCCGCTGAAGGTGGTGCCGAAAACGTTGACGCTGCTTCGCGACAGCGGGGCCGAGTGCGTGCAGTTTTTGCGCGACTCTGGGTACGTTATTCATCCCGAGGTTGAGGCGATGCCCGAGGCGATGAAGGATCTGGCGCAGGCCGAGTTGGGTCGGCGGATGGATGAGCGGTACAAGCGGCCAGATGGGAAGACGCCGCTGGACTTCGATCTGCTGCTGGCTGTGGCGCGGGCTTAGGGACGGGCTCTTAGGCGCGAAGGGCGGGCCGGTCCAATCGCAAGAAATCGATCGGGTGTCGCGTCCGACCATCGAGGGCCAGCTCGCACAGAATCTCGCCCATGACCGAAGCGAACTTGAACCCGTGCCCAGAAAATCCGGCGGCGAACGTTACGCGATCATGCTCCGGGTGTCGCGCGACGATGAAGTTTTCGTCTGGCGTCATGGTGTAGAGGCAGGTCGAGAAGCGCACGTGCTCCGGCGCCAGCCCCGGAAAAAATTCGCGCACCGCACGGACGCAGGTCGTGTCATCGCCCGGGAGTAGCCGACGCTCGGGCATTGGCGCGTCGATGGAGAGGCCGCCGCGGTGATCGGCGATCTTGACATTTTGTTTATCGAGGCAGGGGAACCCATAGAGCTGGCCCCACGGCAGATCGAAGAAAAAGGTCGGGCATTTTCCGAGCGCAAACGCCGCTGGCTCGATCGCGGGAAACCAGAAAGCGACCTTGCGCACGATGCGCAGTGGCATCGCCAAATCAGCGAGCACGCGCGCGCTCCAGGCCCCGGCGGTGATGACGAGCCGCTCCGTTTCGTAAACGCCGTGCTCGGTTTCCACGCGTACGGTGCTGCCGATCTGCTTCCACGCCCGCACCGCTTCGTCCGCGTGAATCTGGGCGCCTAGCCTGCGTGCCACGGCGATCTGCGCGCGGACGCAACGGTCGACGTAGAGCAGTCCGCCTTCTCGATCCCACAAGGCGTCCATGCCGGTCGGCAGGATGAGCATCGGAAAACGGCGCGTAAACTCGTCGCGCGCGATCGCCGTGATGGGCAACGCATGCGTGCGCGCAACTTCGAGCGTCGCGGGGAGAACGCCAGCACTGCCTGGACCGATCATCACCAGCCCAATGCCGTCTTCGAAAAGGTGCTCGCCGCTGACCTCTTCGAGCTCGTGCCAAAGTGTGTAGGCGCGAGAAAGTAGCGGCACGTAGTCTGGATGCTCGAAATATGCTTTGCGAATGAGCCGGGTTTCGCCGTGGGAGCTGCCGAGTGCGTGACCGAGTGCGTGCTGCTCGAGCCCCAGCACGCGCAGTCCGCGCCGCGCGAGTTGGTGAAGCACCGCGCTACCCATGCCGCCAAGGCCGAGGACGATCGCATCGTAGTAGCGGTCGTTCATGGCCTAAAGCCTACACCCGGCCTACCTGCTAGTGTGCCGCCACTTTTCTGGAGGAACACATGGCCAAACCGCGACGTCCGTGGACCGTTACACCGCACAGCCCGATCGAAAAGCTCGACGACAATTTGTGGGCGGTGACCAGTCAGGTGCCGGGCCTTCCCGTTTCCCGGCGCATGTGCGTCGTGAAAAAGTCGACCGGCGGTCTGGTTTTTTTTCACGCCGTTCCGCTGGATGAAAAGACGCTCGCCGAAGTGCTCGCCTGGGGCCGGCCAGAAGCGCTCGTCGTCGGCCACGATCAGCACGCCGTCGATGCCAACGGCTTTCGTGAAAAGCTCGGCGTCAAGGTCTACACGCCGAAAGAGAGCGTCGAGAAGCTGCGTGAAAAGGTGGAGGTGGAAGGTCCGATCGAGGCGTTGCCGTCGGACCCGGCCATTCGGTTCGAGTCGATTGCGGGTACCAAGAAGGCTGAACCGGTTGGCATCGTGAAGAGCAGCGATCGCGTGAGTCTGCTCTTTTGCGACGTCGTGCAGAACAACGCGCCAGGATCCGGCAATTTGTTTCTGAAGGTCCTGGGCTTTAATGGCCCGGCTCCGAAAGTCGTACCGGTATTCAAGATGCTTTTCACCAGCGACAGACAAGCGCTCCGAGCGCAGATTCGAGAATTATCCACCACGCGGGGCCTTAGCCGTGTCGTCCCCTGCCATGGCGGCGTGGTGGAGAGCAATGCCGGCGCGGCCCTTCGAGCGGCAGCAGACGCGGTCTAGT
>JAHFDP010000019.1:51509-55136 GCA_023248955.1 Deltaproteobacteria bacterium
CAAAAAAAGGGCCGCGCTCCCCGAAGGAAACGCGGCCCCGAATACATCTCTTATCGAATGTAATATGGCTTGTGGCCGTCTTACATAGGAGGCATGCCGCCGTGTCCGCCGCCCTGCGCGGGCGCGTCACGGTCTTCCTTCGGCCGCTCCGCGATCATCGCCTCGGTGGTGAGCATGAGGCTCGCCACGCTGGCTGCGTTCTGCAGCGCGAAGCGGGAGACTTTGGTCGGGTCGATCACGCCCGCCGCGATCAGGTCCTCGTAGGTTCCGGTGGCGGCGTTGAAGCCGTACGACCCGGTGCCTTCCTTGACCTTGTTCACGACGATCGAGCCTTCCCAGCCGCCGTTCTGCGCGATCCAGCGAATGGGCTCTTCGAGCGCGCGGCGCACGATGTCCACGCCCCACTTCTCGCCCTCTTCGACCTTCATCTTCTCGAGTGCCTTGAGCGTGCGCAGGTAAGCCACGCCGCCGCCGGGGACGATGCCTTCCTCGACCGCCGCGCGCGTTGCATGCAGCGCGTCCTCAACGCGAGCCTTCTTCTCCTTCATCTCGGTCTCGGTAGCCGCGCCGACGTTGATCACCGCGACGCCGCCGACCAGCTTCGCCAAGCGCTCCTGGAGCTTCTCGCGATCGTAATCGCTCGTGGTCTCCTCGGTCTGCGCGCGGATCTGCTTCACGCGACCTTCGATGGCGGCTTTCTTGCCGTTGCCATCGATGATCGTCGTGTTGTCTTTGTCGATCACGATCCGCTTGGCGCGGCCCAGGTCGGAGAGCTGCACCGTCTCGAGCTTCAGGCCGAGATCCTCGGCGATCAGCTTGCCGCCGGTGAGCGTGGCGATGTCCTCGAGCATGGCCTTGCGGCGATCGCCGAAGCCAGGCGCCTTGACGGCACAGGCGTTGAGCGTGCCACGCAGCTTGTTGACCACCAGCGTCGCCAAAGCCTCACCCTCGACCTCTTCGGCGATGATGAGCAGCGGCTTGCCAGCGCGTGCAACCTGCTCGAGCAGCGGGAGCAGGTCCTTCATCGCCGAGATCTTCTTCTCGTTGATGAGGATGTAGGGGTCTTCCAGCACCGCCTCCATGCGCTCCGGATCGCTGACGAAGTAGGGCGACAGGTAGCCGCGGTCGAACTGCATACCCTCGACCACGTCCAGCGTCGTCTCCAGGCCCTTGGCCTCTTCGACGGTGATCACGCCTTCCTTGCCGACCTTCTCCATCGCATCGGCGATGATGTTGCCGATGGTGGTGTCGCCGTTGGCCGAGATGATGCCGACCTGCGCGATGTCCTTCTTGCCTTGCGTCGGCTTGGAGATCTTCTTGAGCTCCTCGACGACCGTGCTCACGGCCTTCTCGATGCCACGCTTGATCTCCATCGGGTTGTGTCCGGCGGCCACGAGCTTGCTGCCCTCGCGGTAGATCGCCTGCGCCAACACGGTGGCTGTGGTGGTGCCGTCGCCGGCCACATCGGAAGTCTTGCTAGCGACTTCCTTCACCATCTGCGCGCCCATGTTCTCGAACCGGTTCTCTAGCTCGATTTCCTTGGCAACCGTCACGCCGTCCTTGGTGATGGTCGGGGCGCCGAAGGACTTCTCGATCACCACGTTGCGGCCCTTGGGCCCGAGTGTGACTTTGACGGCGTCGGCGAGGGTATTGACGCCCTTGAGAATGGTGTCACGAGCGCGTGCTTCGAAAATAATGTCTTTAGCCATGTTTGTGCTCCGTCTTTAAGTATTGGAAACTTGGGGACTACTTAACGATGACGCCGAGGATGTCTTCTTCGCGCATCATGAGGTGCTCTTCTCCCTCAATCTTGATTTCGGTTCCGGCGTACTTGGAGAACAGCACGCGGTCGCCAGCCTTCACGTCGAGGGGACGCACCTTGCCATCCTCGAGAACCTTGCCATTGCCGACGGCGATTACTTCGCCTTCAACAGGCTTCTCTTTGGCGGTGTCGGGGATGATGATGCCACCCTTGGTCTTCTCTTCTTCCTTGACGCGCTTGACGATGAGGCGATCTTGCAGAGGACGAATCTTCATTTGGCTACTCCCTATTGGTGTTGGTTAGAAACGGCTGCGTTAGCACTCGCCATGAGTGAGTGCCAAGGCAGCTGCACAATAATCACCGTTTCCTAGGCGTCAAGGGAGGTCGGTCGATTGCCGTAAGCTCCCAAAACCACGCCGTAATCGGGCGTCGGTAATCGCGGCCGAGGGCGCGGACGCACACGCGGACGTCTTCGCCATCGTGTTCGACAAGTTGGTCGACCCTCCGACCAGCGCTATATTTAGTGCATCACGTTCGCCGTCTCGGGAGGTTCTGAGTGAGCGATCGACCAGGGGTAGTGGGGCAGAGCGTTGTCGGAACCAAAGACGTCCGGGAATTTTTCCGGGAGCTGCTGACGAGCGCGCAGCAACATCAGCGTATCAAGGTGCACGAGGAGACGGAATTCTACCTCGTGAACCTGCTCGATACCTTTCTCTCCACCGATTCTCTCTACGAACCGTCGCCCGACGGAACCATGAGCCGCGAGCCGCTGACGGTGCTCTTCGCCCGCGCGCTGGCCGAGCCGAAGGAGCGCAAAGTTCAGACGTTGCGCAAACTCGGCGACACGTCGCTTTTCGTCAGCGGCTTCTTCTCCGATTCGCTTTCTCGCTCACTGGTGGACGTCAACTACTACGTGTCCATGGGTGGGCGCGCGTACGGCCATCTCCAATCGATGCTCGGCGATGTGCGATTCGCGGAGCTGGCGCAAAAATTCGATCGCATCGTCGACCTGCTCTCGGAAGTCAGCGAACGCACGCACGTCACCAGCAACCGCGGACTCTTGCGTCTCTACGAACGCTACGTCCGGACCGGCAGCGAGCACCTAGCAGACCTCTTGGTAGACAAGGGCGTGCTCCCGAAATCGGTGGGCAAGAAGTGGTTCATGCAGTGAAGCGAAAGCTGGGCCATGCAGCGAGGGCGAGGGTCGTCAACGCCCTGCAAGACAATCTCGAAAACATTTACGGCGTCCGTACCCTGAGGGCCGCCAACTTCCTCGTCGATCGCAGTCGCCTAATCGAGCTCCGCGGCGCCGAACGCGCCCCCGAGGAGCTTCTTCTCCTCGAGCGCCCTCGCGGTCTAGACATCGGTCTCTACATCGCCACCGACGTCCTCGATCGCCTGGCCGAACCGGGCCCCTGGACCGCTTCTCGCCTCTCCGCTCACTGCATCGCCGCCGAGGGCGTCAGCCACTTCATCTACGTTGCTTCCCGCGCCACCATCGGCCGCCCAGTCTCGCAGCTCGAATTGGAAGCGCAAGCCGAAGTTGACAAATACGCAAGTGTCCTTTTTGATCTGTGGGCGCACGGGCAGCGCCATGCATCACCCGAATTGCGCGCGGAGCTCTTTCACCACGCGCAATACCGGCCGCATCTCGACGGTACGCAGCGGGAGCGGTACCGACTCGCGAATCTTCTCGCCTCGGCTTATGCGCGATTTATCGAGACCCGTTACGTGCTCGCCGGTGCATTCGAAGCACTTCTTCGGGAGCTACGGCGGCTGTGGCGTCTGGGCGCCAGCGAGAAGTTGTCGCATCTGGCCCGGCCGTTGGCGCTCGGGTAGCGATTCGAACAACCGGATCGACATCT
>JAHFDP010000087.1 GCA_023248955.1 Deltaproteobacteria bacterium
AAGAGCGCACTCTTGACCGAACCACCGTCAACGGCAACCGAGGCGGGCAGATCAGTGCGGCCCTCGAGACCCAACGAGTAGACACCGCGTGCGGCGTTCACATGTGCGATCGCTCCATAAGCCGTTCCTGGCGCGGCGCCGAGCGCGACGAGGCCGCTGACACCCGCCCAGGCCGCCAACGGCTCGACAACCTGAGACGATGGGGAAACGACGAGAGGCGCCTCGAGCGGAGCGGAGGACTTTTTGGGCAGCCTGTCAGACGAAACCACACTCCAAATAGGATCGACCGCGATGCCGATGGCTAGCTCCATCGCCGCGGCCAATGCGTCGCAATCGTTGCGTGGAGAAAGAATTTCCCGCACACCTTGCTCTCCCGATTCGTTGACCATGCGAACGCGCGCCCGAAGACCCGGCGACGCGGGCTCGACCTCAGCCACCACGCTGGCGCCCGCCGAAGCGTCGAAAGGATCGTAGCCTAGGAGCGTCGTCACCGCGTCACGGACCACCTCCGCGTTGGGACAACGCTCCGCACCGATCGCCCGCAGGTAGGAAAAGCGAACGCGTTGGTTCCCGTTTGCGATGGCATCGGTTGAAGCACAAAAGAAGAGTGCAACGAGGCCACTGAAAACGAGTGCCGGCGGCGGCGATAGCGTGCGGCGGTTCATCCGAACGCGGCACTATCACGATCCGATTCAGTTCGAAACGACCGTCCCGCCGGCGCCGGGCGCGCTGCCGTTTCCGCCGCTGACGCTCTCGGTGGTGAGATCCACGCTGTGCACCGCGGCCGAGACAGCAATCCGTCCGCCGCCGCCCGCGCCGCCGTAGCTGCCGCCGGTGCGGGCCGCGCCACCATCGGCGTTGAACGCACCCGTGCCCGTGAGCGTTCCGGTAGTGACGTAGATTGATCCGCCGGCACCACCACCGCCGTTTTGGCTGAAGAGCTGTCGATTAATCGGCAGCTCTTCAGTCCGACGCGCAATCTTGAGCGCGGCGGCGGGTGGGGTGAATGCGCCGATTCACTCGGCGCAGAGGGGCGGGCGGCGGCCCGACCCTTCAATGGCAAGAGTTGTCGATGGCAATTAATCGACAACTCTTGAGGTCGGGAGCGCCTCCACGGGCGGTTATGAATCCATTGAGTGTAAGCATTCCGGCCACCGTGATCCGGATGGCACCGCCACCGGCCGCGCCGCAATTGGCGCCGGTGCACCCCACGTCGCCCCAACCGCTTCCGCCGCCCGATCCCAGATCGGTCGGCGCCGAGGCGGAAATGGTTGAGCCGGATTCGATCGACATCGACCCGGCGCTGATCGCGACACCCAGCCCTCCCGAGATCGCGCCCACGCTCTTGGCCTTGGCAAAGATCGTGGAGCTACCCGTCACTTGGACCGCGCTGTCGGTGGTGAGGGCAGCGCCACCCTCGAGCGTCATGGTCGCGGCGTGGCTCAGACTGAGCGATGCGTAGTGCACGACACTGTCTTGGGCGACCGCATAGTTTTGGAAAACCGAGAGCCGGTCGTTGGCGACGGACGTGTCGAAAAAGGCCGACAGTGCCGACACCGCCCACGCGGGCTCGGGATTCGCTTTAGAAACCTTTGCCGCCGGATCGCGGCAAGCTGCCCCCAAGAGTAGGCCAGCCAGCAGGAGACGCATGCGCACGAAACCTCCTAAAAATCTGCTTACGCGTGCGCCACGACGTTACGGCACCACGTGCACCGCGCCCTGCATGAGCGAGTGGTGAAAGGCGCAGTCGAATCCGAAAACGCCAGCGGCAGGAAAGGCAACCGTAGTTGAGTTGGTCGCGCTCGGAATTGGATTTCCGGAATCGCCGCCGTGCGCCTCCAGCGGGTGCCCGGACGAAGCCGCCCAGGTCACGCTTTGGCCGACTTTGATGGTCACGCATTTGGTGCCGAGCGACGTATCCCATGGGGTAATGGCGCGGCTGTCGTCCGTCGCGGTGTGATCCTCATAGGAAGAGGCCTGGCAGCCATTGACGACGGTCAGCGTTGCGCCGCTGGTGGTTCCGCTAGCCGTCGTTCCGGCGGTGGTTGCGTTTGTCGTGCCACCGGTGGTTGCGTTTGTCGTGCCACCGGTCGTTGCTCCGGTCGTTGCTCCGGTGGTTCCGCCGCTGGTACCGCCGGTCGTGCCGACACCCGTGGTGCCACTGTTGTCCGAGGTGCTTGTGCTGCAAGCCGCGAGCAATGCAACCGCCGCCAAAATCTTCCACGATGCGCGCATGTGTCTTCCTTTCAACAACGTTAGGAAGCCGACGTTTTACCACGCGCGAGCGCGGCGCGGCTACAGCGCTTCGATTCGCAAATTGTCGAAGTAGAGATCGCTGTCCCACGAGGAGAAGGCCAAGCGATCGTGGCCGCGGCCGGAAAGCGGCGCAGGATCCAGGAATTCCATGAAGAGCGCGTTGTCGACGTACCAGCGGAGCAGCCCGCCTTTGCGCTCGATGCGCCAATGGTAGGTGCGGCCTTTTTCGACGCGCGTATCGCGGCGCTCCTTGCGATCGGTGCCGTGCTCGTCGAGGCGCGCGATGACCGAGATGGTGTTGTTCCACCCGCCTTGCACCAGGATGTACCCCGAGGCGTGGGCACGACCGTCGCCGAAAATTTCGCACTTGAGATCGCCGGCGGCGCTCTCGGAGCGCGCGTCGAATTCCACCACCACGTTGGCGGGCAGCGCGACGGAGAGCCACAGCGGATTGTTTTTCACGCCGGGTGCGTAGAGCTCGCCGCGTTGGATTTTCCAGTCGCCGCCGCTCGAACTGTAGTTGGCGCCGATTTTTTCGCGGCCGAAATCGTCAGCGAAGGGAGCGGCGGCAGTGACCGGCGCGGCACCGCGCAGCCAGAGATGCGCGAAGGGAATGTTGAGCACCGCCAGCAGCCCGAGGATCGGCAGCCCGATGCGCGGCGTGAGAAGGGGATGCCCAGCGTTCATACTTTTCGAATCTCCAGGTCGGCAAAGTCGGGCAGCTCTTTGCGCACGTATTCGCGCAAACGATCGATGAGCTTGGCTTCCAGTTGGCGCGCGCGCTCGCGGCTAACTTTGTAGTGATCGCCGATCTCCTGCAACGTCAACGGCGCGTCAGCGGTGAGGCGCTGCTCAAAGATGTAGCGCTCTTTCTCGTCGAGCTTCTGGGCGAACTGTGCCAGCTTTTCCCGAAACACGCGCCGCAACTCCTCTTCACCCAGCGACTCTTCGGCGCCCATTCCGCCGTGCGCGAGGCGATCCTCGCCGGTGGATTTCGAATCGGGGGACAGCGGTGCATCGAGGGCCACTTCCTCATTGCCGAGCCGCTGCTCCATCTCCTGCACATCCTCCTCGGAAACGTCGAGGCGATCGGCCAACATTTTCGTCTCGGGCTCGATGCCCAGCGAAGCGAGCCGCTGCCGCTCCTTCTTCAAATTGAAAAAAAGTTTGCGCTGGGCCTGCGTGGTGCCGAGTTTCACCAGCCGCCAATTTTCCATCAGATAGCGAAGGATGTAGGCGCGAATCCACCAGGCCGCGTAGGTGCTGAGTTTGACGCCGCGGTAGGGATCAAACTTGCGCACCGCCTGCATCAGGCCGACGTTTCCCTCTTGCACCAGGTCCAATATATTGAATGCAGCGCGGCGATAGTCGTAAGCGATCTTGACCACCAGCCGCAGATTCGCCGTGACCAAGCGAAAGGCGGCCTGGACGTCGCCGGTCTTGACGTAGCGCTCGGCGAGCGCGTGTTCTTCCTCGGGCGTGAGCAATGGATGGCGCGAAACGTCGGCCATGTAGCGCGCGAGCGGATCGGAGACGGCCAGAGGGCCGGGCGAGCGACGCGGAGCCAGCGCACGCGATTTGGCGACCGGCGACTCGGGAAGATCGGCATCCGCTAGCATTTCCGGAACAAGGTCCGGCTCAATGATTTCGGATTCGCCCGCAGATTCAGGCGGCGGCGGGGGCGCTGGCGGTTTCGCGGATTTATGAGCGCGAGGCATGGTTGCTCAAGGCTTTTACCGAGCGAAGTGCTATACAACGCGCGACAACAAGTCAAAACGCCAAAATGTCAAGTCAACCCGACGCAACTCCAAGCGACTACACCGCGCTCGCCACCTTCGACGACCTGCACCTCTCTCGTGAGCTGCGCCGCGCCTTGGCCGACAAAGGATACACCGCGCCAACGCCGGTGCAGGCGCGTGTGCTTGGTCCCATTCTCGCCGGGCGTGACGTCATCGTTCGCAGCAAGACGGGCACCGGAAAGACCGCGGCTTTCGGTATTCCGCTGGTGGAAAAAATTCCGGCCGGCATTCGCGAGCTGCGCGTGCTGGTGCTAACCAACACGCGCGAGTTGGCGTTGCAAGTGTCGCAAGAGCTCGCCGAACTGGCCAAGCACAAGGACCTGCGCGTGGCGGCGATTTACGGCGGCGCAGCGATGGGCAAGCAGCTCGACGAACTGAAGGCCGGCGCGGAGATTGTGGTCGGCACACCAGGGCGCGTGCAGGATCACATCTCGCGCGGGACGCTGAAGTTGGACACGTTGCAAGCGGTCGTCCTCGACGAAGCCGACGAGATGCTCAACGCCGGTTTCTTCCAAGACGTGACGCGCATTCTCGAGGCGCTGCCTCGGTCGCGACAGACGCTGCTCTTCTCTGCCACGGTGCCACCGGACATCGAACAGATCATCAAGAGCTATCTGCGCGATCCCGAAACGCACCTCTTGTCTGGCGATGACTATTCAGTAGCCGGTATTCGGAATCTTCTCTACCCGACCGTCGAGGCGTACCCGAAGCCGCGCAACTTGCTCTACCTGATCGAGCTGGAAAATCCCGAGAGCGCCATCATCTTCTGCAACACGCGATCGGACAGCGGTCTGGTCTGCGCGGTGCTCAACAAGCACGGCCTCGACGCCGAGCTGCTCAACGGCGAGTTGCCGCAAAAAGAGCGCGAGCGGGTGATGGCGAAAGTGAAGCGCGGCGAAGTGCGTTTCATGGTGGCCACCGATATCGCCGCGCGCGGCATCGACATCAGCGATCTTTCGCACGTCATCAACTATTCGCTGCCCGAGGATCCCGCGGTCTACTTGCACCGCGTCGGTCGCACCGGCCGCATCGGCAAGAGCGGCGTGGCGGTGAGCCTGATGGGCGGCGGCGACATCATGGGGCTCACCGCGCTGCAGAAAAAATTTGGCATCGTGTTCGAGGAGAAGAAATTGCCCACGCCCGAGGAAGCACGAAAACTTTGGACCGATCACCACACACGCGAGCTGAAAGAAGCGATGCGCAGCGGTCAGGCCTTCGAGGCGTTTTTGCCGCTGGCTGAGGATTTGGCGGCGAGCGGCGAAGGCAACATGCTGGTGGCGTACGCGCTCAAATATTTTTTCCAGCACCACCGCATGGAGAAGAAGCACGCACTCATGACGACCGAGGAGGCGCGCACGGTGCTGGAGCAGAAAGAGCATCAGCATGGCGATGCCAAGGAGCGACGCAAGTCACGCGAGCTTCGGCCGCGGCGTGAAAAGGCGAGCACAGCGGCTCCAGAAAAATCGAGCGATGCTCCGAATGGTGTGCGGCTCTACGTGAATCTCGGATCCGATGACGGCCTCGAAGCGGCGGCCCTTGGTGCAGCGCTCGCGGAAGCGGCGGGCGTGCCGGCGGAGTCGGTGCGCGCGGTCGATCGGCGGCGAAGTCACGCGTTTGTGCACGTGGCACCGGAGCACGCGGAGGCGTTTATCGCGGCGCATGGGAAACAGCGTGGCGCGAAGGCACTGCAGATCGAGAAGGCGCGGCGGCAGTGATGCGCCAGGAGGAGGGGTACGATCGCGCGATGGAGCGCTACCTCTCCCGGCGGGCGGTGAAGCTCAAGAAATCGGGCCGCTATCCGCGGCGCGAAGCTCTTTATGACTGAAGAACTGTCGATTAATCGGCAGTTCGTGAGACTTGGTTCATCGACATTTTTCCTTCCCGTTGCCACATCGCCCAACCATGCCCACCTTCTCCCCTCGAATCCTTTGACACCATTCGCGCATCCAAGGCCGCAACTCGTTACACGGAGACCACAATGAAAATCGGAATCATCGGCACGGGCAACATGGGCGGCGGGCTCGGCAAAGCGTGGGCGGCGCGCGACAATCGCGTCTTCTTCAGCGCGCGCGACGCGGGCAAAGCGCAAGCGGCGGCCAAGGCTGCTGGCCACGGCGCGCAGAGCGGCACCGTCGCGGAAGCTGTGAAATTTAGCGATGTCGTCCTGCTCGCCACGCCGTGGGGTAGCGTTCAAGAGGCGCTGCGATCGGCGGGACCGCTCACCGGCAAAGTGATCATCGATTGCACCAATCCACTGGCGGCGGACATGTCGCTTGCGGTCGGGCACAACACGTCGGGAGCAGAAGAGATCGCCAAGTGGGCGAGCGATGCGAAGGTCGTGAAGGCGTTCAACCACGTTCTCGCGCAGGTAGTTGCCGGGCCAAAGATTGGCGAGCAGAACGCGACGGTCTTTTATTGTGGCGACGACGCAGCGGCGAAAGATGTTGTGAAGAAACTGATCGCGGACATCGGCTTCGAGCCGGTCGATGCGGGGCCGCTCAAGAATGCGCGCTACATAGAGCCGTTGGCCGGGCTGGCGATTCAGCTCGCGTACGGACAAAAGATGGGAACGGATCTGGCGATCAAGTTGATTCGTCGGTAGTCACCGCGCGCCTGGAGGGGCAGCCATCGCAAGCTGTTCCTCCATCCGAAACTGGAGCGCCGTTTTTCGCTCTTGGAAAACGGCTAGCTCCGAGGCTTGCACCGGCAATCCGGGCGGAAATTTCACGGACAGCGGATTGATAAAATGTCCGCGGCGCTTCAACGCATAGTGTAGGTGCGGCCCGGTCACGCGCCCCGTCGCGCCGGAGTGGGCGATGACCTGTTTCTGCGAAACATGGGCGCCGGTGTGCGTTTCGATCGCGGAGAGGTGGCAGTAGACCGAGGTCAGCCCATTGGCGTGGCGAACCTCGACCGACTTCCCGCAGGGGCCGGCCCAACCCGCGCGCGTCACCGATCCATCACCGACCGCCCACACGGGCGTACCGAGAGCGGCGGCGTAATCCACACCTTGATGCGCCTTGTTGTAGTGAAGCACGGGATGAAACCGCATGCCGAAATGGCTCGTGACGTGCGCGTATTTGAGCGGTGATTTCAGAAACGCGCGTTGCGAGGCGCGGCCAGATTCGTCGTAGTAGCCATTATCCGAATCCCCTCCCTTTCTGGGGAGGAGGGTCTCAAAATCCCCTCCCCCTTTACGGGGGAGGGTCAGGGTGGGGGGACGCGAAAAATAGAACAGCTTCTTGTGCGCAACTGCACCGGCGTATTCCACCGCGAGAACCCTGCCGTAGCGCACCAGCGCGCCCGAGGGCGTGAGTACCTTCTCAACCACCGCACGCACCCGATCGCCCGGTCGCGGATCGACGTAAAAATCGACGTCCCAAGCCAAAACATCAGCGAGCTCCACCGCCAGCTGCGGATCCTCGTGCGCATCGACAAACGCCTGATAGAGCGAATGGTCCACGGTCAGCTCGAGCCGTGCAATTTCGGTGTGCAAAGCCGGCTCGCGCCGATGGCCGACGAGCACGCCAACCTGCCGATCGAATCGAATTTCGCTCAGCGGCGCCGCGGAAAGCTCAACGTGACCCTCGACGATCCGCCCCTGCGGTTCGCGCCGCCAACCAAATCGATCACCAGGCCGCAACTTCCGAAAATCCACGATCCCATCAAGCGCGCGCGCGAGTTCGTCAAACTCCGACGATGAAATTCCTGCCGCTATCAGCGTTCCCGCGGGAGAGTTTTTGCGTGAAATACGAGCAGAAATCTCGGGTGTAGTCGCGGTCGAAACAGGGATCGCCGTCGCCGTCGTGATCGCGGGCGTCATCGAGGTCCTGCTCGCCCCCACGCCCAAAACCGGCACCGGCGCACCCGTGCAAGCCCCCAGCAGAGTCAACGCAAACCACCGATTGGAAACCACGGGCCCTCGGTTTAAAGATCCACCTTCTTCTCGCTGTGCTCCTTACCATCAAAGCGCAGCATGATCCCTTTGCCGTCGCGGTGCGTAACCAAGTTCACCGGCCGTCGCCAAAGCGAGGTCAGGTTCTTCAGTGTATCCTTGGCGTAGTCAGGCCGCAGATCAACGCCATCGTGCTTGTGCCCGATCAGCATCTCGCCGCGGTTCTCGAAATTCCCGTCGACAACCTCGATAATGGGCTGCCCAAAATTGGTGAGCTGCTGCAATAGTTTTTGCTTCACCTTGGCAAATTCACGCGTGGCGATTTCCCAGCGATTGCCCTTTTCATTGAACTCGTAAACAAAGAGCTTTTGTTCCATCGCGAAATCAATCGTCAAAAATTCGTCGATAAACGTGACGTCGTTGTAGTGCTTGCGTACCTCGAAAATCTTTTGCCGCCCCAGCCCCAACTTCTGATCCCAATTCCGACGGGCGCGCAAATCGTCGCATTCGTCGTATTCTTTTCCAAATCGCCCCTTGTTCCAGCGGTCCTCGATATCGCGATAAAGCTCGATGCCAAGTTTATAGGGATTCAGCGCGCCGGGCCGCGATCCCATGGTACCTGCATGGTGATCGGCATAATCGATAATTTCGTCATCACGCAGCGCGCGCGTGGTCATAATGGTCGAGTGCCAAAACGAAGCCCAACCCTCGTTCATGATCTTGGTCTGCCCCTGCGGCGCAAAATAGTAGGCCTCCTCGCGCAGCATAGAGACGATGTCGAACTCCCAGCGCTCGAGCGGCGCGTGCTTCAAGATGAAATGCAAAACATCCCGCTCCGGATGTTCCGGAAATTTCTTGGCGCGTGTCCGTTCCGTCTCTAATTTCCGTCGCTGCTGATCGAGAAACGCCTGCGGATTAATGAACTGCTGCATGTATTCGCGGTCATTCTTGAATCCATGCGCTTCCTGCGGAACTTCGTTGTCCGGCGTCGGCGTCGCGGTCCGCTTGATGTAAGGCGCGTGCTGATCGATGAGGTTCTCGAGCGACAGACAGCGATCGATGAAGTCCTCGACCTTCTCCACGCCTAGTTTGTCGATGATGCGCCGCACGCGCGTGGCGTGGTTGGCCATCTCGTCCATCATTTTTCGGTTGGTAGCCTGAAAGGCGAAATTGTTTTTAAAGAAATCACAATGTCCATAGACGTGGGCCATGACGATCTTCTGGTCCACGTCCATATTTGATTCCATTAAATAGGCATAACAAGGGTCGTTATTAATCACGAGCTCATAAATTTTCGAGAGCCCATATTCATAGCCCTTGCTAAGCTGGTCGTATTCCATCCCCCAGCGCCAGTGCGGATAGCGGTTCGGAAACCCGCCATAGGCCGCTACCATGTTCATCTCGTCGTAGGTAATGACCTCAAAAATCACGTCGTAAAAATCGAGGCCGAAGGTCCGCGCGTAACCCTCGATTTCGCGCTTAATATCGTGCAGCCGGGCTGGGAGCGTCATTATTTCCCCTTCCCGAGAAAATCTTTTATCGAACCGTAAATGGCGTCTTTATCGGCAATTTCCGAGAGCGCCACCCGCTCCGAGCCGTCGAAGGCCTCGCGCAGATCTTTAATAAATTGTCCCGAGCCGTAGGGGCTTTCCACCTGCCCATAGGCAAACTGGTTCACCCGCGGCAACAGGTCGTTCTTGAGGATCTCCACACAGGTGCGTGTGTCATCGGCGGACCAGTTATCACCATCGGAAAAATGAAAGGGATAGATGTTCCAATTGGAGTGATCGTAATCGGCATCCATGATCTCATGGCAAAGCCGATAGGCGCTGGAGATCATCGTCCCGCCCGATTCGCGGGTATGAAAAAACGTCTCCCGATCGACTTCGCGCGCCACGGCGTCGTGAATGATGTAGCGCGATTCGAGGCCTTTGTATTGCGAGCGCAGCCAGGTATCGATCCAGAAACTCTCCACGCGAACGATCTCTTTTTGCTCGTCGCCCATGGAGCCGGACACGTCCATCATGTAGACGATAACGGCCGCGCTTTCTGGCTGCGGCGTTAATTTCCAAGTGCGGTAGCGACGGTCGGCTTTGGTCGGAATAATCACCGGATTCGATGGATCATACGTACCGCTCGATATTTGCCGCCGCAGTGCCTGCTTATACGTGCGTTTAAAGTGGCGCAGCGACTCCGGGCCGGTCGTATTAATGCCAGTGTACCGGACTTTGTAGTTCTCGATCTGCTTCTGCCCCTTCGGCTCGATGTGCGGAAGCGAGAGCTCTTCACCAAGAATAGCGGCCAGCTCGTCGAGCGAGAGATCGACCTCCAGTTGGTGCTCGCCTTCGCCCTCGCCAGCCTGCCCCTGCCCGGGCTCGACCTGCCCCGGCCCCAACACGGTACCTGGCTCGCCCTCGCCCTGCCCCACGCCGCCCTGCTCCTGATGCCCAAACGAAAAATGGGGAATATCGATGGTCGGCAACGGAATCGAAATCGTGTCCTTTCCGCGTTTGCCGATCATCTCCCCTTTTTGAATGTACTTCTTGAGATTGTCCTTAATTCGACCGCGGACAATCTCTCGAAAGCGATTGTGATCCTGGCGAATCTTGAGCGGCAAGGGTCATTCCTTGGTGTCGCCACGCGCGAAGATGCTGGCGACGAAATTGAGGACGTCCGTCGAGCAGATTTCGCAATAACCGTAATTCTTCACCATGCGATCTTTCACCACGTCGATCTTTTCCTGCGTCTCTTTATCGACCACCGACGAGACCAGGCTCTTCAACTTGATCGAGTCTTTCTGATCCTCGAAGAGTTTCAGCTCGAGCGCACGGTGCAGCCGCTCATTGGTGCGGTAATTGAAGGTCTTTCCTTCAATAGCCAGCGCGCCGATGTAATTCATAATCTCGCGGCGGAAGTCTTCCTTGCGGCTCTCGGCGACTTCAATCTTTTCCTCAATTGCACGCATCAGCCGCTCGTCCGGCTCCTCATAAAGCCCGGTGTACTTGTTGCGGACCTTCTCCTTCTGCGTGTAGGCCTTGATGTTGTCGATGTAGTTGCCGCACAACTTGCCAACGGCGTCTTCATCCGCGGAAATCGCGCGCTGCACTTCGTTTTTAACGATGTCCTCGTACTCCTGCTTCACCACGCCGAGCATTTCGCGGTAGCGCTTGCGCGTCTCCTCGGCGGAAATCAGCGAGTGGTGACGGAGACCCGCCTCTAGCTCATTGAGCACCATGAAGGGATTGACACACCCTTCGCCCTTGTCGGACACCAGTGCATTCGAAATCTTATCCTGAATATAGCGTGGCGAAATGCCTTCCATGCCCTCGTGTGGGCTGGCCTTGCGCAGCTCTTTGATGTTGTCCTCGGTAAAACCAGGCAGCGTCTTGCCGTTGTAGAGCTTGAGCTTTTGCAACGCGGTGAGGTTGTGCTTCTTGGGCTCCTCGAGTCGCGTGAGCACCGCCCAGGTGGCCGCCATCTCCAGCGTGTGGGGCGCGATGTGCTTTCCGCGAATGCGGCGGCTGTTGTAGTCCTTCTCATAAATCTTCACTTCTTCCGCGAGCCTGGTGATGTACGGGATATCGATCTTCACCGTGCGGTCGCGAAGCGCTTCCATGAATTCGTTGTTCTGAAGCTTCTTATATTCGGGCTCGTTGGTATGCCCGAGAATGACTTCGTCGATATCGGTCTGCGGAAACTTCTTTGGCTTGATCTTGTGCTCTTGCGACGCCCCGAGCAGGTCGTACAAGAACGCCACGTCCAGCTTGAGCACTTCGATAAACTCCACGATGCCACGGTTGGCGATGTTGAATTCGCCGTCGAAGTTAAAGGCCCGCGGATCGGAATCCGAACCATATTCAGCGATTTTTCGATAATTGATATCGCCCGTCAGCTCGGTGGAATCTTGATTCTTCTCGTCTTTGGGCTGAAACGTTCCAATGCCCACGCGATCCTTTTCAGAGAGAATCAACCGCTTCACCTTCACGTGCGAAATCACTTTCTGCCAATCGCCGCCATACTGCGCCATTAAATCTTTCCATACATAGCGACAAGCAGGACAGAGGTCGCCGGTATCGGGAATGTGGGAGTCTGCGGTCGGCGGACAAAGCTCCGCATACACGCGCTCGCGATAATCATGCGGGATCAGATGCAACGGCTCTTCGTGCATCGGGCAAGGCATCTCCTCGTGCCGCTTTTCAGCCCCCACGCCCTTCTCGAGCAGCCACGAATACGTGTAAACGGCGCCTTCCGGCACACGCGAATAGGCCTCCATGCCCTTCTTGAGGAGCCGCGCAATGGTCGACTTCGACGATCCCACCGGACCGTGCAAAAGAATCACGCGCTTTTCGGTGCCGTATTGCTGCGCGGCGCTCTTAAAAACGTTGACCAACTTCATAATGGAAACGTCGAGGCCGTAAATCGCATCGCGGCCCTGATTCGGTTCGTCCAAGAAAAAGTTGTAGCGAATCAGTCGCTTCTTATTGTCAATGT
>JAHFDP010000020.1 GCA_023248955.1 Deltaproteobacteria bacterium
GGCGACGGCACCACAACTGATCGGAAGAGCCCCGTCGATGTTCTGGGGCTGACTTCTGGCGTCAGCGCGGTATCGCTCGGCTACTATCACACGTGCGCGCTGACGACTTCTGGCGGCGTCAAATGCTGGGGCGATATCACCCGTCCTGTTACCAGGAGCCCCGTCGATTGGGGCTTGACCTCTGGGGTTAGCGCAATATCAGCCAACGGCGATGGTGACGCGTGCGCGGTAACAACCGGCGGCGGCCTTAAATGCTGGGGGTTCGGGATAGCCGGATCAGGCCAGAACCCATTCGATATCGTCGGACTGACCTCTGGGGTAAGTGCAGTATCGGTGAGCAGCGGTGGCGGATGCGCGGTAACAACCAGCGGCGGCGTTAAATGCTGGGGCGACAACCGCGTCGGCCAACTCGGCGACAACACCACGACCGATCACACGATCCCCGTCGATGTTTTAGGTCTGACCTCTGGCGTCACGGCCGTATCAACCGGCGACCATCACGCGTGCGCGGTAACGATCACCGGTGGCCTTAAATGCTGGGGCGACAACAGCCGCGGCCAACTCGGCGACAACACCACAACCGAGCGACACACTCCTGTCGACGTGAAGTTTTAACAGTTACAAAACCCCTATTCACCCTTCGCTTTTTTCTCGCAAATCGTGAAGAAAGCTTCCATCCGCGGCGGTGACTCGCACGGAATCAGGGCGACGCTCACGCACCACGAATGCCTTGCATATTTAAATATAGTATTTAAAAATAAGTAACCGTTCAATCGGTCATGGCCGGCATCGAAAGCTCCGTGGACCGCGCTTGACAGGACTGGTGGCAGTGCTGGCGGGCAACTATCGGCCTTCGCAGCTCCGTCTCACAATCGTGTCGTGCCTCCCCCAAGAACTTGCCTTTTGCCTTCTCCTCCCCCAAAACACCGGGCATGAAAAATTCCCTGGTCGCTTTTGGCACCTTGCTCCTCGCCACAACGCTTCCGGCACACGCCAACCCGGCGTTCGATCTCGAGCAGCTCTCGCTGGATCCCGCCGCGGTCGACTCACTCATCGTCAGCAGCGGTCGAACGTTGCCAGCGCGCGTGCTCCGGCTCGGCGTGGCCACCCACGGAGAGAAGGATCCGCTCGTCGTCCGCGTCAACGGGGCCACAGCGGGTGCGCTCATTTCCGCTCGCCTGACCACGCATCTCTTCGGTGCTTTCGCGCTCACCGATCGCTTGGAAATCGAGGCCGAAATTCCGCTGATCGCCTGGCAGACCGGCGCGGATCTCTCCGCTTTCGGCGTTTCGACCCTCGAATCTTCCGGTTTGGGCAATCCACTTTTTGCGTTCCGCTATGGGTGGCTCTCGACCGCGCGTGATAGCACGCTGGACCTTTCGACGCGGCTCTCTCTGGGACTTCCCATCGGGTCGCCCGCCGCGCTGGGTGGCGCGGCTTCGGGCGGTCTCTCCGTCGAACCAGAAGTTTCGGTGGACCGCGCGTTTGGGCCGATGATGCTTTCGATGGACATCGGAGCGCGCTTGCGTGGCACGCAGACGCTCGACGTGCGCCGCTTTGGCAACCAATTCTCCGCGGCAGCCTCAGCGATGATCGCCACCTCCCCTTGGCGGCCAGAAGCCATTCTGCGCATGGGTGTGCCACTCACCGCGAACGTACCGTTGGGATTCGAAGCGCTCCTTGGCGCGCGTCACGATCTAGGAACGCCAACGCTCGAGGCGTTTGCGCTGGCCGGTGCAGGCCTAGGCCAACTGCCGGGTGTCCCCGCCTACCGCGGCATTTTAGGTGTCGCCTGGCGACCGGCGAACGAAAGAGCCGAAACAGTGCCGTCGGCACCGCCTCCACCGATATCGGCGCCGATATGCCCGGAACCCAAGCCAGTGGCCGCCTGTCCAGCGGCTCCCGACTGCCCGCAGCCCATTGTGGCGCTGGTCAAGGCTGTGCCTCCTCCAAATCCCGATGACAAGGACTCCGATGGTGATGGAGTTCCCGACGTGGTGGACAACTGCCCGAACGTACCGGGACCTGCCGAAAACCACGGCTGCCCAGTGGCTCAACCGCAACAGGTCACCATTCAGCGTGAGCGCACGATTCATTCACGCATCAAGTTGGGAGCCGAAGTGAATTTTGCGAACAACAGGTGGACCATCGAAAGATCCTCTTTCGGCATTCTCAATCAGCTCGCGGAGGTCATCGTCGCGCATCCCGAGCTCGCTCACCTGCGCGTCGAAGGCCACACCGACAGCGTCGGAACGCGGCAGAAAAATATCCAATTGTCCGACCATCGCGCCAACGCTGTGCGGGCCTATCTGGAAAATCACGGCGTGCCCAAAGGTCACCTCACGGCCAAGGGCTACGCTGATGAGCGGCCGATCCACTCGAACGAAAACGAGGTCGGCCGCGCCCACAACCGGCGCGTCGAAGTGGTTTCGGAAGAGGAGACTTAAGTCATGAAGCGCACCGCGATGAGCATCGCCTCTTGTGTAGCTCTCCTTGTTGTGCGGGATGCCGCCGCGCGGACCGATATCTGTTACGAGGGCGGCCCACTTCTTCCCAACTTCCAGCTCAACGGCTCTGCCACGCTCAACGGGACGGACCTGCTCATTACGCCGGATCAGAGCAACCAAAACGGATCGCTCTTTTACTTCGCGCCGCTCTCATCATCGGGCGATATTCACGTTCAGCTGCAGCTCAAAATCACCACCACCAAGCCCAACGGCGCCGACGGTATGGCGTTTGTTATGCACAACGATCCCCGCGGCGTGAAAGCGCTCGGCAACCCTGGCGAGGGGATCGGTTACGGAACCAATGGCACCGATCACGGCACACTTGTGCCCATTTCGCCGAGCGTCATCGTCGAAATGGACACCTTCAACAATGGATTTGATTCCGATGACAACCACGTTGCCATCGTGAAGAATGGCGATCCGTCGAACCATCTAGCGCGGTTTACGCCGGCCTTTTCGATGAAGAATTGGAACAGTGCCAACGGAACGGCGATCCCCGCGCAACCCTTCTTTGTTTGGATCGACTACACCGCCGCCAACACGACCTTCAAAATCTACGTGACGCAAAGCTCGACCAAGCCCGCCACGCCACAAATCACTTACAACCAGCTGAACCTCGCCACGGTCTTTAACAACAAGCCCTTTTTCATGGGTTTCACAGGCTCCACGGGCGGTCAGCAGTCGAAACACGAGATCGTCAACTTCGTCGCTTCGGACAGCGTTCTCACCGAGACGGTCTGCTGCGCGAGCGGCACTGACTGCAACGGCAGCCCGCTCGGTTCCGTGTGCGATTCGGTCAAGCACGTTTGCAGCCAGTGCACGCCCAGCGATTTTAGCCAATGTTCATCCGCGCCGCTTCCGGGTTGCGATATTTCGGGCGCCAGCGACGCTTGTATCCCCAAATGCACGGGCGACTTCGGCACCGGACTCGCCGGATCCTGCCTTGCGGCCAACGCTCCGGTCTGCGTCACGTTTGGTCCCTCGGCAGGATCCTGCGTGGCGTGCAACGGCAATTTCGGCGGTGGCGCAAACCACGCCTGCGGCAGCGCGGGCGCGCCCTCCTGCTCCTTCTCCACGGGCTACTGCGGCTTTTGCCACAACAACGCCGACTGTGATGGACTCACCTGCGCCAGCGCGACCGGCGTCTGCAACGGGTGCGATGGCAACTTCGGATCGGGCACGACCAACGCCTGCTTGGCCCCTGCGCCCTTTTGCAATGGCGGAGCTTGCCTCCCCGCCTGCCAGCGGGACAGCGATTGCGGCAGCAGCCAATTCTGCGCGGGCGCAAGCGTCGGCAATCCCAGCGGATGCCAGCCACTAATCGCCAACGGCCAGCCGGTGCCCGGCGGTTGCACGGGGACCAGCAAAGCCCATTGCGCGACTGATGCCTGCGATGCGAGCGACAACAAGTGTGGCCTTGCGCTGGGCGATGGAACGTGCAGCACGCTTGCGCAGTGCCGCGCTGGCGTGTGCATCGCGAGCGGCGGCAACAGTGGCAAGTGTAAGTCTTGTGCGAACGATCACGACTGCACGACTCCCGCCGCGACCGCTTGCGATACGTCAACGAACCAGTGCGTGCAGTGCACGAGCGCAAATAACTCGGCCTGTACGAGCAGTACACCGATCTGTGTACAGAAGACTTGCGCCGCCTGTACGGGCGACAACGGCAGCGGTGCAGTAGCAGCGTGCCCGACAGCGGCGAATCCCTTCTGCGACGCCACAGGCGCGTGCCGGGCTTGCAGCTCTAACGCGGAGTGCACCACGGGAACGCACCAGGGATCGATCTGCGATGCGGCCACCGGCGCCTGCGGAACGGCTTGCAACAACGACGCAGACTGCGCCGCGGGAAACTGGTGCAACAACCCGAGCGGCGGATCCTTCGGCGGCAACTGCGCACCGCGCGTGGCAAACGGTCAGCCGCTCCCCCCGGTAACGCCAATTGGCGGAACCTGCACGCCGGCGAATGCGCAACGCATTTGCATCAGCGGCGTCTGCGACGTGGGCGACAACCTCTGCGGCCGGCCCAATAGCCGCGTCTGCGTGTCGGCGGCGCAGTGCCGCAGCGCGATTTGTGAAAACGGAATCTGCGGCAAAGTCAATGGCGAATCCTGCACGGCCGTCGCCCAGTGCAGAGGGGGCGTCTGTTACGCCGACGGCCAGTGCGGCGCGATCAACGGCCAGCCCTGCACCGACAGCCGCGCCTGCCGCAGCGGGACCTGCGCTGCCTTCTCAGGTCTTTGCGGCAAGGACAACGGCCAGCCCTGTGCAGCCGCGGTTGAGTGTCGATCGGCCATCTGCTTTTCCGATGGCAAATGCGGCGATCCCGACGGCCAGCCATGCTCGGGCGGCGACGTTTGCCGCAGCGACGTGTGCGTTCACGGCGTGTGCGCGGCCATCTGCGGCACGAACGCCGACTGCGCGACTGGCACGGTCTGTAAATCAGGAAGCTGCACACCCGCGCCCGCCAGCGGCTGCACCACGAATGTGCAATGCGGTCTTGGGAATGTCTGCACAAACGGCGTTTGCGTCCCAGGGTTGCCAAATGCCAAACCCTGTAGCGTTTCCGCACAATGCGCGTCGCAGATCTGTTTTGGCGACGGATCGTGTGGCAAGCCAACTGGACACCCCTGCGCCCTGGCGACCGATTGCCGCAGCAACGTGTGTGACGGTACCGGAACCTGCGTGGCCACCTGCGCGCAGCTCAGCGACTGCCCAGCGAAAGACGTGTGCCAAGACAGCGCCTGCACCGTGCGAACCCCCAACGGAAACAAGCCGGGCGGTGCCAACTGCACGACCGGAACGCAGTGCCTTTCAGGAACGTGCGGCGCGGACGGCAGCTGTGGCGGAGGGCCGGGCGATCTGTGCAGCTCGCGCCTGGAATGCCGGAGCGGTATCTGCGATTCCACGGATGGGCGCTGCGGGCTCGCCAACGGCAAGGGCCCCTGCG
This sequence comes from Deltaproteobacteria bacterium, assembly GCA_023248955.1. Taxonomy (GTDB): domain Bacteria; phylum Myxococcota; class Myxococcia; order Myxococcales; family JAHFDP01; genus JAHFDP01. Next base: position 5,455 of record JAHFDP010000020.1, read on the forward strand.
TCGCCGCCAGCACGACCTCGGTGTGTCGAAGCGATGTGTGCGACGGCGACGGCAAATGCGGCTACGCCAATGGCGACGGACCCTGCGGCGACGATAACGCTAAGCTGATTTGTCGCGACGGAGCCTCGTGCAATGCGGGGAAGTGTGGATCGGTTGTCAAGGAGATCAGATTCGGCGGCGGCGGCTGCACGTCGACGTCGGGGAGCGGCATCGTGGCCCTGTTGATGGTTTTCGGTCTCCTGGCGAGGCTAGTCTCCTCCGACCAGATCACCAACAAATCGACGCTGTCTTGTGGCGAGACCAGCGGTGCCCGCTGCCGCTGGTCTCGCTTGCTCATCTTCATTACTTTCCCGTCGTGACGATGATCGGAATCTGCTGCACCAGGTTCATGTTCTTCGGCGTATTGCCAGATGAGACGCGCTGGAGCGAAACCCACGCATACAGAACTTTGAACTTGGGATTACGAAGGACATCGTTGGTCTGGAGCTGATGCGAGGAGCTGCCGCTGAGTGATCTGCCCGGTTACGGCGTGCGTGTTTGGCGCTACTCGGGGCCAGCGCGAAGCGTCTCCATCACCATGGAGATCATGCCGGTGCGGTAGGTCACCGCGTAGAAGACGCAGACGATTGTGGTCATCGCCAACGCTGCGTGGACGAGACGGCTCAGGAAGGAAAACGGAACGCGCGAAAAAGAGAGCGCAGTCAACACGGCGATGATCCCCGTACCGATGGCGATACCGAACGCTGCGTGCACGATCTCCGGTTGTTGGCGCAGACCGAGAAGAAGCAGTGTCGCGATGACGATGAGCAGCACACGTGCCTCGATTGGAAGTCGCCAAGGTGCGCGTGCGGCGAAAGTCAATCGGCCCAGAAGGTAGAAAACGAAGGCGATCGCGAAAGCAATACAACCGGCATACAACCGATCATAGCCACGAACCTCGATCAAGTGCTCTCGGGAGAGACGCGCGAAACCAGCGACGGGCGATCCGAATCGTTCACCCTCGTCGTAAAAAGTGAGTGCGGTGGTCCACTCTTTTTCTTCCGCCGCCAAATCGCCGAGCGTGACTGCGGCGCGCGCGGACCAGACCGACGTCGGATATTCCTTGCGAACGCGCGTGAGCCAGACACGCGCGCCGGTCGAATCCGCACTGGCGTGGCGTGCGGTGCCAATCCAATATTCGGCGCGCGGACGATCCGGAAAATCGACGCCGCCCTCGATCAGCTCGGCCGCGGCCTTCATCGAACCCTGCGGACCGACGGCGGGATAGGAGCGAAGAATGCGCTCAAATTGTTGTTGCGGTGTTTCGTTTCCGCTCTGAGCATTGGGCTGCGCGGAAGCCGTTGTGGCTACGGCGAGAACGACAACAGCCATCGTCACTTCATGAACCCTTCATCTTCGAGCACGCCCGCGGCGACGCGATCCACCTCGGTGAAGTAACGCAGTGGCCGCCGCTCGGGAAAGCGGCTGATCTCGGCCATGCGTGCTTCGAGTTCCGTGTCGTCGCAAATTTCCGCAGCGAGGAGTCGCGCTGTTTCCAGCAGCGATTCGTGCGTGTCGTGAACATAGATGCGCACCATCGGCAACATGCGTACCGTGCGCGGATGGTTCGACTCGACCGCTTGCAGCGCGCGTTGCACGGCGGAATCCATTCCGTACGCACCGATGATAGCGTCGGCCAACGGTCCGAGCAGCTCCTGATGCTCCGGCAGATCCATGGCGTGCTTTTCGGCCACCAGCGCGGCGATCCAGGCGACCAGACGCTTGGCCACGTCGCAAGCACGCTTCTCGTACGCCAAAACATCGCTCGAGGCGCTGGTGTGAAACGGCGTCGTGCTCGCGCGCAGTTGCTCCATCGTCTTTTCCACAAACGCCAAAAGCGGCAGCTCGCCCTTGAGCGCGCGCTTGAAGAGAATGCTTGGAATGAGCAGGCGATTGATCTCGTTCGTCCCCTCGAAGATTCGGTTGATGCGCGAGTCGCGCGCGATTCGTGCGATCGGAAATTCTTCGATGAACCCGTAGCCACCGTGAATTTGCAGTGCTTCGTCCGAGCAGAAATCGAGACACTCCGACCCGAAAATCTTCAAGACCGACGATTCGATGGCGTACTCCTCGAGCACGCGTGCATGGTCCTTGGCCGTGAAATCAGCGGCGTCGATGAGCCCGCTGGCGCGATAGGTCATCGATTCGCCGACGAAGATTCGCGTGGCCATCTGACCGAGTTTTTGGCGGATGAGACCAAAGCTCGAAAGCGATTTGCCAAATTGTTTGCGCTCTTGCGAATAGCGCGCGGCGATTTCCAAACAGAGTTTCGAAGCGCCGATGGTGCCGATGCCGAGCTTCAAGCGTCCGACGTTGAGAATATTGAACGCGATTTTGTGGCCGCGCCCAACGTCGCCGAGCAAATTTCCGGCGGGAATGCGTGCATCTTGCAAAATCACTTCCGTGGTCGACGAGCCGCGAATGCCGAGCTTGTGCTCCTCGGGTCCGTGCGACACGCCCGGCGTTTTTGCCTCGACCAGAAACGCGGAGAAGCCCCCGTCGGGAACCACTTGCGCGAAGACGGTAAAGAGATCGGCGAATCCGCCGTTGGTGATCCATTGCTTGACGCCGTTCAAGACCCACGTGTCGCCGTCGCGTCGCGCGGTGGCTTTGGCGGCCAGCGCGTCTGAGCCGCTGCCCGCCTCGGTTAGCGCGTAGGCCGCGATCCATTCGCCGCTGGCCAAGCGAGGCAAGTAGCGTTGCTTCTGTTCTTCGGTCCCGTAAAAAACGAGCGGGAGTGTGCCGATGCCGGTGTGCGCGCCGATGGTGGTGGAGAAAGACCCGACGCGGCGGATCGTTTCCGTGGCGAGCATGCTGGTCGTTTTGGAAAGTCCCAGACCGCCGTACTCTTCAGGCACATCGATCGCCAGGAATCCGAGCTCGCCTGCGCGTTTCAAGAGTCCGACTAAAACGCCGGGCGCTTTTTCTTCGATCTCCTTCACGCGCGGCGCCACTTCGCGATCAGAAAATTGCGTGGCGGTGCGCATCAGTTCGCGCTGCTCGTCGGTGAAATCTTCGGGCGTGAATTGGCGATGTTCGCCGGTGCCGTCGAGGAGAAATTGGCCGCCGGGGCGCGGTGCGGCGCCGAGGACGAGAAGATCTTTCAGAAGGTCGCTGCGAGGCGTAACGGGCATGCCGACATGCTACTGCCGTTCGAGCGGCATTGTTCGATAAGGTGGCGAGCTTGTCCCAGTCCAAAGCGATCGGCCGAGCTTTCGCGCAAGCGCTCGTTCCGTGGTTCCGAAAAAACGCGCGCGATCTTCCATGGCGCCGCGACAAGACGCCGTACCGCGTTTGGCTCTCGGAAGTGATGTTGCAGCAGACGCAGGTCGCTGCGGTGGTTCCTTATTATGAGCGTTTTTTGGCGCGTTTTCCCTCGCTGGAATCGCTGGCGACGGCGCCGGTGGAGGACGTGCTCGCGCTCTGGAGTGGGCTTGGCTATTACCGCCGCGCGCGGCTGCTTCATGCGGCGGCCCGCGCGGCGCATGGGCTGGGCGGTTTTCCGGACAACGCGGCGGCGCTGGCCGAGTTGCCTGGATTCGGCCCCTACACGGCCGCTGCGGTTGCTTCGTTTGCTTTCGGCGAGGACGTGCCGCTGGTTGACGGCAATGTGGCCCGCGTGTTGGCGCGACTTTTCGGTTGGCGTGGCGATGTTGACGAAGCGCGCAAAGCCGCTTGGGACGCCGCTCCGGCGCTAATCACGCCGAAGATGGGACCCGCGATCAACGAGGCGTTGATGGAGCTTGGCGCAACGGTTTGCACGCCGCGATCGCCAAGCTGCAGTCCCTGTCCTCTTGGATTCGTCTGCGCCGCGCGGAAGCTTGGGCAGACCGAAGAGATTCCCGCACCGCGGCCGAAGAAGAAAAAGCCGCCCCTAGACGTGGCGTGTGTGGTCAGCGAACGGCGTGGTGCGGTGCTCTTGGCGCAACGAAAAGAGGGCGGACTCTTTGGCGGACTATGGGAGCCGCCAGGAACGTTGCTCGAGGGCGCGCATGATCGCGCGAATGCCGAACGGCTTCTTAGGTCCTCGTTACGATCGATGGGTTTCACTCTTGGCGCAATTGACAAAAAGACAAGGGTATTACGAGAGCTAACACACCGATCGCTTTCGTATTACGTCCATCGCGCGGCGACGACCGGGACGATGCGCCCGAATGCGGCCTACGTCTCAGCGCGCTGGGTTGCGCTCGACGAAGTGGCGTCGCTGGGCATGGCTTCCGCGGCGGTAGCGGCACTGCGCGCGGGCGGCGTCGCCGTTGAGACGAAGCGATCGGCGCGCTAGAGTCGGCGCTCCTCAAGGAGAATCACCGATGCCCGAACGCGTCACCACCGTCGAGCAGTATGTTGAAAAAGTCGGACCGCATTTGATGCACGAGACTTACCGCGTCGACGACTTGCCCGGACGCTTGCTAGGCTTGGGTTGCAAGACGTGCGGTGGCGAGTGGCGGATCTCGATCAAGGATTTCAAGGCGACCGGGGACATTGCTGTGTACGAGCCCGCGGCAAAGAAATTTTTGCCCGAGGAAGAGAAGAAGAAATAGGAATCGTTACTGCGGCTTCACCGTAAGCCCCGCCACTTTTCTCGCGAGCGCGCGTGGCGCTACGGTTGCTCCGAACGCCAATATTTTCGAAATCGCACCCGGTATTCGAATCACGCGCCCGTCAAACGCGGCGTCGAGCGCCATGCGCACGACTGCATCCGGCTGCAGCATGGGACCGTGGCGCATGGTTCGCGTCGGGGAGGCCACCTGAAAAAATTCGGTATCGACCGGCCCCGGACAGAGCGCGGAAACGTGCACGCCGAGTGGTCGCATTTCTTCGGCGAGCGCCTCGGTGAACGAGAGCACGAAGGCTTTCGTCGCCGCATAAGTTGTCATGTAAGGCACCGGCTGAAACGCGGCCAGCGAGGCTACGTTGACGACGACGCCCTTTTTCCGCTCGGCCATCTTGGGTACGACTGCGCGGGTGAGCGCAACGAGCGATTCGCAGTTCAGCCGAATCTGGCCGAGCTCGCGGGCATCGTCCTGTTCGAGAAAATGGCCGTAGGTTCCATATCCCGCGTTGTTGACGAGCACGTTGACGTCGCCGAGGAGCTCGGCGCGCGCGCGCACCGTGGCGGCTGCGCCGTTCGCGGCGAGATCGAGCGGAAGCACCTCGACTTTGCGGTGATGCGTTTCGCGAATTTCGGCGGCCACTGTTTCGAGACGATCCTGCCGCCGGGCGACGAGGAGAAGATCGTATCCTCGCGCCGCGAGCTGCCGCGCGAACTCCACGCCGATGCCGCTCGACGCGCCGGTGACGACAGCGACGCCGCTCATCGCGACTGCACTTTGGTGAGATCCGCCACGGTTCTCGGAATCGCCGCGGTTAGATTTTCCGACCCAGAGGAAGTTACCAAAATGTCATCTTCGATTCGGATGCCGATCCCGCGGTATTTCTCGGGCGCGCTCGCCTCATCCGCGGCTACGTAGAGTCCCGGCTCGATGGTGAGCACCATGCCGGGCGCAAGTGGACGCGGTTTGCCTCCGACGTAGTAGGCGCCTGCGTCGTGCACATCCATGCCGAGCCAATGGCTGGTGCGGTGCATGTAATACTTTCGATAGCTTTTGTCTTCGATGCAAGAATCGATGGTGCCGCTCAAGAGACCGACGCGCAGCAGGCCTTCGATCAGGGCACGCGTACAAGCGTCGTGAATGCCGTCCAGCGTCGCGCCAGGACGAGTGAGCGCGATTCCGTGGTCAGCGGCCGCCAGCGTGATTTCATAGAGCTCCGACTGCGGTTTGGTGAAGCGTCCATTGACCGGAAATGTGCGCGTGACGTCAGCGGTGTAAAAATCGAATTCCGCGCCGCTGTCGATGAGCAGCAGATCGCCGTCACGAAGCTCGGCGTTGTTCTCGTGGTAGTGCAGGATCGTCGCATTCGCGCCGGTAGCGACGATGGGATAGTAGCCCCAGCCGTAGACAGCGCCGCCCGCGCGGTAACGCTCCTCCAGCATCGCTTGCACTTGGTACTCGCGCAGGCCGGGCCGCGTACTGCGCATCGCCGCGAGATGCCCGTCTGCCGTCAGCGCCGCCGCGCGTCGAAGCGTGGCGACCTCCTCGGACGATTTGATGAGCCGCATCTCGTGCAACAGCGCGCCTGGATCAACGATCGTGTCCGGCGGAATTTGGCCGGAGCGGCTGCGCATGCGCATCGTCGAGAGCACACTTAGAACGCGTCGCTCGATCTCCGGATTGGTTCCACCGACGCGAAAGACAAATCGCTCCGCGTTGGAGAAGTAGGCGGGCAGTTTCGCGTCGAGCTCGCTCGTGGAAAACGCCGCGTTCGCGCCGAGCGCCTTCACCGCGCCTTCGACACCGAGGCGCCGTCCGGTCCACGTCTCCTGCTCCTTGTCGCGCGGTCGCAAGAAGAGCGTGAACGCATGCTCGGGATGCGCGGTCGAAAGAACGACCACGCTCTCCGGCTCTTCGCAGCCAGTCAGGTAGTGGACGTCGGAGTCTTGCCGGAAGTGATGCTCGACGTCGCTGTTGCGGCGCGCTTCCGGCGTCGAGGGAAAAATCGCCACGGCGTGCGGCCCCATGCGGCGCAAGAGTTCGGCGCGCCGTGATGCAAAAATCGATTCGGACATGGTCTCGTTTTAGCAGGGTGGTCGGACGGAAACGAGGGCTCCCGTTTCGTTGCAAGCATGGTTAAGGTTGCCCAAATGGCCGACACAATCCTGACTGAGAATGAAATAGACGCCGCACTGCGCGGACTTTCCGGATGGACTCGCATGGGCACGCGGACGTTGCGCAAGCAGTTCGCGCTCGGTGGATTCAAGGCGGCGCTGGCGTTCGTCAACACGGTGGGCGAGTTGGCGGAGCGCGCCGATCACCATCCCAACATCTTGATCGAGTACAGTACGGTGACCGTGATGCTCAGCACGCACGACACCAATGGCGTAACCGCGCGCGACGTGCGATTGGCACGGCAGATCGAAGCCGCCTCGCAGTGACCGCGGAGTTCCGAAAACAGGCGCGCGCTGCTGCCGCGAAACCGGATGAGGCGTTGCTCGCCGAGTGTGAACTTGAATGGCGCACGGGAACCGGTCCCGGTGGTCAAAATCGAAACAAAGTAGCGGCGACCGTCCGCCTGACGCACTTGCCGAGTGGCGTGGTTGTCACCGGGCAAGATCAACGTGGGCGGTCGCAGAACCTTGGACGCGCAATGGAACGGTTGCGCGAACGACTTACGGCTCTGGGGCGCGAGCCGATTCCGAGGCGACCAACACGGCCGACCAGGTCCTCGAAGGAGCGGCGCATTGGCGAGAAGAAGCATGCCGCTGCGAAAAGGGCCGATCGCAAGCGCTTCGATTGATCGCGAGAGTCATGCACTAAAGTGCATTAAATGTTATCGATATATGTATTAAAGTGCAGGCAGTAAAAGTGTGAACGTCGTGCCCACTCCGGACACTGTTTCTAGCGCTATGGTTCCGCCGCAATCCTCGATAAGGCCCTTCACGATCGGCAGCCCAAGTCCGGTGCCGCGTCCCGAGGACTTGGTTGTAAAGTAGGGTTCGAAGGCACGTGCCGCCGTGACGGCGTCCATCCCTTGTCCGTTGTCTCGAATGGTGCAGAAAACGGTTGTTTCCTCGAGCCGGGTCGTCACCTCCACGCGCCCTCCGGCCGAGACAGCGTCCGCGGCATTGGAGATGAGGTTGACGAAGACGCGGACGAGGTCGGTGGCATTCGCTCGGACCCGGAGCGGCCCTGGTTCAAGCGTCCGGACAATTTGGATGTGACGGTCGACTAGGACGTGATCGCAAAAACGGAGCGCTTGTTCGAGGGCGGCGTGTACTTCGCCGCCGCCATCGCCTTCTCGCGGCGGCCTGGCCGACTGCATCACTTGGCGCGAGAGCTTGAGCACATGCTCGGACGCCTCGGCGATGTTGCGTAGTTTCGCGGCCAGCGCTGGGTCGCTCGTTTCTTGCCGGGCCAGCGACTCCGCTTGCAACGCAACCGTGGTGAGCGGGCTCGTCATCTCGTGAGCGGCCCGCGCGAGCCGATCCTCGGAGGATCGCAACGCACGCAATGCCGTCGCGGCCTGGTTGGCGATCTGAAGGAGTGCAGGCTCCGCGCGCAGCAGCGCATCGTCCTGAGCGGTGGTGCTCTCGACCGTGATGAGACCGTAAAGCGCACCACCGGCCACCAGCGGCACCACGAGCGACTGCACGCTTCCTTCAAACGCTGGCGGCAATGGTGTCACGAAATGAAGTCGATCCGCTGGCAGCCGCGCCAGATCGAGGCGGAGCCGCTCCGCAGAGGAGGGTTTGAGGGCCAGCCGCCCGCGGCCCTCCGGCAGGACGGGGCCGATCGAACGCTCTGCGGCCACCGTCAACGTCTGCGGATCGAGAATCCGAATCAGCAAGCAGTGGCCCGAATAGAGCTCGCGCATGGTACGAAAAACCGCATCAATAATTTCGTCAGGCGTGGCGAACGCATTGAGCTCGCGGCCCAGTGACACCACCAGCTCCGCAACGCGGCCGGCGTCGAAGGGTTCCGCTAGCGCGGCCACAAAAGCACCGCGCTCGACGAGACGAACGCGAATGGCACCGGTGGTGTGCAATGCCTCATAGCTTGCTTCGCCGCTCTCGCGCAGCGGAGGAAGGGCGCCGCGCTTAGCGGGAAGAACTTCGACCAACGGTCGTTGAACGAGATGTGCGGCCGGCGTTCCTAGGATCTCGGCGAAGCGTTCATTGACCGCGACGATGGTGAGTGTGTGATCGCACAGAGCCGCGGCGGCCGGGAGCGTGCGAAGGACGTGCTCGGCGCCGACGTTTGGAGCGGGAGTCGCCGACCGCTCGACGTCGAGAATGACTTTGCCTTGGACGTAGTCTTTGGTCTCCACGCGCGTGATGCTGGCGATCTTGCGCAGCAGCGTGCGCATGGTTTCCGCCGCTTCCCGGATCGCAGCCACGGTGTGGCGGTTGCGATCGCTCTCGTCGAGACGGCTCTCCAGAAGTTCCGCAAATCCGAGCACTGTGGTGAGCGGCTGATTGAGCTCGTGCGCGGTCGCCCCCGCCAGTGCCGTGACCGCCGCGCGTTTCTGCGCTTCGATCAGATCTTTTTGCGCCGCTTCCAGTGCTGCATCGATGCGCTTTCGTTCTCGCAAATCGGTGAAGATGGCTACGGTCGCCACTTCGCGTCCGCCGGCGGAAACGATGGCCGCCGAGAGGCGTACGGGAATGTGCTCGCCAGAAGCCCCGAGAAGCTCCACACCGAGCGGCGTTAGCCGGCCGAGCCCGCCATGTTCTTGCGAGCGTAAGAGCCGCATGATCTCTTCGGCCTGCCCACCGGGATAAAACTCGCCGACAAAGTGACCGCGCACGTGAGCGGCCGAAAATCCGGTGATGCGTTCGGCACCGTTGTTGAAGAGGAGAATGCGCCCCGCCATGTCGCAAGCGGCGATTCCGTCGACGGAGCTGTCGATGAGCCGCTCGAGAAATTCTTTGGTCTCGCGGAGCTCGGCCGCCACCGTGCGTTCTTCCGTGACGTCTCGCAGCGTGACGAGCGTGCGGTTCGCCGGAGCATGCAGTGACGTCGTGCCAACAGAAAGCGTACGTCGACTTGTGCCGGCTTCGATTTCGAGATCGGCCGAAAGGATGCGACTCCCGCGCTCAATTTCACGCAGCAGCAGTGCGGCCCGCGCGCGATCCGTCGGTCGCACCAGTTGCGTGAACGGACGCTGAAGGGCAGTTGGAAGATCGGCGCCGAGGAGTTTTGCACCCGCTGGATTGAGAAAGAGGACGACGCCACGTTCGTCCAACACAACCACGCCCATATCGACGCAGTTGAAGATGTCTTCAAAGGAGAGCTCGGGCATCGTATTCGGTTCGCTATCGATTGTAATACGCGGCTAACGCGGCGGCTTGGACCGCCTGTACGGAAACGCCGCAGGCTCTAGAACGCGCGGCACAGTCTTCGAATTCGGGAAGCGCGTGCCAGGCCTCGCCCGCGTGGCTCCCAACCTTCACGCGAATCGTACCGTATTTCGTCTCGACGGCGACGAAGCTGCGCTCGAGTACTTCGCGTTCGACGCGCACCACGCGGACCCCGAGCGTTGTGGTCTCTTTGAGGAGCGTGCGAATCACCGCGTCGCGTGCCCCAAAAGAACAGAGCGCGGAAAGAACGTGACCGGGCCGGCCTTTTTTCATCAGCGCGGGCGTGATCCAGGCATCGATTGCACCGTTCGCAAAAACCGCCTCTTGTGCGGACGCCAAAAGCTGCGGCGAGAGATCGTCGAAATTCGCTTCAACGATCAACGCGCCCTCTTGCTGTGACGAGGTGCGACCGATCACGGCGCGGACAAAGTTCGGAGCATCCGTCCATTCACGCGTACCGAGTCCATAGCCGATCCGATCCACGATCAGCTCAGGTTGTGCATCCACTTCCTCAAAGAGCGCGGCGAGCAACGCGGCGCCCGTGGGCGTGGTGCGTTCACCGGGACCGGACGGCCTCATGCGCCGGCCTTTCATCAGTTCGAGCGTGGCCGGCGCGGGAATAGGAATCTTGCCGTGCATCGAATCGGTAGTTCCACTTCCCGACGGCGGTGGCATGGCGAAGCGGCGCTGGACGCCGAGCGCATCGATCAGAATCGCTGCGCCCACCATGTCGACGATGGAATCGACTGCGCCGACTTCGTGGAAATGCACGTCGTCAACGGGCTTTCGATGAACGGTCGCTTCGGCGATCGCAAGACGTTCGAACGCTTGCAAAGCGAGGTGTCGCGCGCCGTTGGGAAGTGCCGCGTTTTCGAGCAGCGAGCGGATGGAACTCCAGGCGCGCTCATGAGGTTGCGAACCTACCGGACGCACCTCCACGTGCGTGCCCGCGATGCCGGACCGGTAATCTGCTTTCACGCTCAGCGAAAAACCGAGCGAACCTAGCGCGGCCAAGCCGCTGTCGAGCGCTTCGCGTGGCGCTCCCAAATCAAGCAGCGCCGCGATGAGCATGTCACCAGCAATGCCTCCCACGGGATCGAGGAAAAGGATCACTTCAGTGTCACTTTCGGGCGATGAGTGCTGCGTAAAAGCCGGCGCCAAATCCGTTGTCGATGTTGACCACGGCGACGTTCGACGCGCACGAATTGAGCATGCCAAGCAGTGCCGCGATGCCGCCGAACGACGCGCCGTAACCAACGCTCGTCGGAACCGCGATCACGGGCCGCGCCAAGAGTCCGCCAACAACTGTCGGTAACGCGCCCTCCATCCCCGCGCAAACCACGATCGCGGCGCATTCCGCCATCGCCTCGCGTTTTGCCAAGACTCGGTGCAGCCCAGCGACGCCGACATCGTAAATGCGTTTCACGTGCGCGCCGCAAAACTCCGCCGTGATCGCGGCCTCCTCCGCCACGGGAATGTCGCTGGTTCCCGCGCACACGATCCCCACGGGTCCGCGCATGGCTGGCGTTTTGCCGCGACGACGGACGAATATTTTGGCAATTGGTTCGTACCTTCCCTCGGGGCACGCCGCTTGGACGGGGCCGACGTTTGCAGCTTCGAGCCGCGTCACCAACACGCCTTGCCCAAGGCGAGAAAGCTCGGTCACGATTCCGGCCACTTGATCGGGCGTTTTTCCAGCCGCGTAAACGACTTCCGCCACGCCTTGCCGAATGGCGCGATGTCCGTCGACGGTGGCGTAGCCGAGATCGCGTGCGGGCAAAGCGGCGATCGCGCGCGCGGCCGCGTCCACCGTGGTTTTGCCGCGGCGGACATTGGAGAGCAAAAGGCGCAACGCTTGTGCGTCCATCAGGCACGCACCATAACAAAGGACTTCACTTTTAGAGCGGCCGGCCGGTCACGGTGTACGAAATGGAGCACGGCATTTGGCAGCCACAGCCACCGTCGGAGTTGTTGAAACTGGCGTCGAATCCATCCGCCAAGATGCCAGAGAGCGCGACGAACGGCGCATCGGGAATTCCGCCATCGCGATCGCGCGCGCGTTCGAGATCAGCGGAGAGGCGCTCGCTAATGTCAACGAGACAGGTACAGCCGGGCACACCCGGAAACTTGGGGACGGCGCTGGTGACTTCGAGATGATCGCTGGTGAGCGTTGCGGCGCGCGGCTTCTGGCCTTGCAGCGTAAAAAAAACGTTTTGTTTATTGTCGAGAGAAAGTGTGGCCGTGGTGTCGGCGATGCCACCGCCACCGGCAATGAAGGCGCCGTCCGCCATATCGCAAGCGTTGCCACCGTCACGTGGATCGAAGTGAAGTGAAAAAGCGCCGAGCGCGGTTCCCGGAAACGCGGTCTGCGCGCAGGCAGCGGTGGAAAGCAGCAACACGGCGAGGGAGCGCACACTTCGAAATTACCACGCGCGTGTTCTCGCCGGTTGACGTCTGGGTGTCGCTGTCCGAAGCTGCCGCGCATGGAATCGCTGGTTGGCTTCGGCTGGAAAATCATCGCGGTGTTGGCGCTCTTCACGATCGTGTTCGGACTGCGTCGCGCGGGCAGTGGCGCCGAGCTCAATGTCGGTGCGCGCAGTCGCGAACGGCGACGCGAACGGCGCCAGGCCCGACGCGCCAGCCAGCAAACTTAAATGGCCTACGACGAAGTTCTTCTCGAACGTCGCGCACAGATCGCTCGCGCGGCGCGCGTAAGCGAAAAGGACGCCACGCCGTCGATTCGCAACCTCGCGCAAACGCTGACCAGCGGCCGCGCTGCGGTTGTGGTGCCGGTGCTCAACGCTGCCTTTTCACTCTGGGGCGCGACCGAAAGTTGGGACGCGGAATCCGTGGCGAAAGTGACGGCGGAATTCGACGACGCCGAAGCACCGGCGCAGGCTTTGTGCATTGGTGATCGCCACGACTTGTTGGCGCAAGCTTCGCGTGCAGCGGGATCGTTGCCGCTCTTGCGTGCCGATTTGTTGCTCGAGGAGCACGAAGTTTTTGCATCGCGTGCGCTAGGTGCCGATGGTGTTTTGTTTCTCGCTTCGGCGCTTGGCGCGCAGCTTTCTCGTTGTGTTCGAGCCGCGCGTGCCACGCACATGTTGCCGGTGGTGCTCGTCACATCACCGGAAGAGTGCAGTGCGGCACAGTCCGCCGGAGCGGGCGCGGTAGCCTTCGATCTTCGCGCGGACGTCGCCTCGCTCTTTCCGCTGATTCCCGCGCGTGCGCTTGGAGTTGGATTGCTGTTTGGCGAAAGCAGCCGCGCTGAACTTGCGCGCTACGAGGGAAAACTCGACGCCGTGCTGGCCGTCGCCGGTGCAGTCGATCCGGTCGCGGCATGGCGGCGCTTAGCCGAGGGTTAAACTAAAGATGCCGCGATTCACACGTCACGTTTTCATTTGCACCAACGAACGCGATCCCGACAATCCAAAGGGATGTTGCGCGGCAAAAGGTGGTCGCGAGGTGCAAGCGCGTTTGAAGGAGCTCGTTCACGATCGTGGGCTCAAAGGAAAAGTGCGCGCCAACGCCGCGGGGTGCCTCGATGCGTGCGAGCACGGCGTGGCCGTTGTCGTTTATCCGGAACAGGTCTGGTACGGCGGCGTGACGCCGGCGGATGTGGCGGAGATCGTGGAGTCGCATCTCGAGGGCGGACGGCCCGTCGAACGGCTGCGCATCAAAAATTATCCGCGGTAATGGTTAGAGCGGTTTTCATTTGCGTCGATCCGCTGCAACGCACGATCGCCGGTCGAAAACGACGGGCTCGTCGCTGCGCTGCTCGACGCACCAGAAGTGCGCCTGCGCTGCTCGCTCCTCTCGCGCCGTTTTCGCCTCGGCGCTCGCGTGTTTCGCCAGGCTCAACGCAAATGAAAACCGCTCTAAGCATCGCCGCCGCGTTCCAGGTCGGCGCGATCGATGGCATCGAGAATCGCGCGAAGTTCCGGCTCTTCCACGGCATACGATTCGCTGCAGAAATCGCAGGTCACATCCGCGCGGTGATCGCGAATGATCATGTCGGCCACTTCCGCGGGCCCCAGCGTTGAGATGGCGCGCACCACGCCTTCTCGCGAGCAGCGACAAGCAAAACGAACCTCTTCGGTGGCGCGCAGTTCGAACGGCACGTCGCCGAGCACGTCGGTGATGAGTTCCTGCGCGCCCTTGGCCACGCGCATCGCGGACGCGAGATAACCGTCGCGCAATTTTTGTTGCAAGCGATCGAGTAGTTCCAAATCACCGCCGGGCAATGCTTGCAATAAGATGCCCGCCACTGCGGTGAGCGGCTCGTCTTCCCAGGCGAGGACCTCGAGTGCCAGCGCGGAATAAGTTTGCTCGCTGGCGCGGAAATAGCGCTCCACACCTTGATCCAGCGCGCCATCGCCGAGATCGACCACGCCGCGAAAAATTTTCCCCGGCCCCTGCTCACGCAAAACTGAAATGTAACCAGCACCACCGAGCGCCGGCCGAGTGGAGAAGCGGCCGTCCGGGTTGTAGAGCGGAAAATTGACGACGCGCGAGCGCACGAGGCCGCGCACATTCCCGTGCGTGTCCGCATCGACGAGCAGTCCGCGCGCGGGGCCGTCGCATTCGACTTGAATGTTGACGCGGCCATCGGTTGGTTGAAGGGCGCCGAGCAGAAGTCCAGCGGTGAGGCCCTCGGCAAGCAGCCCCGCCGATGTTGGAGCAAGCTGGTGGCGGTCGCGCGCTGTGCGGGCAGCGGCCGTGGAAATGACGCCCAGGCACGAGAGACCGCCCGGAGCGACACCTTTCACGAGGTGATCGCGCATGCCACAACGGTAACACGCGCGCGGCGAATTTCCTCGGGTGCTATTTTTTCGATTCGGAAATTTGCAGAAACGGCAACGCGCCGCCGCCGTTGTAATGCGGAAGCGCCCCGTCCCACTTGTCGATCGCTTTGCTCTGAATGAGCAGCGCGTTCAGCGTGACTTGCAAAAGTCGGTTGGCCTCCGACTGCGCCTTGGCTTTCACCAACGTCGAATCCGCATCGCCTTGCGCTTCGGCCACTTTGGCTTTGGCGAGCGTGGTCTGCTTTTGCAATTCATATTCGGCCTGCAGCGCCTGCTGTTGCGCGGCCATTTTTTGTTGGAGCTGCGCTTCGATCGCCGCCGGAAGATGGCTCGCGCCCAAGTTCACTTTGTCGAGATGAAATCCCATTTTCTCGATGTCTTCGATGAGCTGCTTGCGGACCGCGCCCTGCAAATCGCCGCGCCGGTCGGAGATGATGTCGGTGAGCGACATTTGCCCCGCTGCGTTCTGCGCCGCGGTAATGATGGTGCGACGAATGAACGTGCCTTCGATCTCCTCAATGTCCGCGCCGCGAAAAGATTTGAAGACCTCTTCTGCGTGCTCGACGCTGGTGTTGTAGGTGACCGAAATATCCTGGCGAATGTGCTGCCCTTCGCGTGTCGGCAAGTCGATGCTGTCGTCGCTTGTGGACGATCCTTCGCCCGAGCGCTTCACCATCGAGTAGGTGCGTAGCGCGATCGGATAGGACTGCACCGAGGTGACGAACGGAAGGCGCCACACGATGCCTTGCGGTTCGGCGCGCAGACTTCCGGTCCACATGTTGAAGATGACGCCGACGTTGCCGGGATTGACGACGGTGAAGGAGCTGAGCACCAGCGCGACGACGAAAATGGCGACGATGACGCTGACCATCCAACCGACTGCTTGCGGAATTACGTTGCGTGCATCGCCAATCGCCATGGTGTTGCTCCTTCGTGAATTGCGTTAGTGCCGATCGTCGTCGGAGTTGGATTTGAAATCGGCTTCGATCACTTTTCCGTAGCGGCCGTCGCTTTTGCGCCGCGTGATTCGTCGCGTGATCGCGCGCCGCAGCGGTGCGAGCGCCCACAAGAGGCCCGCGAGTACGAGCAGAAGAACCAGAAGTTCGGCCAGCTCCATGGCGGCTCCATTAGCACACGGCAGAGGTGGAGTGCGCGGACGTGCGCCACCTGGTGCTGGCGTGGTTGGCTGTAGCGCCTACCCGCTTGGCAGCACGCTGCGAATCGTCTCTCGCAGCGTGAACGCTGGCTTGAATTCGAGATCCTTGCGCGCACGCGAGCCGTCGACCGTGCAGAGAAATTGCAAGTAATCGAGCTCCGGCGCCGGAAAGCTCACCAGATGGTACTGCCATAACTTATGGAGCAGTCCACGCGCGATCGGGTGCGGCATTGGAATCGATGATCGATTGAGTTCGCGCAATACCGCCGAAAGCGGCACTTCACCAGGGCCGACCACGTTGAAGACGCCGCGCACGCCGGGCTTGAGCGCGGCCTGCATGGCGCGGCAAGCATCTTCCTGATGAATGAGCTGCACCATGGGATCGAATCCGGCCAGCGTCCACGGATGCGCGAGTCGCAAATAATTCGCCGGCGCATTCTTGATGTCCGGCCCTACGATGTGCACGGGCCGCAACACCACCGTTTCCACTTCGGGATGTCGCCACATGAACTGCTGCGCGTACATGTCGACTTCGATGAGGTCGCGTACTTCGGCGAAGCGGGACGCGGCCATCAGCGGCGAATCCTCGGTGAGGAAATTGTCGTTGTCGGGATGCGGTCCGTAGACGCTGGCCGAAGAGAGCACCACGACTTTGGGCACGTGGTACCGCGCGCAGTAGTCGAGCACGAGATGCGTGCCAAGGACGTTGAAGGTGTGGTGCTCGCGCGCCGGCAGACGCGGGTCGTGCATGATGCCCATGTGAATGAGCGCCCTCACATGGCCGCGGCGAAAAACGTCTTCGACTTTCTTGCGCCGGATGTCGATGAGGTGAACTTCAAGATCCTTGGGCTTGCCGCGCATCGGACGGCGATCGATTCCGATCACACGCTCTGATTTGTGCAAGAGCTTGGCGAGCGTGCGGCCTAGGTTTCCGCTGATGCCCGTGATGACCACGCCGCCCGCGTGAAGGGCGACGGGTGCTTCGTCGTCGAACGGTGCTTCTTCCACGGTGAAGTCCGGAATTTCCTCACCAGAAGACATGCTGCCTCTGCGCAACTCCAGTTCGGAGCATGCTCTGAATCGCATCTTTCACTTGCCGCACTTTGCGTTGTAGCTCGGCGTCTTCGCCATTTGCGTCGCCGGCAAAGCGCATCGGTTCGCCGAAAAAAACGCGATATTTCGTCGGCAGTGGAATCGGTAATCCGGTTGGTGTCACAGGGAAGGACGGAAAGCCGATGAGCTTCGCCAGCGGTTTGAGATCGTAGAGATTCGGCGCTTGTTCTTCCGCACCGACGACGGCTACCGGAACGATCGGCGTGTTCGTCTCCAGAGCGAGCCGCATGAAACCGAGACCGAATTCTTGCAGCTGATAACGATGCTCCCAGGTCTTGTTGAGACCGCGCACGCCCTCCGGAAAAACTTGGATTGCTTCGCCAGCAGCGAGAAGACGGCGACAATTTTCTGGGGTGCCGACGACCTGTCCAGCGCGCGCCAAAATAGTGGAAACAAACGGCAGTGTCGGAACCCACTTCTCCACCATCGATCGCACCACGCGCGGCGGATCGGCTTCGCACAACATGGCCATGGCGATCATGGCGCCGTCGAGCGGAAGTTGGCCCGAGTGGTTGGCGATGAGCAGCACGCGACCGGCGGGAATTTTTTCGATGCCGTGCGTCTCGACGCGGAAATATTTTTTGTAGAGCCACAGCACTGGCGCGATAGCAGCTTTGGAGAAGTCGAGATCGAAGCCGAAGGGATCGACGCCGTATTCGTTTTGCGGCGGTGCGATGCGGTTGAGACGTTGTTCGAGCTCGTTGCCACCGAGCTTCAGCGTCCAGCTCTGCATGGCGCCTTTCACACGGCCAAGAATGCCGCGCGGCTGTTCCTGATAACGCGTGAGCTGGCCCGCCATGGGCTTGGGCTTATAGCAACCGCTGCGCAGCGGCTCCTAGGGTGACTACTTCTGCGCGCCTCGCAATGTTGGCAATCGCGCTCTGTACGCGAGCGAGCTTTAGAGCGGCGGGTAGTCGCAGATCGCGTTGAGCCGCGCCTAGCGCCGGTGGGATGCCATCTTCAAGTCCTATGAAATCGACGCCGTGGAGCTCGAAGGAAAGATGCGGCCCGCGCAAAGTGGAAATGAGCGCGGCGCAGATTCGCTCCGGCGTCAAGACCGCGACTGTTCCGATGAATGGAATCCGAAGCGCGGGGACGACAGCCATCGGCAATTCGATGAGGCCGTTTTCGAGACGGTGCGGTGCGGTCGAAGCGAAGAGTTGCGCGGGCGATCCGAGAATCGATCGGCTTTCTCGACCGAGCAGCCGGTAGAAACCAATCGCTGCCACCTTTGCCAAATAGTAGGGCGGCGACCCGAGAGCGGATGCGTCGTAAACGTAGCCTTGCGCGTGAACGGCATCGAGCAGCGCGGGCGAAAGCGTGTAGCCCGGCGCGCGAAAACCGATCGGCGCTACGCCAGTTGCCGCCGCGATCGTTTCGTGTGCGCGCGCGAGATCCGCGGCGATCGTTTCGCGCGGCGATCGGGAGAGTGCGTAGTCGTGTGCGTACGAGTGGCTGGCGATTTCGTGACCCGCTTCGGCGGCAAATTTCAGCGCTGCACGGGATTCGTTGTCGGTTTCGTAATCACGTCCGATTGCGAAAAAGGTGGCTTTGATTTTCAGCTCGGAAAAAAGCGCGCACGCGCGGGCCAGAGCAAGTGCCGGTACCGCGCGGCCCGCGCGCGTGTCGATCAGGTTGCGACCAAGTCCGTGAATCGCGGCGTAGCAGCCAAGCGAATCGAGATCGACGGAGATAGACGCAAGCGGGGTCAGACTAGAACCAATAGCGGAGATTCTCGCTGTACCCGAAATAGAAACCGCCGATATCGCTCGGAATCACGAGGAAGGTCGGACGAATTTCTTGCACGAACTCCAGCGGGAATTTTTTTAATTGAACGCCGATTCCGGCGATACCAGCCACGCCGACGATGGCGCCGCTGACGGACCCAACTTTATAAAAACCCGAGCTCAAGCCGCCACCCAAGTTCCAGTTGATACTAACGGCGTCATTGCCCCAAATCGTGGGCATCTCGTAGATACCGTCGACGGTCGCCGCGAATCCGATGGAGGAAAGTCCCACCGCCGCCTGAACGCCCAGCTTGTCAGAGAGGTAGTATTTCGCGCTTCCGCACACATAGCAGAAGTTGGAATAGTTAATTCCAACTCCAAATTTTCCAGCCTTGGAAAATGGCGTGGCGCCGTCCGCGAACGCGGGGGTGGCGGTGAACAGCGCTGCGGAGAGAAGCAGGGTTTTGACGATCATCTTCATTTGTGTGCGCTCCATTGGCGGCGAATCCGGGAGGGAACAGGCGAATTCGCCGATGGTTTTTGGAAATGTCTCAGGCCCTCCACCTGACGGCGGCAATCTTGTGGGTTGGGGGAGGTTGAGTCAATTACTTAACGGTGTCTGATCCGAATGACCCAGAACAACTTCACGAGCGATTTCAGCACGCGCGGGACGCGCTTGAAAAGATGAATGCTCGGCGGCCGCTTCTCGTGCAGCGAGAGCGGAATCTCCTCCACGCGGCGATCCATGCGCGACGCGCGAATCACGAACTCGCTGGCGAAGAGATCGCGATCGACGACGCAGGCCATGGCCACCGGCAACAGCCGTGCGCGGCGAAACGCTTTGACGCCGTGCGTATCGGTGCCGCGAAAGCCGAGGACGATGCGCAACAGTCCGTTTAGGATCAGCGTTGCCGCGCGGCGCAAGGGCGGTCGATCGTCGTGGGCGTCGCGCATCGCTTTCGATCCGACGACCATGTCCGGACCACCCACGGCGCGCAGCATCGGCAGTGCGTGATCGTAAAACTGTTCGACGAAGCAGAGATCGATCTCGTCGCAAACGACGAACGTTCCCTCGGCGGCGAGAATGCCCGCGCGCATGGCCTTGCCGTAATTCGGTTCGCCGATTTTTAAATGACGAACGCGCGGGTGAGCTGCCTCGATGCGTGAAATTGCTTCCGGCGTCGCGTCCTTCGAGCCGTTTTCGCAGAGGAGAACTTCGTAATCTAGATGGCGTTGATCCAGCGCGGCGCAGAGCTCGCGTGCGGCTGGTTCCACGAACGCTGCTTCGTTGTAGACCGGAATGACGACGGAAAGTTCGGGCATGGCTAGGCCGCGCGACTCGACAAAATGTTCAGCGCGGCCGTGCGACCGGTGAGCAGCGCGTCTTCCATCGAGCTGTATTCCCACAATCCATAACGTCCAGCGAGAGCGATGCCCGCGCGCGCGGCCGCGTCCAGCACGGTCTTGCGGGCCTCCGCGTAGGCTTGATCGAAAAGCACGTACGCCGTCGGAATGGTGCGTGAGCGCGCTAGGACGACTTCTTTCGCCTCGAGAAAACCGTTCGCGGCGAGGCCCTCGATCGCCTGGCGCACGAGTGACGCGCCATCCACGGGACCACGATGCGAAAATTCAACGGCGAAGCTGTGCGTCCCTTGCGGTGCCAATGAAGTGTGAACCTGAGACGGCGAACCGGCGCGGTAAAATGGAAGTGTCGATTCAGGAAAATAGCACCAGTGAAAGGATCGCTTCGGCGATCCGCGAACGCCCAATTCGACGGTAGTGACGCTGACTGAACGCAGCTTTTCAGCCGCCGCACGGAGCGCGTCGGTGGGCGCGCTCCACAACTCACACAGACGCTTGAGCGGAAGCGTGCTGATGAGCGAGCGATAATGAATGGATGCGCCATCGTCGAGCCGTACTTCGCGCCGCGCCGGATCGATCGCGGTCACACGCCGTCCCGTGTGCACGCAGTTCTTGTTCAAGCGACTTGCGAGCGCGCGCGGCAAGGATTCGATGCCGCCTTCACGCGGATACCAGAAGGTCGCGTTGTAGCCGGCGCCGTCGTCTTCGAGCCCGAGCGCCCCGCGCACGACCTGGGTCAAGCTCGGTCGCGGAACGAAGCGTCCGCCCCATTCGGCGGAGAGTTCTTCGGGCGGAACGGTGAAGAGTTTGGTGTTGTAGGGAAAAAGAAAACGTTCGCAGATGCCGCGGCCCAAATGGCGCAGCGCAAATTCCGCGGAGTTCGCGGGCGGTCGGTCACGAAGCGCGCGGCCGCCTTCTCCGAAATTCGCCTCCATGAAACCGAGCACGCACTGGGACACGGTCTCCGGGGGCAATCCATGCATGTTGATCTGATACGGAAAGCGCGTGACCACGTTTTGCGAATAGATGATCGCGCGCCGCTCGACGGTGACCAGATTACCCGGCAGCCATTCCTGTTCGATGCGCGCGCGCATCTGCGGATCGCGCGCGTGAAACCAGTGGCCAGTCCAGTCGAAGGAAAAACCGTCGACAACGTCCGTGCGCGCGAGACCGCCAACGGTGGATTCAGCTTCGATGAGTCGCCAGTCGCAAGTGCCTAAATGATAAGCGGCCGAGAGCCCGGCCAGCCCGCCGCCGAGAATCAAGACGTCGGTGTTGACCGTGTCCATCATCGTCTCGCGTTCTAGCACTCTTGTACGATGGGCTTCCATCGCGGCTGGACTTGAACCAGGACCTGAACGATTCTGCTGCAGCAAACCGATGAAGATCGCCTGCCCCCAGTGTCAAGCGTCGTACGATCTCGACGAGACCCGCATTCCCGCGGCGGGGCTCACCATCAAATGTCCGCGATGCACGACGAGTTTTCCGGTGAAGCGTGTGGCGCCGGAACCAGAAGTGGTGCCGTTACCGGCAGCACTCGAGGAGCCGCCACCAGCGCCCGCGTTTTTTCCGCAGTCGCGCGCGCCGGTCGAATTATCGGACGATTTGGAGCTCGCGGATTGGGAGCAGAATTCGCCAGCGCCTGCGCCGTCGATCGAAAGCGACGTGAGCGCGGCGGCGGTGTTCGAGATCCACCCCGTGGTTAGCGAACCCACCGCCTCTCTCGAGAGCGAATGGGAAATGCCGCCGATGGAGGTCACCGAAGAGCCGGCGGTGGCGCCGCTCGAGCTTGTGCCAATAGCGGTTCTGGAAGAAGCGGCCGCGCCCGCTCCCGCGCCCGAAAATCTCGAGCTGCTCGATTTCGTTGACGAGCCGCTAACCACTGCCCCGCCTTCGCTTTCGTTTTTGGTTCGTCGCAAGAATGGAAAATTGTTTGGCCCGTTCGAGCCGCCCGCGATTTTGAGCATGATTCAGGCCGGCCAGTTGCTCGGTAACGAGGACGTTTCTGTCAACGCCGAACAGTGGGAGCCACTTGCGGAGCATGCGCTTTTCGCCGAGGCCGCGCAGGCTGCTGACGTAGCGCGAAAGGAGAAAGAGAAACCGGTCGTGCACGTGGCGCCGCTGGTGATTCGTGCGCCGTCGCCTGAGGAAGTCGCCGCGGAAGAGAAATTTTTTACAAAGGAGACGGTCCCGCGTCGTTCGCGCACGAAGCGACTGATCGTTGTGGGCGCGACCGTGGTTGGGGTGGTGGCCTTGGGCGTGGTGGTCCTCATGGAGACTTCCTTGGGCACGCATCTGATGTCGCGGTTCCGATCGCACCACGCGCCGGCCGCGGTGCTTTTGCAGGTGAACAAGTCACTCGACGAAGACACATTGCGATCTTATCGAAAGGCGTTGGAGCTGATTGCGCCCGCGCTCGACACCAGCCCCGATGATCCCGACGCGCAGTGGCTTTTTTGCAAAACGGCGTTCACGCTCAAGCGGCTGTATGCGGTCGCGGACGGCGTCGAGCGCGCCGTGGCGCTCGCCAAGAATGCGGATGATTCCTCCGCGCAGGGTGGAAAAATGAAAGCCGCGTGGCAGTTTGCAGGCGGCGATTCAGCGCAGGCGCGCAAGCTCACGGACAGTCTTGCTCCGAAGTTTCCGAACGATGTCGATCTCGCCGCGCTTCAGGCGGAAGTGCTCCTGAAGGCCAGCGATTTGAACAACGCCGCGAAAGCCGCCGAGCGAGGATTGGCGCAGAAGGAGGGCAGCACCGCGCAACTCTTCGCGCTGCGTGCGGAGATCGCACGCGTCGCCAAGAATGTGGCCGCTGCGCGAACGTTTGCGGAAAAAGCGCTGGTGGCCAATCCGCATCATGGGCGGACGTTACTGCTGCTCGCCGCGCTGGAATTGGACGCGGGCAATATCGCCGTCGCCTCGCCGTACCTCGATCGGTTGTTCGGTGAATCGCGCAAAGAGTTGGACGGCGCCGAAGAGGCGCGCGCGCACGCGCTCAAGGGACGCGTGTTGGCGTTGACGCACAACGCGGTCGCGGCCCAAAAGGAGTTCGAGCGCGCGTTGCAACTCGATCCCTCCTCGCCGCGCGCGCATTACCTCTACGGTTTTTTTCTTTTGCGCCGGCACGACTATGTGAATGCGACTGCACAGCTTGCGCCGATCGCCAACGAAGGAGCGCTCGATTACGCCGACGCCTACGTGCGCGCACTGCTCGGCGGTGGACGTTATCTCGATGCCTCAAAAGCGTTGGAGGAGGCGGAGTCAAGAAATCCGGGCGCGCCTCCGCTTACGTTCTTGCAGGGAAAGCTCGCGGATAGCGCTGGGCGCAACGAAGAGGCTGCCAAACTCTACCAACAAGCGATCGATCAGAAACCCGATTTCGCGGAGGCGCGCGCGGCGCTCGCCAACTTCGCGCTGACGGCCGGTGATCTCGTCAAAGCCAAGGAGCAGCTCGATGCGGCGCTCGCGAAAGCACCGAATGATTCGGCGGTGCAGTCGGTTCTGGGCGCCTTTTATCTGCGGAGCAAGGACCGCGCCGAACAGGAAAAAGGGAAAGCCGCGTATGAGCTCGGCCTCGAAAAAGATCCCGACGATCCGGATCTGCACGTTGGGCTTGGGCGCGCGCTTTCTCAGCTTGGTGATCAAGAGGGCGCGCGCAAAGAGATGGAGCGAGCGATCGCGCTCAGCGTCGACGACCCGCGCGTGTTGCAAGACTATGGCGATGTTCTGCGTGCGTGTGGCCGGTTGGACGAAGCGGCGGTGGTCATCAGGAAAGCGCTCGAGCTCGATCCGAAAAGCGATCGTGCGCGCGGATTGTTGGGTGCCGTCCTTTGCGACAAAGGTGATTTTGCGGGGGCCCTGGAGCAGCTCGGCGCCGCGGTCAACATGAACGATCGCGCGCCGGAGTCCTGGTTTTATCTGGGCGTTGCGCAAGCGGGAAAGGGCGACTTGGCGCAGGCGATCGAATCGACCAAGCGCGCACTCGAGTTGAAAGACGATTTGCCGCAGGGGTGGCTCAAGCTCGGATTGCTCCACGAAAAAGGAAATCAGCTGGCGGATGCAGCGGTGGCTTACAAAAAACAGATCGATCACAACGACGATGCGGACACCGAGGAGCATCTCGGCAACGTGCTCTTTACACAGAACGCGTTCGAGGGGGCTATTGCGGCTTTTCGCAATTCCTACAGGCTGGATCAGACCCGTCACCGCTTGCTTGTTCGCATCGGAGAAGCCGAGTTGGCCGGGGGCGATCCGGAAAAAGCGATCAAGACTTTTTCCGACGCGCTCAAGCACGATCCTTCGCTCAAGCAGGTTCACGCCAACCTCGGTCGCGCCTACATCGCGCTTCAGCGCACCCAGGATGGCGTTGCCGAACTGGAGCGCGCCCGCGAAGCTACCCCTGACAACGCGCAGGTCCTCTACGAACTTGGATTCGCCTACAAAGATCTCGGACAGAAGCAGAAAGCGTTGCAAGCGTTTCAAGCGTTCGTGAAGACAAAGGCTCCAGGCGACGATCTCAAAGAAGCGCAAGATCAGATTTTGTTTTTGCAGCAGAACTGAGGGCGGCCATGCAAGGCGATATGGACATCGTCGATCCGCTGATTGAGGAATACCTCACGCGGCTTTCGCCTTCGCCGGATCCCGTCGAAACGGAGATGAGGCGGTTCGCGGACGAGCGCGGTGGATTTCCAATCATCGGTCCGTTGGTGGGGCAGCTGCTCTCGCATTACGCGCAGGCCATCGGCGCGCGGCGCGTCTTCGAGTTGGGGAGCGGTTTTGGCTACTCGGCGTTTTGGCTCGCGCGCGCGGTGGGTCCAGACGGGCATGTGGTGCTCACGGAGACCGATCCCGAACACGTGCGCCGTGCGCGCGATTTTTTGGCACAAGCTGCTCTGCTGGATCGTTGCCGCATCGAAAACAGCGATGCGCTTTCGCATCTTGAAAAAGCTGGCGAGCAGGATCTCATCTTTGTGGACATCGAGAAGGCCGACTATCCCAAGGCGTTCGCGCTTGCGCTGCCGCGTTTGCGAAAAGGCGGCCTTCTGATCGCCGACAACGTTCTTTGGGGCGGCGCGGTGGTCCGCGGTGAGCGCGACGCGGCGACCGAAGGGATTCGCGAGTACATGCGGTTAATCCACGCGGCGCCCAATTTGCTCTCGGTCGTCATCCCCATTCGTGATGGCGTGGCGGTGTCGCTGCGGATCGGATGAACGCGGGCGACGCGGCGATTGAGATTAAGCGGCTCTCGCGCGAGCGCGGGTTTCTGCTCGTCGGAATTGCTCGTGCTGAAAAATTACCGTCCGCACCGCTCGAACGTTGGCTTGCACAAGGGATGCACGCCTCCATGCGTTGGATGGAATCGCGCGTCGATGAGCGACTCGATCCGACGCGCTATTTGCGCGGCGCGCGCTCGGTGGTGGCGGTGGCGGTGAGTTACGCGCATCCCGATTCGAATCCGGAATCTACTGAGCCGGAAATCCACAGTTGCCGTGGAACCGAGACGGTCAAGCGTGGCCCTTCTGCGAGGCGCGCAGGAGGGGACTCCCCCGTTACCGGGGGAGATGTCGCGCAGCGACAGAGGGGGGCCGCTTGCGGCGAGCAAGCCCCCGGAAGCGCACTTTTCGGTGCGCTGAGGAGGCACCGCACGAGCCCGCTATGTGATCGAGCGCTTCCAGCGCCACCAATCGGGCCGGCCGCGCTTCCAACATGCGCGGCAAGCACTGAAGCAGCCGGGCCGCGCTCGGCCGGCGTAGGTAACGGCAATTGTGGTTTTCCGGCTGAGCTCAACGTCGCGCGTTATGCGCGTGGACGCGACTACCACAACGTGATTTTGAAACGATTGCGCAAGCTACGGGTCGATTGCGAACGCGCGGTCGGCGGCCACTGGCGCACCAGCGTGGACACAGCGCCGGTCATGGAAAAAGCTTGGGCCGAGCGCGCGGGACTCGGATGGATCGGAAAGAACGGATGCCTCATCCATCCCGAATGCGGATCGCTGCTGCTGCTCGGAACGCTTATCACCGACGTCGAGCTCGCCGCTGACAAGCCGGGCGTCAACCGCTGTGGCAGTTGTCGTCTCTGCATCGATGCTTGTCCCACAGCCGCGATTGTCGAGCCCGGTGTTGTCGATGCGCGGCGATGCTTGTCGTTCCACACCATCGAATCGCGCGCGGCGATTCCCTTGCCGATCGCGCGCGCCGCCGAAGGGCGTGTCTTCGGTTGTGATACATGTCAAGACGTGTGTCCGTGGAACCGATCACCGGAGGGCGATCCCGATGCCGCGCTCGCGCCGCGCCCGGCGCAGTCGGCGTTGAATGTGGAGGATGTGCTGGCACTGGATGCGGAGTCATTCACCGCGCGTTATATCGGCACCCCGCTGATGCGTGCAGGTCGCAACGGACTGGTGCGGGCGGCATTGGCCGTGGCGGCGCGACCGTTGTCGGAGAAAGCGCGCGTGCTCGCGGAGCAGCTCGCCGAGAATGATCCCTCCGAAGTTATTCGCGCACACGCGCGTGAGGCACTCGGCGCGTGAATCGTCCACCACGTGCGCTCCTCCTCGCGGCGCTCGTTTTTCAAGCGCTGCTCTCCGCGGGAACTTATTTAGCAGCGGCTTCGGCGATGCATTCGATCGGCCCCATCGCGCTCACGTTTTTGCGCAACGTCGTCTCGGCTGTGATCTACGCAGCGCTGCTCCCCCTCATGCTCGCACGCGGAAAACGTCTCCCGCCAAAATCGCTCTGGGCGCGCGTGATCTGGTTGTCGGTTCTAGCGGTGCCCATGAACATGGGGTTTTTTCTCTTCGGCATTCATCGTTCGACACCTTCGCATGCGGCGTTGCTCTATTCGTTGGCGCCACTCTTCGTGATGCTCGCCGCGCGCGGATCGCTTGGAGAGCGGCTCGTTCCGTCGCGGGTGATCGGTGTTCTCATCGCGCTCGGCGGAACGCTGTGGCTTCTCTCGCAGCGCGGTGTCGATGCGCCCGAAGCACGCTTCGGTGATCTTTTTATTTTGATTGGCGTGATTGGTTGGTCGCTCTTTTCTGTACACGGAAAACCGCTCGTTCACGAGGTGGGACCACTCGCAGCGACGGCGTGGCCAATCGTTTTCGGAACGGTGCTCTTTTTACCGATTGGTCTATTTGGCGCGGAAACAACCGATTGGATGGCACTTTCAAAGGCCGCCTGGTTCGGCGTTTTTTATCTCGGCGTCATCACCAGCGTGGTGTCCTATCTCTGCTGGTACTGGGCGCTGCGGTATCTCGATGCGGGGCAAGTGGCGATCTTCACCAACCTGCAGCCGGTGGCCACCGCGGCGCTTTCCTGGTTGGTGCTTGGCGAGCGAATGAGTCCGTCGTTTGCGGCGAGTGCGGCGCTGGTTCTCTTCGGTGTAGCGCTGGTGCAGCGAGCTTAGCCGGAAAACCACAAGGCTTAGCCGCCGTATTTCCAACCAACATCAGCGAGAAGAAGCGGTCGCGGTGACTCGCTGCGAATGCCCGCTTCGATCACTTCGGCGACGACCACGGCATGATCGCCGCCGTCGACGAAGTCGCGCACTTCGCACTCCACCCACGCCGCGCAGTCCGCGAGAATGGGCGCGCCGCTGCGACCGGTTTCGTAAGCAAGGTCCGCGATGCGGCCGTCCGCGCCAGTCGGGGCGCGAAAAAAAGTCTGCCCAACGGATTTTTGATCAGGACCCAGAAACGAAAGTGCGAATCGACGCTCGCGACGTGCGTTGAGCTCCGCCGCGGAACCCATGCGCAGTGCCGCGACGATGAGCGGCGGTTTGAAGGAGGATTGGGTCATCCACGTAACGGTGGCGCCCGCGACCTCGCCTCCAGCACCGCGCGTTCCGATCACCGCCGCGCACGACGGGAGCAGGAGCAGCGCTTTCTTTTTCGCTTCTTCATTCATCGCGTTTCTCGGAGGGCGTCGGGGAGTCCATCGTGCGAACCGCGCACGCGCACGGGTGCTTCGTTCCAACGCAGCGTTGGACGCATCATTTCCATGCGCTGTGGATGGAGCGGAAAGAAGCAACGGTTCTGCGGATGCTGTTCCCCCATCACGATTAGTCGCACGGGTTGCCGCGTGTTGTTGATCGCGGTGTGGGCGATTCCCGTTCCCGGCGCGAAGGCCACCGCGTCACCTTCCGCGAGTCGATGCAGCTCGCCATCGATCCATAGATCGGGAGCCCCCTCGAGGACGTAGACGAATTCCTCTTCGAGCTCTTCGGCATGTGGCAAGCTAGTGCGACGGCCCGGCGGCACGAGCTCGTGATGAACACCGACGCGCGAAAGCCCCAGCGGTCGCGACAGCGGCGTGCCGCAGCTAAACGCTTCGTTGCTGTTCGGATAGTGACCGATTTCCGATGTGAGATCGCTGACGTGCCGAATGAACGAAGGCCGATCGATCGCGGCCTGCGAAAAAATTTCCCCGCGTAGCAGATTCGAGAGCCCATCGTGCGCACCGAGTGGGCGCTGCGGTGCGTCGTTCCACCACTGCTCGGGCTTGAGCTGCTCTTGGCGAATCGGATTGCACGGATAGGTGATGCGACTGTGCGCGAAATTTTCGCCGATGCCGAGCAGCCGAACCGGTGCATCGGAATTGTTGATCACGCAGTGAGCAATATTCGTGAGCGGTAAAAACGCAACCGCGTCTCCGGCGCGTAACCGATGCAGCTCACCGTCGATCCAGACATCGGGCGCGCCTTCGAGAATGTAAGCGAACTCTTCCTCGAGCTCTTCCGCATGGGGCCAGCTCGATCGCTCACCCGGCATCAAAAGCTGGTGATTGACGCCGATGCGCGGCAATCCGAGCGGTGCCGCCAGCGGCGTGGTGCGGCCTTGTTCTTCGGCGCTGCCGGGATAGCGAAATTTCTTACTCGGCAAATCGCGAACGTTGCCAATGAACGGCGGCCGCGCGGACACTTACCGACCGTGCCCGCCGTAACCGATCGTTACACCGAGGAGCAGCGCCGAGAAGTTGTAGGTGGCCGGCAAGAGTCCAACGCCGTCGGCGGTAACCGGCATTCCAAGCACGTAGGCCAACGCCACATCGGCGGAGAGGCCCTTCGGTAAATCCATGCCGCCGCCAACGGTGACGGCTACGCGAGAACTGTCGGGAAGCGACGGCGAAAGCGTATCCGTGGGTGATGCGCCTTCGTCGAACAGCGCACCCGCCCGCACGCGGTACTTGCCCAACTGATACTCGCCACCGAGTCGGCCAGTGAGGGAGTGGTGCCAGTTGCGCGGGGAGCTGATGCTGGATTGACACGGTGGACCTGCTTGGCACGGTTGATCCAACGTGACGTCGAAGGACTCGAACGTTTGCCACGCGGTGTAATCGGCTTGCGCGGAGACGGTGAAATCCTTGTTCACGCGGTACTCGCCGCCGAGGAGAACTTGATCAGGGAACGTCACGCTCGACGTTGCGCCACCATCTTTCAGGTAGGCCTGAAACGATCCGGGCACGTTCGCGTAGTGGATTTTTCCGGTGATGTCCGTGGTCACCCGCGAGCGGTAGGTGAAGCCGACCGTGAGATCTTTGTTGATTGGTGCGAGTGCCGAGAGCGCGACGCCCAGGCCGGTGCCCGACCCGACTAGATGCGCTTCTGCAGCTTGGTAGGTGTCGGAATAGAAGTTGATACCGCGACGGTAATCGACGGACGCATCCAGAAAACGGATCGCCGCGCCGACGAGGACGGGGCCGAGTTTGTACCCACCAGCGACAGAACCTTCTATGACCTGCAAGTTAATCGAGCGCGTATCGAACTGACCAGGCCAGTTGTCTTTCCATCCGATGCCGAGTCCAAACGGCGCGTTGATACCGATGCCGACGCCCCAATCGCTCGTGCCATAGCTCGCGTACAAATGCGGCGGGAAGAAAGTTTTCGGCAACGCGCTGCACCGTGGCGAGCCATCGCACAGTCCTCTTCCATCGGGAAGATCAGCGGTAACGAACGGCGCGATCACGGTATCGCCGACGAGGACGCGCCAGCCCTTCTGCCCCGCGAGTCCGGCTGGATTGTAATAAACGGCGGATGAATCGTCGGCGCGCGCGGCGACCGCGTTGGCCTGACCCAGCGCGGCGGTGTTCTGTTCGGTGATGGCGAAGCCGGCGGCGATCGTGGTGGCGAGAATCAGCATGGTGATTTGTCCTTCCGGTTACGGAGCAGCGAGGAAGTTGGCCGCTTCGAGCTGAGCCGCGGTTGTGACGGTTGCCTCGTCCGTGCTCGACGAGGAGTTCCAGATGGTGAAAAAGGGATGGCGATTGATCGGAAGGGTCGTGCTCCCGGTCGAGAAATAGGTCGTGGGTGTTACGCCGATCAGATTCGCGTAAGCAGTCGTGGTGAGGTTTGGTACCACTTGATCGTCAACGGCCTCCTGCATCAAGACACCTTTGGTCGGCACATTGACGGCGTGTCCAAGAACAGCAGAGGCGACGAGATCAGGGAGCGCGAGTTGCGAGTGGGTGAGCGATTGCGCGAACGACATCGGATCCGCGGGATCCAAAATCCATTTTGCGGTGTTGATGAATTGCGCGAAGCCCGCCGGGTTGGTGGTTTTGTCGAGTCCATTTGCCGCTAAGATTCCCGAGACCGCTGCTTGGAAATTTGGCGAGTTGACGAAGATGTCGACGAGCGACGCACCTCCGACATTGAGTACCGTCTTTCCAATGCGCGACTCGGTTGCCGCGATGACGGCGCCGCGGATCGCGCCCATCGACTGGCCGACGTAAACAACTTCCGCGCCGTTGACGTTGGGCGACAGGTCGAGGCCGAACGAAACGGCGTTGGCTTCCAACACTCGAATCAACTGGCTGTAGTCGATGAGATCCTGACGGATCACGTCGCGAATCTGGAAAAGGTTCGCGGAGAGAAATCCGTTGCCGCTGGCAACCGGGCGGCTGAGCGGACCGCTCTCGCGCTTAAGCAGCGCGCCAGCGAGTTCGGATTCACAGGCGAGTCCTTGCGCGTCCACGGCCTTCATCGGATCGCAGCCGGCCGTCACGCATTTGCCGAGCAACACCGTCGGTCCGAGCGCCGTTGACGCGCTCACACAGGATGACCCGCTCGCGCACTCGTTGTCGCCGTTGCAATGTGCGCGATCGCCTTCAAGGGCCGAGTCGATGGCTACCGTGGCAAATCCTTTGGCGGCAAACGCGTCTGCCACGGCAGTTGCCGCGTTGCGCGATCCGGCGAGGCCGTGGTGGAAAATCACCACGCGCGAAGGGCCGGCTCCCTTCGGGCGGTACAGGGTGAAGTTCAAATCTTCGCGGTGCGCCGCCGCCGGATCAAACGCGCCGTAGGTCGGCGAGAGCAGCGAAATCGTGGCGAACGTTCCGACAATCGTGTCTTTGATGTGTGACGAGGGCGTAACGGCTGGGTCGTAGCCGTTGGCGCCGACGGCGTGCGCAGCATCGAGCTGTGTGGTTCCGCCGCAATCCAAAACGCTCTTCGGTCCCACCGAGCAGTGTGCGCCGGTCGGAAGCGCGCCGAACCCGGGAACATTGAAGGGCAACGCACGAAGTTGCGCCGCCGGAGCCTGAATGGATTGCGTGGTGAACGTCCACACCAGCGCGATTTGATCGCTGGTGATGCCCTTCGTTCCCAGCAGCGCAACGACCGGCGCCATTGCTTGGCGCAGCGCTTCGCCCGCGGCCGCTGACTTGTCATCGATGCCCGGCACGACGGATTTCCCGGCGCCGTCCACCAGCGCGACTTTCGCGAGCACCAACGCCTGCGCCGGAGATGGTAAGAGTTGCAACTTGTCGTTGGCGTTTTTCACGCCGGTGGTGATGACCGCGATGTAGGTGGTCGCTTCCGAGAGCGGTCGAGTCGGACGAATCGCGATGGTCTTCGCTCCCAAATCGACGCCCGGTAACCCCGCTGTTTCACCGGGCACGCCGACGGTCACGTTCGTCACCGGCGTCAGGCCGGTCGCGCCAACTTGAAACAACTTCACGGTGTCGTTCGTCACGAAGGCCGGATCGATGGCGCTGGTGGTGGTCGCCGTGATGTCAGCGGTGGTGGAGAAACCATCGAGCGTGTTGAGTCCCGCGGTCAGCGTTTGAAGCGGTGCGGGCTGCGTCGGATCGATCGGAATGTTCACGTGCGCAGGCGCGGTTGCCGTGGCGGGAGTGCGCACGATGTCGTTCGGAAAAGGAATCGTGTTGGTGGAGGGATCAAGTCCACTGAGTGGATTTCCCGTCACTTTGAACGTCCACATCAGCGCCAATTCTTTGTGCGGAATGTAGGCGTCCGTCACCAGAAACGCAGGCGTGTAGTTTGTTCGCAAAAGTTCCAATCCCGCGGCGGATGCGTCGTCGAGGCCATCGACCGTTGACTTGTTGTTGTTCTTCACATCGATGAGTGGGCGATCTTGCACGAGCAAAAAGAAAGGCACTTCGGGAACGATGGGATTTCCTGCTGCGTCCCACACGCCGCGCTTTTTCCCGTTCTTCCCAATGCTGCCCGCACGCAGTTGCGCGATGTACTGGTGGCCCGCTTCCCACGCGGGATGCACGCCATTCGCATCGGCCTTGCGCGAGACGGAAAGCTTGCCGGTCGTCTTGTCGTAGCTGTGCTCGATGTCGATCGGACCGGGCTTACCGACGTCGAAGATAATGAGGTTGGCAGTTCCGGAATCGCGCGACGCGGAATCGTCGACGAGCGTGTCTTCCTGAAGCGCGAGGCCAGTTTCGGGCACGCCAATTTTCGCGCCGTCGGGCGTGAGCGTTCCGAAGAGGCACGTCGCCGGTGTCGCCGAGGGCGGGAAGCCGTTGATGGTTTGCAGGTACTTGATGAAGAGCTTGGTTTGATCCGACGAATCGGCCGGCGCGCCCAAGGCGAGAATGATGTCGTTGGGCAGCGGCAGCACCGATGCATCGCGCGGATCGAAGCGCGCAAACGTCACGGGCTGAAGCGCGTTTTGCTCTACGTCGGGCGAGCAGGCGGCAAGGGCGAGCGACAAAGCTGCAAGACGAGACGGTCGCATGAATCCTCCGAAGGCGTGTTGGCGGTGTCGTCTTGCAAGCGCCGTGTTGTCAAGGCACCGAGCAGAGATATGCTTGGTGCATGACGCTCCATCCGGTGGCTGACGAACTCCTGTTCCGCGATTCGGCTGCGGATGATCCACGCCTTGGTTCGCTGGTGAAAACGGGCACCCTAGACGACGCGCGATCGCTCAAGCCAACGGTGGCGCTAATCGGACTGCCTGATGATCGTGGCATCGTTGCGGGTAGCGGACGCGCCGGTGCGGCGGCTGGACCCACGGCGCTGCGGCGCATTTTTTACAAGATGACGCTGGGCGATCACGACGAACTCAGAGGATGCGTGTTGTTCGATGCGGGCGATGTTGCATTGGCGCCCACGGTGGAGGAGACGCACGCTCACGCCGAGACCGCGGTATCGGAACTGTTGTCCACGGGTGCGCGGGTAGTGCTCCTCGGCGGCGGGCATGATGGCGCGTACGCGAGTCAAGCGGCATTGCTTGCGTCGCTCCCGCCCGAAGCGCGTGGTTCGGTGGTGAATGTGGATGCACACTTAGATGTACGTCCGCTCAAAGACGGGACGATCATCACCAGCGGTACGGCGTTCCGGCGACTAGCCGATCGCTTTGGTGCGCGGCTAAAACTCGTGGAACTGGCCTCGCAGCCGCAGGTGACGGCGTCCGCACATCGCTGGTTTCTTGAGCAACGGGGCGACGTCGTGCAGTCGCTTCCCGAACTCCGCACGCACGCGCACGGCGTGGGAGCGGCGATGCGGTCAGCGCTCTCGGCTGCAGCATGGGCAACGACCGTCGGCGTATCGTTGTGTTTGGATAGCGTGCGTGCCGCGGACGCACCCGGTGTTTCCGCGCCGCAGCCGGATGGGCTTTCGGCCGCTGAATTTCTCGAGGTGGCGCAAGCCGCGGGCGAACATCGGCAGGTTCGTGTTTTGGATGTGGTGGAGCTTTCACCGCCGTTCGATCACGATGGACGAACGGCGCGTCTTGCGGCGCTAGCGGTGTGGCGTTTCTGCGCGGCTACGGTGCGCTAATTTTTTTGAACGTCGGACTCGAAAAAAGCAACGACGCGCCAGCCACCTGCGGTTTGTTCTAGCGTGATGACGGTGTTGCGAAAAAAGGCCGGACCTCCCTCTGGCTGAATACGCAAGCCATAGGAGAAGGAGACCCGTCCGCTGCTGTCGGAGCGTTGGCCCGTCTTGTCCACGTAGACGTGACTGGTTTGCGGTTCGGGTGCCGCACCGCGTGCGGGATGCGATTCTGCAGAAAGTTTCATCTCATTTCGAATCCGATCGGCCGCGGGACCAGAAGCAAGCGCAAGCGCCTGGGGCTGATCGACCGAGACCTAGTAGCGGTCGACGAAAGCATCGCTGGCGCCCTCGGCGGAATCGATTCTCTTGGCGCAGCCGATCCCGCTGGCGACGATGCAAGCAATGGCGAATTGCAAGGGACCCTCGGTTGCGCGCCCGGTCGCGAAAGGCGAAAAGACGAGTATGAAGATCTACACTAAACGAGGCGACGACGGCTCAACCGGCCTCTACGGATCGCCGACTCGAGTTGCCAAAAACGATCTCCGCGTTTCCGTCTACGGAGAAGTAGATGAGCTGAACGCGGTCTTGGGGCTGTGCCGAGCGGTATGGCAGGAGCGTGCGGCCCACACCGCTCCGCCAGGCAGCGTTGATCTCGATGTCGTTTTGGCGCGCCTCCAAGACGAACTTTTTCGACTGGGAAGCGAGCTGGCCACGCCTGAAGGCGTCATGCCGCCGCCCCACCTCGCGCTCATTGCGATCGTGGACAGCGAGCGGATGGAGCGTGAAATCGATGCGCTGGAATTGGAGCTCGCGCCGTTGAAAAGTTTCATTCTCCCGGGTGGTTCGCAGGGCGCGGCGCACCTGCACGTGGCTCGGGTCGTTTGTCGCCGCGCCGAGCGAAGACTGGTGGAGTTCGCGGCGCGGACAACGTTGCGCGCGGAGGTGTTGACGTACGTGAATCGCCTGAGCGACCTGCTCTTTACTATGGCGCGCGCGGCCAACCACCGACTTGGTGCAGAAGAGACGAAGTGGGAGCCGAGAAAGCAGGCTTGAGCGATGCTGTGGTATTGGAAAAGAGTGGTGGACAGATTTCGATTGGAAGGAGCGACAATGGTCGATGCAGGAAAGCAGGCGCCCGATTTCTCGCTGATGGGCGATGACGGTAAGCCCTTCAGCCTCAAGGACGTGCGCGGTCAGCAGGTCATCCTCTGGTTTTACCCGATGGCCGACACCCCTGGTTGAACGAAGGAGGCTTGCGCCTTCCGCGACGTGCTCGCGGACATTCACAACAAGACAGCAATTGTGGTCGGTGTTTCCCCGGACGCTGCGGCGGAGCAGCAGGCGTTTCGCGTGAAGTACAATTTGAATTTTCCGCTCCTGTGCGACATCGAGCGGAAGGTGGGGACGCTCTACGGCAATTACGACGGGGCGAAGTATTGGCGCAGTACGTTTCTGATTGGGGCTGATGGAATCGTGAAAAAAGTTTGGCCCAAGGTGAAAGTCGAAGGACACGCTAGCGAAGTCCTTGCCGCGCTCTAGATGAACGAACGAATTCCTCTCGGCGGTTTGCAAGAAAGGCAGAGCGTCCGTTTTGCGCTTCCTGCCGGTCGAGAGGGATTCGCGTTCATGCTCGATGGTGTTTGCCGGGCCTATCTCAATCAATGTGTGCATCGTGCTCAGCCTGTTGATGTTGGTGACGGGCAAGTGCTGACCAAGGATGGATTCCTGGAATGTGGTGCACATGGGGCCCTCTACAATCCAGTGGATGGTTCTTGCGCGGGTGGTCCATGCACCGGTGGTGGTTTGACGGCGATAAAGCTGGAACGTGATGGAGACGCGCTCTTCGCACTCGCCCTAGAGATTGAGCCTCCCGAGGATCTTTACGAGCTGTCGCTCGAGTAGACTCTCGGCTTGACTCCACGCGCTCGCATCCGCGTTCGACTCCGCCAACATGACGTGGAGTCATTGCGTGCGAATTTCCATCCACTCACGCGTTCCGGGGCCTCGTTTCCGTCCGCAAGATCGCACCTTACTGGGGCCGCGGTTGAGGTCTTGTTCGCATTTGCAGGAGGCGAGGTCGCCTTTACCGCTCTCGGTGAGGTGCAATCCCAAGGCAACGGTCTGGTCGAAGTACGATTTGATTCCTTGGATGCTCTTGGAAAAGCACTTTGGGCCGAACTTTTCCCTGGCTGCGAATTGGGAAAATCGCTCGGCACACCCAGACCGTTCGCGATCGAAATTGGTTGGGGCGTCCTTAGTGCCTGCCTTAATCGCGATGGCGAGTTGGTCCATGTGACTGTACCTTTTTCCATCCAAGATACGCTCGCGTTGATGTGCCTTGGGCTCGCGCGAGGGTCGCCGCGCTTGCAAGCGCTGAACGAGAAGATCGTCGGTAAGTCCGGTCGTTCCGTCATCGAGGTTTTACCGGATGTTCGTCGCTCAATTGAGCGAAGTTCCGATGGACCGCTCGGCGCCGCTGTCTGGCTCGTGCCAGCTTCATTTACCTTTGCACAGAGGGCCGCGTTGAGGATCTCGGCAACGGCCGCTGGTCTTCCTGTTTCGGCGTTTTTTCCGCTAACGATGGGTCTCGGCGCCGCTTTCTCATTCGGGAAGCGTTGGACTGGCCGCC
Source organism: Deltaproteobacteria bacterium (assembly GCA_023248955.1). Lineage (GTDB taxonomy): Bacteria > Myxococcota > Myxococcia > Myxococcales > JAHFDP01 > JAHFDP01. Next base: position 42,236 of record JAHFDP010000020.1, read on the forward strand.
GAATCCTGGCAATCAACGCAAGCCAAACGATGTCGGAAGCGGCGCTAATCGTCGCGAAAGGAGACCAGCTGGTAGCCGAGGCAGTTACTTGCGCAGCTCTCCCAGAGAACGTTTCGATTAACGAATTGATGCGAAGCCTCAGGAGTGAAAGGATAGATGCCGTTCTCCTTGCTGGAGACAGTGTCCAAACTTTAGGAAAAAGTGGCGGCAGCCTCGCCCCCGAAGAAGTCCTCCCGGAATGGGCTACCGTGGAAGGTGGCGCGTACCTCGCCGCCGCGCTAGCGGAAGGTGCGCAGCCAGCCCTGGATATCTTGTCGGAGCCCATCGCCCTGGCGCAATCAGATGGCTCTCTCGTTCCTTTGATCACCGCTTGCTCCTCGCTGCCTATGCAGCGTGCCTTAGAGATCGAGATTGCTAGATCGACCTATCTCTCGCTCTACAGCGGAGGGACGACCGTCAAATCCGCTGAGCTCATTTTTCACGCAGAAGTCCATGGTCCACGGGTCGTCCATCTTTCCCTGCACGTCGACTCCTTTGGATTCCACGTGCAGCTTTTTGATCGAGAAGGCACTTCGGTTCCCCTTCGCGTGCTTGAAAGTGATGCAATGCACGCTAGTGAGAGGCTTATTGCAGCTCCCAAGCCAACGGTTTACGAGCGACGCCACGAGTTGTGGAGACTTTTGAAAGAACGGTGGCGACGCTCAAGTGTCGCAAATTGAGATTGGTCGATTCAGATTTGAGACTCGACGATTCGGCGAAACAGGCCCTACGCTCTCGCTGCAATTCCGAATGTTTCTGGCACGACAATTGAAATGCTCTCCCCAGCGCATTGACGCGCATCAAAGAGGGGGAGTGGCGTGCAAACAATGGGATGGGTGCGATGTGGATTCGCGACGGGTCTGATGGCGCTTTCGTGTGCGCCGCGGCATTCTGCGGATCCGAAACCGGTAACAGGCGAAATTTTGGTGAAGCTTCGTCGTGCGGGCGAACCGCCGGCGCGGCTACCGTCAAACAGTAAAACCACTGTTATTGCCACAACCGTGCGTAGTGGGGATGAGGGTGGGCCGCTCTTGCGGTGGCCGATTTCGTCAGAGCTCGATCCTGCGGACGTTGCTCAAAGTGCTGCGCAGGATCCGGCAGTTGAGTATGCCGAGCCCGTCTATCGGTACAGCTCATTTCTTCATCCATCTGATCCCAAATACAAAGATCAATGGGCACTCAAGACGATCAACGCCGAACAGGCTTGGAGTGTCACGACCGGAAGTAAAGATGTCGTCGTTGCGATTGTAGATTCCGGCATCGATCTCAAACACGCCGATCTCAAGGCGAACATTTGGCGAAATCCAGGAGAGGTTGCCGGTAACGGCTCCGACGACGACGGAAATGGTTATGTCGATGACGTGAATGGGTGGGATTTTGTCGGCGACACCAATGATCCGTCGCCCAAGGGGGAAGACTCACCGGAGACTTGGCACGGTTCGCACGTCGCGGGCACAATTGGCGCTGTCGGTAACAACAAGAAGGGTATCACCGGCGTTGCCTGGAAAGCGCAGCTCATGGCGGTTCGCGCTATCGGACCGGGGGGCGGACGAGCAGACCAGTTGGCCGCGGGAATTGACTACGCGGTAGACAATGGTGCCCGAATCATCAATGCCAGCTGGGGAGGTTCTTCGCGAAGCGAAACCATCGCCAGGGCAATCGCTCGCGCGGGTCGTTCTGGCGTCCTCTTTGTCGCGGCAGCAGGAAATGACAGTGCAGAAGGCGCCGGCTTTCCAGCCAACCTAACTAACCGAAACATCATTTCGGTCGGAGCATCAGCTCCCGACGACAGCTTGGCTGATTTTTCCAATCGAGGGTCTGGAGTCATGGTTGCTGCTCCCGGGGTATCGATTCTCAGCACCACCGCGCCGGGCCGGTATGAGCTCCTGGACGGTACCTCGATGGCTGCACCGCACGTGAGCGGCCTGGCAGCGCTCCTTTTGGCTGATGACTCGACACTCTCCGTCAAAGCACTGCGCGATTCCATTTTTAACGGGTGCACACGACCGCCAGCGCTTGTCGAAACTCGATACGGGAGAATTGATGCTGGGCAATCCCTTTCGTTGGTCAAGGGGGTCAGCGTGAATGCTTCGAAACTTCTTGCCTCGCGCAATGCGATCTCGCTGCGTGCAGCGCCTGGGGGCAAAAGCCGCTCGTCGTCGCTCAAACTTCGGGGAGAGGATGGATCCGCGGTTAAGTGGACGGCCGCAAGCGATCAGCCGTGGCTCGCGCTTTCAGCGACGGAAGGCGTAACGCCTTCCCAATTGACAATCTCGGCGGATGCTTCAGCCTTCGCGCAGGGTACTCAGCAGGCAATCATCACGATTTCAGATGGAAGTGGCGCCACGACAATATCGACCGCGCTCGAAGTTGGAGAAGTTCCCCGTTTGGCAATCGCTGCGACGGGCGGGTGCGCTCTTCAGGGCACAATTTTGGATGCCAAGGCAGGCAAGCCCTGTGCGCTCTCGGTCGATGGTAACGAGGAGGCCCACGCGCGGTGGGACATCGATGGACAGGTGGTGCTCGGTAAGAGCGTTCTGCTGAGCCTCGTTCCTGACGCGCGAACGATTTCCCTGAGGGTGGGTTTGGAAAAGCTCGATGTTCAAGTCAGGGTGTCGCCATGATTCCGCGCTGGACATCGTTTCCGTCCGCACCGTACGCTCGCGGCAATGACAGCAAAGGAATTGCAGCAGCTCCCGCTCGACGAATTGCGACGGCGTTTTTTGGGTTCCACTTCCGGGTCTCTTCCGCGTGGTGGGCTTGCTGCGCTCCGAGCGGATGAGCGCCAAGGCGCGCGCGCGCTGGCGGAGCGCATTGCCAGATCGGGACGAGAGGCGCAGGCGGAGGGGCGGCGCTTGGCGAGACTTCTCGTGTTTGAGCAGTCGCTCTGGTCGCGAGGGATCAACCTCATCGCTGGTGTTGACGAGGCAGGGATGGCCCCATTGGCGGGACCAGTTGTCGCCGCCGCTGCGATCTTGCCGCCGGGTGTTCAGGGACTTGTCTCAATTAACGATTCGAAATTGCTGCTTCCCGAGGAGCGGGAAGATCTCGTTCCTCGGATTAAAAGCGTCTCCGTTGCCTGGGCGATTGGAATCGCGTCGGAGGCGGAAATTGATCGACTCAACATTTATCACGCGGGGCTTTTGGCCATGCATCGCGCAGTGACTGGACTGTCTGTTTCGCCGCAACACCTGTTGGTGGATGCTCGAAAGGTTCCCGATATCTCGATGCCGCAGCAAGGAATCGTCAAGGGCGATACCAAGAGCATGTCGATTGCCGCAGCCAGCATCTTGGCAAAGACCTACCGCGATCAGGTGATGCGGAATCTTGACGTGAAGCATCCAGGGTACGGCTTTGCTCAACATAAGGGTTATCCGACTCCGGAGCATCTGGCGGCACTCTCGAGACTTGGTGCCTGCGACGTTCACCGACGGTCGTTTGGCCCGGTTCGGGAAGCTCCACGTCTCGACGGAATTCAGCCGGACTTTACTTTTGAAAATCAATTTGGGGAGGCGACACCCAACGGCACCGCACTGCATTCATCGAGCTAAGAAGAAACTCGAACCCGTTTCCGGCGTCGGGGACCGCCGAAGGCCGGTGAAAACTAAGCCGGAAATCCACAATTGCCGTTACCTACGACGGCCGATCGCGGCCCGTCTACTTCGGTGCTTGCCGCGCATATTGAAAGCGCGGCCGGCCCGATTGGTGGCGCTGGAAGCGCCCGATCACATAGCGGGCTCCTCCGGTGCCTCCTCAGCGCACCGAAAAGTGCGCTTTAAGGGGGCTTGCTCGCCGCAAGCGGCCCCCCTCTGTCGCTGCGCGACATCTCCCCCGGTACCGGGGGAGTCCCCTCGTCCGCGCCTCGCAGCCGAGCCACGCTCGGCCGTCTCGGTTCCACTGCAACTGTGGATTTCCGGCTAAGAATCCTATTCTTAGAAGAATTGCAGCGCGATTTCGCTGTGCAGATCGAGACCACGCTCGGTCAGCGCAAGTCGCTGGCCGTTCCACGATGCGAGCCCGCGCTCGACGAGCGAGCCGATCGTTTTTTCGTGGCGCGCGCGCGCCGGAAGGCCCAATTCCTCCTCGAGCAGGGCGAGATCGATTCCCGCCACACGGCGTAAACCCGTCAGAAACCGCTCCCGCAGCAGTGCCTCGGCATCAAGCTCCTCGACGGTCGCCACGGCCAGCTCGGTGCGTCCAGACTCGATGGCCTCGAGGTAGCGCCCGACCGCTCGCTCGTTGATGGTGCGACGGCCGCGCGGAGTAATCGGATCGCGCCAGAGCCCAACGGCGCCGTTGCCCGCCTGCACGACATCGGCGCCTTCCCAATAAAGTGCGTTGTGCACAGCCGTGCGGCCCTCCTTCGCGAAATTGGAAATTTCGTAACGGACGATTCCGCCACGCGCGAGCTCCTCTCGTACCGCCGCGCCCATCTGCGCCTGCGTCTCCTCGTCGGGAAATTTGAGATCGCCGCGCTCCCAGGCCCGCGCCATCGGAACCGGCACCGCCAGCTCGGTTAACGTCAGCGCGTAACAGGAGATGTGCTCGGGAGAAAGCGCCACTGCCCGCGCCGCATCGGCCCGAGCATCGCCAACCGTTTGCGTGGTGTCACCGTGAATGAGATCGATCGAGAGATTGTCAAAACCCGCCGCGCGCGCCTCGGACACAGCACGCGCGGCATCCGCTCCACTGTGCCGGCGCCCAAGCGCGACGAGTGAGGGTGAAGCAAACGACTGCACGCCAAGCGAGAGTCGGTTGACGCCCACCTCACGGTAAGCGCGAAGGCGAGCCGCATCGCAACTTTCGGGATTTGCCTCCAACGTGATTTCCGCCGCGCGCCCGAGGCCAAAATGCGCGCGGCCGGCAGCGATCACGTGGGCAACGCACGCGGGCTCCCACAGACTCGGCGTCCCACCTCCAAAATAGAGCGAGACCGCTTCGCGCCCAGCGTAGAGCGCGGCCCGCGCGGCGAGTTCCTTGACCACGGCCGCCGCATAACGCTCGTGCGGAATGCGCGCAGCGACCGCCACGGCGAAATCGCAATACGGGCAAATATGCGAGCAGTAGGGGAAGTGGACGTAGATACCGAATGGACGCACGGCCGCCGAACCTAACACCGCAACCCAATCCCGCCTGCCACGTTGACGTGTCCGAGAGACTGCGTTAGGTAGGCCAAGCTCCCGAAAACGCTTTTCGGTGGGAGAGGTGGCCGAGAGGCCGAAGGCGCTGGTTTGCTAAACCAGTATAGGGCCAAAAGCTCTATCGTGGGTTCGAATCCCACCCTCTCCGCCAGTACAAAACGGACCTTTAGCTCAGTTGGATAGAGCGTCGGACTACGAATCCGAAGGCCGCAGGTTCGAATCCTGCAAGGTCCGCCATTTCAATCCCCGACAACGATTGCCGATTTCCGAGGGCACTGTTCGCCAACTGGACGGGGATCCCAGTCGTCGGTGACACAGCGGTGCTATGGCGCGCAAGTTTGCCGGTGGCCGGAAGCGTGTTGACGGCTGCGCGAAGGTCCTCCACGTCGAGGTGCCCGTAGGTCGACGTGGTGGTGCGCATGTCCGCGTGACGAAGGATTCGCTGGACGTAGTGGGGATTGGTTCCGTTGCGCTGATAGACGCTCGCCATGTCGACCTATCTTACCACTGCGGAAAGTGGCGCCAGGCTTGGCTGCCATTCGCCACGAACATAGGCGCGGATGGCGGCGGGCTCGAAGCGCAGCATCGCGCCGACCTTGAAGCAGGGAAGAATTCCGGCCTCGGCGCGCTGGTAGACCCAAGAGCGCGAGCAGTTGAGAAAAGCAGCGACCGCGGCAACGGTCCAAAGCGTTTCATCGGACTGCGGGACAGACGGAATGACGCTCATGCAAGCCTCCGGAGGCCCTTGCGGGCGAGTAGATCGACGAAAAACGTGCGCTCTGTTTCAGAGGGATAGGCGGGAACTGGGAGTCCCCTTTCGCGAGCGTCCGCGCGAATGTCTTTCAACCTGTCGTAGATGCCGGCGGAGAATTTCAGAGCGCGAATGGCCTCATCGTCGGTGAGAAAACCGGTCCGTTCTTGCACGACGACAGGTGTGCTCGCGGGTTTGGCCACCGCATTTCGGAGGCCAAGGAAGCCGGAAAAAATCGCTGGTGCTTCCTCGAACGTCATCGCGTGAGCACGGAGATCGAACCGCGACGAAAACTCGCTCGCCTGCCCGTCTTCCTTGCGCCACTCTTCGATGGTGCGCCGCACCGAATCCCGGCGTGCCGCCGTGGGAACGGTGAAGACAAGTTCGCCCGGAAAGCCATCGGGAAACGCCTGCTGATAGAAGGTCGTTCGCGTCGACCCGTCCGCGTAGCTTCTGTAGAATTCCGAGTAGCGACGCAATTTCGAAAGCGTCGAGCCAGATTTTTCGTCGGCGTTTGAAAGCGAGTGACCGCCCATTTCGCACTCGATGAACCAGCGTCGGCGGACAGGCGCGCTCTCCAAAATGGCATCGGGTTCGATGCGCTTGTTCTGAACGGCGCCAAGTTTGCGGTCGTATTGTTTCCACGGAAGACGAGACGACTCTGACGTCGTCCAACGAAAAGATTGGTGCACGGGCGCCGCATCGGTTTTTCCATCGCCGCCGCGCGCCGCAGTTGCCAGCGCGACGTACAAATCGCTCAGCGCGATCGCATGCTCGAGCAGTTGGTACCCAACATCGTCGGACGGAATTTTCACGTCGCGCCCGAGGACCCGGGAGGCCGCTTCGTATCCCATCTCCGCCAACCGCCAGACCGCGAGGGGCGTGCCGTAATAGGTGCGATATTTCAGGGCCGCCACGAACGGTCCACGGGCGGGCGGCACCGACAAAACTTCGAGCCGCCGCCGGACTACGCGATCGGAACGGCATGGAAAGACGAGGCGGGCGATTTGGCTGGAGGTCAGGTAACGCGCCACGGCGAGGTGCCCCAACAGGACCAGATCTCGTTTTGTAATTCTCGACGCCTTTTTCGCTCTCTCCTTTGACGCTTCTATCGCTTCACTCGGCGCCGCCCACACTTCTCCGTTGACCCTTGTTCCGTCCTCGTCCTTCGACATAGCCGCTCCTCCTTTCCGTCGGACTCCGCTCCAGCTAGTTCGCCTCGCCCCCTACGATTCGCCTCCGTCCTCGTTTTCTCGGCTCTTGCTCTTCCGTTCTTCTTGTCTCTTTCAACCCCACTGAAACCACATCATATAATTTTCATTTGTAATCTAATTCAATTCTACTTCAAGTCAATATTGAATCTTGAGCACTCCCGTCAACCACCTCCAACCAGGTCCCATCTCTTCAATCCAAACCCTGCCTTGGGATCATTTACCCCTGACCCCTCTCTCGTCGTTGGGAGAGAGGGGTCAGGGGTAAATGAGACCGACGAAGTGCGCAGCGGCTACAGTCGACGAAGGACCTGGTTGCCAGCGGAGAGCGAGGTTTGCGCGCGGGAGATTGATCCGCCGAAGGCAATCGGACCTGTCCGGCCGCCTATTCCAGTGATCCGAAGAATCTAACGGATATGTAAACGGATATTTGTAACGCTGACTTCGGATCACCCAGCGACAGCGTTGACGCTGGAAATTTTGGAATGGCGAACAACAAAACTCGGCGAGCTTATTCTTCTCGGCCTGTTTTCCTCGACGTACGAGATACGACAGTGGGTCCGTTTGAAACCACACCGACCATCCACCCTCGCCAAAAAGCAAGCGGCCGCCTGTGTTACCACCCGCTTCAGTAAATGGGCCGGTCCTCCCTCGCTTTCCTTCTGCCTTTGGTATTCGCCGCCTCGAGAGCCGGCGAATCGCGAGCCGCGGCCCGCTTCGGTGAACACCCCGGCCAGCCAAAACGTGGCCGAGCGCCTCCGAGTGATCTACTGGTCCGAGATGATTTTGCGTATTCGGGTCGAGCCGAACATCGATTCCGGACGAAGCCGATCACCAATTCCGACGCATTTTTGCTCCGAAGCAAATCGAGCGAAGGTAGCGAACTCCAGAAACCAATCCGCGTCATCCCGACGCGAGAGCGGCGCGAGAAGATAAAGCGGGGCTCCAACGCGCCTCCGCCGCCACCCAGCGGCGTCGCTGCCCGATCTACGGAGTGGGGCAAACCCGATCCCGCGAGGCTATCGCTCACGCGGAAGATGGTTGCCGCCCGAGGAACCGCCGACCACAAGGACGCTGAGTTGGTGGCGCACGAGATCGCGCGATTTCCTGAACCGATCCTTCAACGATTGGCCGCACAGGGAACGCGGGTAATTGCGGTCCGCGACTCGACCACTGAGTATCATACGCATTTACGCGGAGTTCGCCCTCGCGGATGGCCACCGGACGCTACCTGGGACTCGGTTCCCGGAACCGGGGACCAGCACGCCCTCGTCATTGCGACGAGGGGCCACGGAACCCCGGTCGGAGCACACACTCCCCATTTCGGAGATGGCCACGGAAGCTTCTCGATGCCTTTGCATGAGACGCTTCACTCGATCGATCGTGGGAACGGAAGCAAGTTTTCGCATGACGAAGGTTTCGCGGTGGCGAGGACTGCCGACCTAGCGGCTTTGGATTCGTATTTGCAGCAACCAGGAGCGGCCGGATTGGAGGAGACTTTTGCCGAGACTGGAGCACGCTTCTTTGCCGGCGATCCGACCCTCGAGCACGCGTGCCCCAACCTCTATCGGTTCTGGAAGGAAGATCCGCTTGGGCTGTGGCGAAACGCGAGATGACATGCGGAGAATAGTTGTCACAGTCGCTTTCGTCGGATCGCTTGGATGCAAGACGCCGATCGCGCACACTCCTCGCCCCCCATCAAAATCCGATTTGCCTGTGAACGAGAGGACCATGGAGAACATTGGAACCGCGACTATGGAAAGCGACGGGACCATTGTCCTTCGACTGCGCGCAGAGGATGGCAACGGAATGGTCGGCCAAGGCCGAATCACGTACCCGCCGACGCACAAATCCTATCAGGACGTGCTCCGCCATTTAGGCGGATTGAAAAAGGGAGAGGAAAAGCCCGTTCCTCCATGGCCCGATTTGCCATGAGCCACCGGATTCGCCAGCCGAGAGGAGGTCGACCGGCACGTGTCCGCGACCTTCTCGGCCGGTTTCGCAGCGGGCACGCTCGTGAAGCCGGATGGCTCTCAGCTCCCATTTCCGCGTCCGATGGTCAGGACTTCGGCTGGCTCGGGTAGGTGCTGGCCTCATCGATGTTCGGCCTTCCGTCTCGATGCAACTACGCTGGATCGAAATGCAGCTTCACGTTCACCGAATCTAAAACGGATAAGAACGTGTCCAGTCGCGGATTTCCATTCTTGGACAGCGCCTTGTAGAGGCTCTCCCGACCGCGCGCCGCGCGCTTGGCGACCTGCGCCACGCCCCTGGCCCGCGCGATGTCCCGCAGCGCCAAGAGCAATTCCGATTTGCCTTCCGCGAAGGCCGCGGTGAGGTACTCCGCGGCGAATTCCGGATCGCCAAGTCGTGCGTCGAGTCCCTCGGTGTACGCTTTGACTTTCCGTTTCATCATTCGCTCCCTTGGTATTCGATCCAATATTCTTTCGCCCGCCTGATATCGGCCGCCTGGGATTTCTTGCTACCGCCAGCGAGTAGGACAACCAGCCGCTCTCCATCGTGCGCGAAATAGATCCGGTACCCAGGTCCGTGGTCTACCCGCAGTTCGTGAACGCCTCCGCCGACCGGCTTGGCATCGCCAAAATTTCCCGAACGAACCCGCAGAAGCCTTGCGTCGATGCGCGCTCGAGTCTTCGTGTCCTTCAACCCCATCAGCCAAGCGCGAAACGGGACCTTTCCGTTGGTGTCGACGAATTCGACAAGTTCTCGTTCGGTGATCACGTTCAAGTTGTATCCAAAAAGATACAACACGTCAAGCGTTTTGCTGTCTTGCTTTGGGGGCTATACGCGGTGCGTTTTTCATCGGCAATGCTGCCGGAGTCGGCGAGAGCAACCCCGAATCGAATTCGACGCCCGCACGTGTTGTCAGCTCGCGTGTTCGCACGGTCCGTACACCGTCGCCGCCGGCACCCCAAGCCACGACGCCATGGTGAGCCTGTCGCGCGCGCGCCATTGATTGAGATGATCAAGACCAGGGGCGGCGGCTCGCTGGCTGCCGCACTGGCGATTGCGCCCACACTGCGGCATGATGTCGACATGACTCGTCCAAGCGTTGTCATCGCCTGGAACCGTCGCGCCAACGCCTACGTCGCTCGAATGACGACGCGCGCCGGAGAGCTCGCACGTGGGGCGACGCTGTCGGAGACCGCTCGCAAGCTTGCCGAAGCTATCGACCCGGCGGTCCAGCTTGATGCGGTCTTTCGCAAGGTCGCGGCGTTCCAGAAGGCGCACAAGGTCAAGCCGCTCTCGATGAAGGAGATCGACGCGGAGATCAAGATTTACCGCGAAGAGCGCGCTCGGCGCCGCCGCGCGTGAGGCTCGTTTTCGACACCAACGTTCTCGTGTCGGCGCTCATCACACCGAAGGGGACAGCGCGCCGATCAATCGACGCCGCTATCCACTCAACGGCCATCGTTCTCTACGATGAGCGAATTCTCCTCGAGTACGCGGAAGTCACGACCCGTGCGAAGTTTCGCGGAAAGTATCCGCCGAATGCACCGCGCGAACTCCTGCTCGCGTTGCTGGCACGAAGCGAGTCAGTTGTCGGATCGCCAAGCGACCTGGTATTGCCGGATCCAACGGACGCGCCGTTCCTGGAAGTTGCAATTGCTGGCCAGGCCGACGCAATCGTCACGGGAAACGCCAAGCATTATCCGGCCAGCTCGGGGGTTCCCATTTTCTCGCCGCAGGACCTCGTGCGGCGTCTGCACCAACAGCGTCCAGATCGCTGAGTGACGGTTATTGGCTCACCTGCGCCGAACAAATTCCGACAGCGCACCCGGCTCAACCCGAATCGAATTCGACACCCGCACGTGCTTGAGCTCACCTCGCTCGCACAGTCCGTACACCATCGCCGTCGACACCCCAATCCACGCCGCCACCTCGCGTACATTTAATAGACGCGAACCAAAATTCGGTGACACAGCGGTGCTATGAAATATGAAAACCGGCGCTAACGGTCCACTGAATGTAATTTAGCGGAATCGGTTTCCGCAATACTTCCCATAGCTTGCGAAGCCTCGTCACTCGCTGCGAATCCATTTCCCAGACCTACGAATCCGAAGGCCGCAGGTTCGAATCCTGCAAGGTCCGCCATTTTAATCCCCGACAACGATTGCCGAGCGTAATTTCTCTACCATCCACGGCCAGCCCACGCCTTCGACAAGACGGTATGGAAAAGCATGTCCGATTCCGAGAATCTCTCGAAGTTCAACTTCGCTTTCCGGTTGACCAGCAACAAAGGCGCGAACGTGTTCGATGGGAAAGAGTCGATCGTCGATCCCGTGAACAAAAAGCGTTGGCACGTGGGCTAGCCGAACGTTGCACCGCCATGGTGCGGCAGCGAATGCAACGATGCCAAGAATGCGCTTAGCAAGGGTGTCGCCCAATTCCCAGGCCGTGTTGGCTCCCGCCGAGAGACCGACGACAACGACCGGTTGTCCGACAAGGCGACCCATGGCTTGCTCTACGACCTCGTTTTTTGTCGCCTCGGTCCAAGTGGGGCTGACGAGGTGAATCGCGTGTGCTTGGAGAAGCTCATAGAAGACCGCGGCAAACCGGCGGCCAGTGTCCTGAGCGCCATGCAAAGCAAGCACCCCGACCTGCGCAACGCCCACCTTTGGCCGCAATCCCAGACCGTCCGCGCCGATCGGTTCAACCTCGTAGTGCGGCTCGAGCGCCGCGAGCAGCCGCAACGAAAGACGTTCGTGCAAGTCCAAGAGGAGGTTGGGCGATGACTGTACTGGTTCCTGCAAGCCGAGATATTTGCAAAGGTCGCTGGCGTTCGGCGGCAGTGGTCCTCCGAGACCAAAGCGCTCCAGAATTGTCGCGGCATCGAGGATGTCCATAGTCGGCGGGGCAGCGCGAAGGAGTATAGCCCGCGGATGCATCGATCGCGCCTGTGTTACCACCCCGCTTCAGTAAATGGGCCGGTCCTCCGTCGCATTCCTTCTGCCTTTGGTATTCGCCGCCTCGAGAGCCGGCGAATCGCGAGCCGCGGCCCGCTTCGGTGACCCCCCCGGCCAGCCAAAACGTAGACGAGCGCCTCCGAGCC
>JAHFDP010000088.1 GCA_023248955.1 Deltaproteobacteria bacterium
GAAGCTGAGTGCATTCGAAGTACCGCCACCCGGAGGCGCGTTCAAGACGCTGACCGCGTAGGTCCCGCCAATAGCCAAATTAGCCTCGGCAACCTTGGCGGAAAGATCCACGCCGCTCAAAAAATTAGTCGGTAGCACGGCACCGTTCCACAGGACGCTGGATCCATCGACGAACCCGTGACCGTGAATGGAAAGCAGCAGCGCGCTGTCACCAGCGTTGGCGGACTGCGGACTCATGCTGGTGATGCTTGGCGCGCCGTTGGACTGCTTCACCGAGCTCCCGCGGCACCCTACCGCGAAGAAACAGAGGAGAAGCACCGTGACTTTTTTCATGTCGCCTCCAAGGTGCGCTTTCCTCAAAACCAGGGTGTCGGCTGAACCAGGCCCGTGCTGGGCGTGGGGATGATGCTGCTCGACGCCCCTTGGACGATCGCGTTGCTTTCCAACCGAATTCGGCCGGGGCTTGCTGCCCCGAAATGATAGTCAGAGGCACCGGTCGTATCGATCAGGCCGTCAACGCTTAACGTACCGCCGGCCACCAGACGGAGACCTCCGCCGCTGCCGAGAGCCACCCAACCGGTGCACTGATCATAGCCTCCGGAAGCACCTCTAGCGCTGATCTGCCCTCCCGCTTTCACCGTAAGATCCGTTCCCGCCGAAAGGATCAGACCACCAGCTCCGGCGCCAATTCCCGGACTACAACCGGCGGTAGTAACAGCCGTAGTACCCGGCGTTAACGGAAGCAGGAGCGGGTTTCCATAGGAAGGCGTCGACGTAGCAGCGCCGTGAGGAGCAGCAACATTCTTGTTTACCACCGTAACAACCGCCGCTCCGTTCGATACCAGGATTTTCCCAGCCACCGTAACGGTCTGCTGACTGGCGATGACGGCAAGGTGGCTTCCCGTGACGGTGAGCGTTACCGATGCCGGGATCGTTACCGGCGAGGAGAAAGAGAAGACACCTCCGGTTGGTCCATACGTTACAGTGGCGGTGGTGGGGGCGCTCAGCGTTCCGAGATCGGTGTCCAACACCGCGCTTAAAGCTCCGGAGGTTTTGCCAATGGCGTCGGGCCAAACACCCTGATCGCCGCTTGCCGGGTCGTGCATGTAGACGAGCTGCACCATGCGGATCCGATCGTTGCCGGTGTCCGCAATGTAGAGCGCGCCGGTCGCTGCCGCGTAGGCCACCGCTTTGGGTGAGCTCAAGAGCGCGCTGGTTGCCGCACCGTTGACACTAGTGCCAGCGGCAGTAGCGCCCGCGAGTGTGTAGACCGAAGCGTTGGAAATCAGGCGACCGAGCCGAAAGACGGGCGCGTCGCCGGCGTTCACCAGGCGTACACGGTTGTTGTTAGCGATACTGCTGCTGCTGTCGGCGACGATCACCTCGCCAAAGGGGCCGACCGTGAGCCCCTGCAGCGCGGTGAAGGTGCTGGCTGTGGTCGCGGCGGGTGTTCCATCCCCGCCCTGGAAAGAGCCACCAGAAGCCGTACCAGCCGCCGTTAGAATGGCGCCGGGCAGAATCTGCGAACCTGCTCCCCCGGCCGCTGGCAACGGCCCCAGAATGTTCGTGGCCTGCTGTGACGTGTTGATGACGCGGAGGAGGCCGCGCGTTGTATCACTAATGTATAACAGTCCGCGCAGTCCGAACCCCATACCCAATGGCCCACTTAACGTTGCCTGAGCCGCAGGACCGCCGTCGCCCTGGCTGCCGGTGCGCGCGGTTACCGGAACGACCATTCCGGGAGGCAACGAGAGGCTGAGTGGACTGTCGTAGACCGGCGACGTGCCAGTGTTGACGACGCGCAAAAGCGACGTGCTGGAATCGAGAATGTAAAGCAGGTTTTTGGCGTCCGCCGGGCCGTCGAGCGGCAGCGCCACGGCCACCGGATGGACGAAGGATGCCTTGACGGCGTCCCCGTAATCTCCGGCGTCAGCGCAGGTCGTGCCAGCGACGGTGGCGATGTTCCCGCCACCAATGGAAAGCGACGTTTGGCTGCCGACCTGCAGCGCGATTGAGGCCGTGCCAAGATTCACGGCCCGGATGCGGCAATTCCCCGTGTCGGCGATGTAGAGAAGTTTGCGCGCACCATCGTAAGCGAGTCCGGTAGGTCCGCTCAGCCGCGACGCCGTGGCAGCGGCGTTGTCACCCGTGACGCCAGCTTTCGTGTCGTCGGTGATCCCGCCACCACCCGCGATCGTAGCGATGTTTCCGGGCACAACGCTAACGCCCGCGAGGGTTAGCGTGCTGGCGCTATCGTTCACCATCCGAATGCGGTTGTCGCCCGTATCGGCGATGTAATATTCGCCGGATCCACCCACCGCCAGGCCCGCAGGAGCGGATAGGCGCGCCGCGAACGCCGGAGTCCCATCGCCGAGTTGGGGCAGCGTGGATCCACCGGCCGCCGTCGAAATATTCCCCTCCTTGAGCGTCACCGTAAACGCGTTTTGGGCCGTCAGCGTTGTGTTGGACGCGCCACAGGCCACGGCTACGGCGCCGGGCAGCGTGTAGGTCGCGATGTCCACCAAAAGATGAATCTGCTGCAAACCGGTGCTGGGCGCGGGATCGGCGACCGACGGGTGGACGGTCATCGTCCCCTCCGGCGCGTTGTTTCGATAGAAGCTGACCGTGCAGGGGTTCTGGTTGGTGATGAGGTTGAACCCGGTGATGGTCATTTGCAAGCTGGCGCCCTGCGGTGCGTTCTTCGGATGGATCCCCGACACCGCCGGCAGGCCCGTCAACGTGAAGGTCTTGTCCTGGTTGGAAGCCAAGGTGTCGACGGTGACTCGCACGCCGTAGGTGCCCAAAATTAGCGCGCTAGGAATTTGAAGGACGATCTGCGTGTCCGACCAGGTGCTCAGATCCGTCAGCGACGCGACAATGGTCGAGCCGCTGGCGGGAATGAACTCGAGAATGGACGTCCCTTGGGTGGCACCAAAGTCGGTGCCGCTCACAGTGAGTACACTCAATGGTGGACCACTCGATGGAGTGACCGATTTCACAACCGGCCGCCGTTCGACGATCAAGGATCCGCTGCCAGTGACGCCCTCTACCGTTGCAGTCACGGTCGTGGTGCCGGCGCTCAGCGCTTGGACCAGGCCCGCGGCACTCACCGTGGCTACCGCGGGATTGACGATCGCCCAAGTCGCCGTTCGGCCAGAGAGCACTTTGGCGGCGGCGTCGGTGGCCACGAAAGCGAGTGACAGCGTATCGCCAGGTGTGAGTCGATAGGGCTGCGGCGGGTCGAGCGTCACTTTGGCGACCGGCGAGATCACAGTAAAGACGCGATCGCTATTCGAGGGGTGACCATCCACCGTCACCGTGACGGAATGCGCGCCAAGCGTCAGCACTTGCGGCACCGTGACCACGATACCCGTATCGCTCCAGCTCACCAGGTCGACGGTACCAACCTGCGTGTTGTCGAAGGAGACGGAAGAGGCGCCGCGAAGCGCTCCGAACGCGGCGCCGCCGATGGTCAAACGCGTTCCAGGCGGTCCGCTCGTAGGCTCGAGCAGCGACACCGTGGGCGTCGCATAGACGGTCACGGGTTGCGCGTCCGATTGTCCCTCGACGAAAACGCTCACGGAAGTCTGGCCGGCACCAACGCCGGTGACCAGCCCACTCGAGGAGACCGAAGCGATTTTTGGATCACTTACCTGCCACGTTGCGATCCGGCCCGTTTGCACCACGCCGTTGGCGTCGGCGGCCGTCACGGAAAGCTGGAGCGTCGCGCCAACCGCAATCGGCGGAATCGGCGCGGGGCTCATTTTCACCTGCGCGATGCTGGTCACGACGGTCACCGTCACTGGCGCGCTCACCTTGGTGCCGGCGCTGGCCGTGATGTGGGCGGTTCCGTAGGCGACGCCGCTGCTCAAACCCGCGGTGGAAACGCTGGCGATCTGCGCATTGTCGGTGGCCCACGTCACCTTCGCGTCGGTGATGGAATCGCCGGCGGCGTTGGTGACAGCAACGTTCAGCGCGTGGGTTTCGCCGACTTTCAACGTCAAAGTTGACGGCGTCACCACGATGCTCGCCGGTGTGGTGTCAAACACGGTGACCGTAACCTGATCAGCCTTCCCCTCAACCGTTGCCGTGATGATTGCGGAACCTGCGGCGACGGCGTGCGCGAGCCCGCTCGTATCCACGGTAACGCTGCTGCTGTTGTCGCTCGTCCAGGTCGGTTGCTTGCCGAGGAGCGCGGCGCCCTTGCTGTCGATCACGGAGGCGCTCAACTGGACACTAGAACCCGGCGCTTGGATGGGTACCGGCGACGGACTGATTCGAATAGCCACCACGCTGGTCAACACCGTCACCGTGGCAGGCGCGCTCACCTTGGTTCCCGACGTAGCGAAGAGGCGCGCATTGCCATAGGCCACGGCGGTAACGATCCCGTCTACTGATCCGATGGTGGCCACCGCTGGGTTGTCGCTAGCCCAGGTGACGCCAGCGCCGACAATCGGCGTACCGGCGGCATTGAAGACCACCGCGGTCATTTTCTGTGTCCCGCCGATATTGGCAACCACGGCCGTCGGTGCGATGGTCACGCTCGCCGGTGAAGTGTCCAGCACGGTGGCAACGACGTGTTCGCTGATGCCCTCGACCGTCGCGGTGATCTTGACGGCGCCCACCGCGAGCGCGTGCAAGACGCCGCTGGTATCGACGGCAACGATGCTGTTGTCGTCGGAAGTCCAGTTGGCACTCTTGCCGGTGAGCGTGACAGCGGCCGCGTCCAGAACCGTAACCGTCAGTGGAAGCGTGTCACCAACGACGAAAAGCGGCAGCGGCGACGGATGGATCTGCACGGCGGCCACGTTGGTCTCGACTGTGACAACCGCGGGCACGCTTACCTTGGCTCCCGAGCCCGCGACGATCGACGCCTTTCCGGTGGCGAGCGCGGTGAGCATTCCAGCGGTGTCCACCTTGACTGTGCCCGGCGCATCGCTAGCCCAGGTAACTGTAGCATCGGGAAGAAGATCGCCGGCGCAGTTGGCTACCGTTGCCGTCAGCTTGCGCGTCTCGCCAATCCGCAGATCGAGCGACGCCGGCTGGAGACCAACGGAACAGGGGCGCAGATCCTTGACTGTAATACGAACGGGTGCACATGTAATACTTCCAGCCTGCGCAAAGACGTGCGCCTCTCCGCGGCCATTGCCAGTGACGGTTCCGTTCTTGTCGACCGCGGCGATGGCTGGTGCGTCACTCGTCCAGACCGCTACTGCATCGGTCGCTAGTCCGCGAGAGTCTTTGAAGTTGGCCGTAAGCCCCGCGCTGGCGCCGGCGACGACCTCAAGGGTATCGGGTGTAATGACGCAGCTGACCGGCTTCGTGTCGAGCGGCGCAACATGGGCTGCTTGTTGGCTACAGGCGTGGAGGAAAATGGACGCGGCGCAGAGAGAGACACGCGAGACGTTCATGCAGCCCTCCCAAGTCGCCTATAGGTTTCCGTATCGAATGAAGTGTCTCATCTTAATAATTCTATCCGAGGCACCCATTCCGTCAAAATGAGACATGAACGGACGAAATCCTCGTGGATGGTCGGGTCAAGCCCTGCCGTGACGGACTGAACAGTTCTGATGTTTTATAACTTGACATAATAGTTAAAACAAACATTTAATGTTATAAAATGACATACCGACCTCGTGAAATTGTCAACTCTCTTCTCGAGGCCCTGCAGGAGATGCCGGTCGTCATCGTGACGGGGATGCGGCAAACCGGCAAGAGCACCCTCCTGCAACAAGAGCCGGGCCTCAGCGACCGTCGCTACATCACCCTCGACGATTTCGCTCAGCTAGAAGCGGCCCGCGAAGCTCCGCAAGCGCTGGTGCGAACGCCCGATCCGATCACCATCGACGAGGCGCAACGCTTTCCCGATCTCCTGATCGCCATCAAGCGCGAGGTAGACCGAGATCGCCGCCCTGGCCGCTTTCTACTCTCGGGTTCGGCCAATTTCGCGCTCCTGCGCGACATTTCCGAAAGCCTCGCGGGCCGCGCTGTTCACCTCGTTCTGCATCCTTTCACACGCCGAGAGTTACACGGGACGACCGCCACACCACCTTTCCTGAAGCGTTTTTTCGCATCGCGCCGCCTGCCGCAAACATCCGTGTTACCCGTTGAGCTCGACGAAATCCTCCGGGGAGGAATGCCGCCCGCCTGCCTCGGGCAAAAGCGCAATCCCGCGCTCTGGTTTCGCGGGTATGAGCAGACCTACCTGGAGCGAGACGTTAGGGACCTGAGCCGAATCGGCGACCTGATCTCTTTTCGCCACCTTCTCCGGCTGGCGGTTTTGCGAACCGGGCAGCTGCTCAAACAGAGCGAGCTCGCTCGCGACGCGAAACTCAACGCCATGACCGCCGGTCGCTACTTGGGCCTGATGGAGGCCTCCTTTGTTCTCTGGCGACTTCCGCCCTACCTGGGCAATCGCTCGAGCCGTGTCATTAAGTCGCCCAAGCTCTACGCGGGTGACACCGGCCTTGCCTGTCACCTCGCGGGCGTCACCGATCTCTCTGCCAACGCTGACGACCCCATGCGCGGCGCCCTCTTCGAGACCTATGTCGCTCTCAATCTCGCGGCGATCTGCGCCGCCACCTGGCCTGAGGCGCGGCTTCATTTTTGGAGTGTGCAGGGCCGATTCGAAGTCGACTTCGTTGTCGAAGTCGGCCGCGATTGCATAGCCATCGAAGTGAAGGCCGCTGAGCGCTGGGACAGCCACGACCTCTCCGGCCTGCGGGCTTTTCTGAACGCGGCTCCACGTTGCCGCGCTGCCATCCTTGCCTACAACGGTAGCGAGGCGGTCGCTCTCGGTGATCGGCTGTGGGCCATCCCCGTCGGAATGCTGCTCTCGTAGTCAGGTTGCACGGATAAGCCTACTTGTGCCCGGCCATGGCCTCGGCCAGCGCCTTTCTCTTCTGCGTACGCGAAGCCTGATCTATCTGCGACTTCCCTTTCCCCTCCGAGGGCCCCGTGATGGAATCGATGGAGAAAATGCGGCAAGCCTCCTCCAGGGGAATCTCGCATTCGTTGAGGTTCGGAAAATCGATGTAACTACGGGTAACGTTCGGACTGCACCAGCTCGAACCCCAGGAATTTCGAATCCGGAACACACCGGTCGTCACGTTGCCTCCCGTCTTCTCTTTGGGCAGCACCTTGAATCCCGTGGCGACGACGGCGTGCGTCGAATCCCGTTCGGTCAAATCCACCCATGGCAACCCATCGAGGTACATCGAGAGTGCCACCGGCCGCGCATTTTCGAGCTCCTGCCTCAGGTAGACATCAATTTTATTCGCCTTCGCGAACGCGCGACACTTCTTGTGGAACGCCTTGACCGCATCCACCGACCTGTTGCTCTTGACGACTGCTTGGAATTCCACTTTGAGCTCCTCGGGCGGCCAGGGGCCGCTGGGGAAATTCCGGCTGGTCAGATAGAACGCCGGCTGACTCCCCGCCTCGCCGGAGAGGCTCGGATCGAACCCCGCCTTCACGACCTCGGCTTCGGCATTAAGCTGGTCGAGCAGAGCTTTCTGTTTGGCGGGGTTCTTGCCACCAAGCGTGTAGGCAATGATTCTCTCCCGCTTTTCGGGGGTCCACGCCCGCCGCAGAAGATCCGGCACGAGCCCGTAGGATATTCGATCGCGAAGGATCCGGTTGTCATCCGGACTTTTGAGATCGAGCGGTACGATATATTTCTTATAGGCGGCCCAGAACGCATTGCGGAATTGCTTGTCGCGAAATTCCGTGTACCTCGGCGCGAAGGAGCGGTAGGAGGCCGCGTCACCAAGACCGATGCCTCCCACGACGATGGCCTGGACATCGCCTGCGACCGGGAGTCCTTCGAAAAAACCACTCTTGTACTCGTTGGGTGCCAAGTTCCTAGACCGCCGCCCAGACCAGTAGATGCGTAAAACCATCTGGTAGAAGCTTTCCTCCTTGAGCCGGTTTTCCAGATTCTGTAGCGTACCCTTGACGAAGAGGTGCTCCTCAGAGAGGCGCGGTCCTCGAGCCGGCTTGAAGTATTCCCGGAAGAGCGCGCTCTCGGCCATGCCGACCGTGGCGAAGGCGTGGCAGGAGCCGACGGCACCCTGGTCGCGATCTGGGTCGAAAAACCCCGCGCCCTTGTCGGCCCAACCGCGCGCCTGCGCGCAGATGGCGCTAGGCTGTCCCGCCGAGACCACCGAAAGGGAGGGCATGGATCTGCCGCTGGTCCCGCTGAGCGAGAAGTCCGGCGAGTTGAGAATCGCGGTGTTGCCGCAGGTTCCACTCCCTGGACGGTGCTCGGGTAAAACCGAATAACCCGCTAGACCACCAACGACGGACTCATGCTTCCAAACAACTTCCGGGGAGAAATTCACCGCGGCCTCGTCGGCTGGCGAGGGGACGCTGTAGAACTGCACGAAGCCCGCTGCAGCGAACTCCGGGGTCCCATCGTCGCGCAGGCCGAAACCCCCGTACGGGGAATTCTGGAGGGAAAAGCTGAAGCCGAGCGTGCGCGCTAGCGCGAGCTTGTCGATACCGCCGGCGACCGCAAACGAGTGGTAGGCACCCTCTCGATCTTGGGCGAAGAGCAGGGCATCGCCTGAGTTGGCACGGGCCAGCCGAAGCGCGGCATCGGGAGCTAGTGCGTCCGGAACATCGCTCGGGTTCTCCTCCACTTCGACGCCGTGCTGCTTCAAGAACGCACGAAGGGCGTCGCAGCTTTTAGAGCCGCAACTATCCACGTAAAAGAGAAGAGCCTTGCGCGGCCTCCTGGTCCCCCCCAGGTCCTCCACCGAAACGAAGGCATACTGTCTCTCAGCGCTTATGTGAACATTTCCGTCGTCGTCCACCTGGTGTTGAATCTGCACCCCCGCAGAAATGAAATCATTTTCGAGGGTCAGCGTCTGGATAGGGGTGCCTTTCAGGTCGTCCAGTCGCAAGAGGGTCTTGCCACGAATCGTCAAGAGGTCGCCGGCCTGGTTGGAAAAGATCGGATCCATGGGAAAGGGCAACTCCAGGCAGTTCTTCATCCACCCACCCGTGTAATCGAGAGGCGCGGTGTCCAGCAGGGAAATTCGGTCGGCACCAAAGTCAACCTTGATGACCTGCAGGGCGCGCGGCGCCTTGCGACAGAGGATGGTCGCGTTGCCAATTTGGTTGGATCGGACCTGAAAGACCGGCCTGCGAATCCAATCCTCCTCTGGGACGGGTTTACCTGAGTCGTCGGAGGTGTATGCGTCTGAAATAGCTCCGCTATCGACGACAGTCGAGGTCTTTGTGCCACTCGACGCGATGGTGATTCGCTCGACCTTGTAGCCAACCTGCTCGGCATAGTTCCACCGATCCGATAAAGAGGCTGCCGTACAATTATTGTGCTGGCGTGTGAGATCGTTTTTCTCCGAGACATGAAGGAGTGTTATCGAATCTTCGGGCGGTCCGATGAATGGACCGAAAAAGTATTCCCTCTCGATATGCCGCTTCTCTTCCGAGGCAGCATCCGGGTAGTCCGTGCTGTTGCCGCACAAGACCGAAGGAGCCCAGTCACCATTTTGCAAAAAGGGCGAATCCTTGGCGAGAATATCTTGCCCCGTCCAGGTGGCGCCGCCGTCCACGGAGATAGCGACACCCAGACGCCCCGCGACGTTGACATGACCATAGGTGGTGCCGACCTCATGCCCTTGAATCACCAGGACGAACAGGGCTCCGCTCGCTGTTTGCAATACCGTCGGGTTCCCACGGAAGTCGAGAAGATACCGCTCCGAGCTTTCATCGCCTTCGGGCCCGAATCCGAGCGCCGCCACAATTTTACGATCCACCGGAATCGGATCCGAATAGTGTGGCAGAGGCGGCACGTCCTTGAAGAAATCCTCCTCCGTGAGCGAGCTCTCCACGATCGACTGGCAGGTGGCCGAAACAAGGAATGTGGCGGCGTTCGGGTCGATCTTGGACGTCGCGTACCAGCCCCGCCCGGTCGGGTCCTTAAATTGGCAGGCGAGGATGGACGCGCAGGCGGCGTCGGCGCGCAAGAACAGCTCGTCCAGGTACCAGCCCGGCCCGTAGAAGGGGCTCTTGCTCCCGCATTGCGGATTGATCTCGGGATCCATCAGCGTCGCCAACCTCGTCTCCGATTCCGGCTTGATAAGGAGCGTGTGAAACTGTCGCTCGACCGTGCCGGTGTCGAGAAACGCGATCGCGCCGAGCTTTCGGCTGCCGAACGTTGCCTCCACATCGACGAACCAGTCGATGGGCGGAACCATGAAGACGCTTTGCCGCTCGGTGTCAAACGGCATCACCAGCCGCCGCTCGGCGAGCTCGTCGTTCACCGCTGTGAGGCGAATTTCGACCTTGCCGGCCGCCAGCTCACCAGCGGAGATGTCGGGCAGCGCGGCGAGCTTGACATAGACCGGAACCGCGTCGCCCAAGGTGTCCGGCGCGACCGGATCCTTCGCCGTGACGATGGGCTGCTCCAACTCCCCTGGCGGACGACCCTCGGGCGGCTTCGGGCAGGTTGCGCCTGCACAGACGTTGCATGTGGGACAATTGGGTTTTTCCGGTTGCTCCGCCTTTTTCTGCTTTTCGCAAAAGCCTACGCAAAGGACAGCCAGAGCGACGGACGCACGGATGGCCATCTGTCCACTTTAGCACACGACGCTCGGAGATCGGCTCTGGGCCATCCCCGTCGGAATGTTGCTCTCGTAGGCAGGTTGCACCGACGCTTAGCGCCAAACGAAACGAACCAGCGATTTCATCGGCACGATCCCGCCTGGCACGACCAACCTGTATCGCAAGCGGCGCCGCACTGGCCACAATTCTTGGAGTCGGTTTGCGTGTCGGTGCATAGCCCCGAGCAGACCGTCGTTGCACAAGGCAGGCAATCAGCGCCCGAGCAGAAGAGCTCAGCGCCGCAGGCCGTTCCGGCCGCCACCGTTTTCGGTTGGCAGGTTGGCGTTCCCGTACAGACCATGGTGCCCGTGTGGCAAGGGCCGGGCGAAAGCGGTGTGCAGCTGGCGCCCTCCTGGCATGGGGCGCAAACGCCCTCGACGCAGATCCCGTTGGGGCAGACCCCCACCTGTGGGCCATCGTCAACGCACACCGGCGCGCCTGTCACGCAACCGAAAATGCCCGCGCGGCAAGGAACGCCGCGGTCGCAACTGGCGCCTCCTCGACAGGGGACGCAGGCACCGTTTACGCAGGTTCCGTTGGTGCAGGAACCGCCCAGCGGGCCGATGTCGTGGCAAATGGGAAATCCTGTATCGCAGGTGATGATGCCGGCGCGGCAGGCAGTGCCGGTATCGCAAAGATCGCCGGCGCTGCACACCACGCATTTACCGTTGCGGCACGTCCCCCCGGTACAGCCTGTTCCCTCGGCTGCGGCGCCGATGTCGATACAACTCGCGGTGCCGGAGCAGGTCACGCTGCCGACTCGGCATTCGACGCCCGTTGAGCATTTTGCGCCTAACGTGCATTCGCTGACGCAGGCCGCGCCGCAGGTCACGGTGCCGTCGCAGCCGTCGGGCCAGGTTCCGCAGGTTTTGCCCAGGTCGCCGCAGGTTGCTCGGTGGCACACGGTTCCCGCGTCCTTGGTGCCGGCGTCCTTGGCCCCTGAATCGCTGATGCCGATTGGTGAGCCGTCATCGACTCCATCGCCGCGCTCTCGAGTGACGCATGAGACAAGCGTGAGGAATATGATCAGCGCGAACCCACGACGAATTCCTGAAAATCCTGTGATGGGCAAGGTCATTCTCAAAGGAATTCGCTCAACAACCCGTCACGGTGATTCCATACTTGCTGCCCAACTCGCATTCGACATTCGATAGATCGCTGTTGGAGAGGCCGGCGGAGTGGAGCACCATCTCCGAAATACGGCCGGTGAAACGTTGCACGCTCGTGTCCGCGTCAGCTCCGATGGTGAATTGGGCGTTGTGCAGGTTGTTCGTCGGCGTTCCGAGGCTGATGCTGCTGGACGAGGTAGACTTCTGGACGCCATCGACCCGGGTGTCCCAACTGTTTGAAGAGATGCGGCGCCACACCACGATGTGCGCTGTACCAACAGTGGTTCCGTCGGCGTGCGCGAGAATGTCCGATCCAGCCCAGAGATTGACGTTGCTCCCGCTTTTAGCGACCTGAATGTTTTCGTCACTTGGTCCACCCGTCTGGTACCAGGAAAGGAAGTTGGCAATGGCCGTGTCATCCTGAATTTCCACCACCGTCAGGGTCCACGGATTGGTCCCGGTGATGTAGTTATTGGTGTAGGCACTCGTAAAAAACTGGGCACTGGAACCGACAAACTTGACGGTTGGCTGATTGTTCAGCGCGCTAT
>JAHFDP010000021.1 GCA_023248955.1 Deltaproteobacteria bacterium
ACGCTCGACAAGGGCGAAGCCGTCACGCGCATCTCGGTCAAGACCGCCATCTACCAACTCGGCGAGCCAGCCATTCCCGAGCTAACGCTTCGCGCGGAAACGCCGCAAGGCCCGCGCACGCTCGTCGTTCCCGCGCAGAAAGTAAAAGTGGCCTCGGTGATCGCTGGCGCCCCGGGCGAAGCGCCGCAGCCCAAAGACATTCGGCCCCCCGTTCCGCTCATCCGCCGCTCCTTGCTTGTGCTCTGGATCGCCCTCGGCGTTGGTCTGCTGATGTGTGCGATTGTTTTACTGGTGCGTTGGCTCTCCCGGCCGAAGGCCCTGTGCGCCGCACCACCGCCGCCGCCGCGTCCCGCCGAGGAGATCGCGCTGGCGAAGCTGGAGCAGCTCGTCAACGCGCCGCACGATCGAACTTTCTTCTTCACGCTCTCGGAAATTTTGCGCGAATACCTCGGTCGCCGTTTCGCGTTCGATGCACTCGACATGACCACCGCGGAGTTGTGCGAAACACTCTCGCACCACGCGACACCCGGACTCGACTACGACGCGTTTGTCGCCGCTTGGGGCGAAGGCGATCTCTACCGATTCGCCAACGTTCCGCCGTCCGAAGGTGCGTGTAAAAAGGCGCTGGAATCCGCGCGTGAGCTGGTGCTGACGACGACGCGTGCTGTCGCGGAACGAGCGCGCGCTGAATTGCGGGTGGCGTCATGATCCCCTCAGGTTTCCATCTCGCTTCCCCTTGGGCTCTACTCGCCGTCCTCCTCGTGATCCCCACTGCGATCTGGGCGCTCCGCCTCTTCCGCCGCCGTCCGGCACTGCGCGTCTCCTCCACTATTCTCCTCGGCAGCTTGCCGCGCACTTGGGCCAGCCGCCTCTCGTGGCTTCCGCTCGCTTGCCTCATCGCCGCCGCTGCGCTCAGCGCGCTGGCTTTGTCGCGACCGCGCATTCCCGGTGCACAGCAGCGCGATATCTCCGTCGAAGGAATCGATATCGTTGTGGCCTTCGACGTCTCCACCTCGATGCTGGCCGCCGACTTCAAGCCGAAGAACCGCCTCTTCGTCGCCAAAGAAGTTCTCAAGAGCTTCATCGAAACACGCAGCAGCGATCGCGTCGGTCTCATCGCCTTCGCCTCCGAAGCCTATACGCAGTGTCCGCTCACGCTCGACCAGCACGTACTGCTCTCCATTCTCGGGAGCATTCGCACCGGCATTATTCCCGACGGCACCGCCATCGGAAACGCCATCGCCACCGCAGCCAACCGCCTGCGTGAATCCGACGCCAAGAGCAAGGTGATCCTGCTCATCACCGACGGCGACAACAACGCGGGCAACGTCTCGCCGCTCGCGGCCGCCGAAGCCGCGTCCAAACTCGGGATCAAAATCTTCACGGTGATGGTCGGCACCGGCGGCCGCGTGCCCTACCCGACCGGCAAAGATCTCTTCGGCAATCCGTCGTACGAAATGGTCGACATCGACGTAAATCCGGATCTTCTCAAACAGATCGCGAGCACCACCGGCGGACATTTTTACGTGGCCACCGACAAAGCTTCGCTCGAAGCGGGCCTGCAAGACGTTCTTGCACGACTCGAGAAAACAAAACTCTACGAAGCCGGCGCTTACGTTTCCTACAACGAACTGTTTCCGTTTCTCCTCTGGCCCGCGGCGGTGTTGGCGTTGCTCGCGGCGCTCCTGCGCGGAAGTCGTTTGAGGACCTTCCCATGACCGCGTGGCAATTTTCCTTTCTCGGCGTGAAGGCGCGCCTCGTGCATCCCGAGCATCTGGCGCTGGCCGCCCTGGCGCTTCTCGCGTTCGCCGCTGAAGGTTTTTGGCTCGTTCGTTCACGGCGACACGTCGAACGCGCCGTGTCGCCGCGCCTCGTCGATCGCATGGCACCGTCCGCCGGGCCTGGCCGTGGACTCACGCGCGCGGGTGGCGTCGCGGTTTCCATCGTACTGCTCTCGATCGCGCTGGCCCAACCGCAGTGCGGTTCGCGCACGGAGCTGGCTAAGCGGTACGGCATCGATCTGGTCGTCGCGCTGGACGCGTCCACCAGCATGCAAGCGCGCGACGTGAAACCGTCGCGGCTGGAGCGCGCCAAGCTTGAACTTGCTGGTCTCATCGATCGACTAAAAGGCGATCGCATCGCGATTGTCGTCTTCGCTGGTGACGCTTTCGTGCAATGCCCGCTCACCACCGACTACTCCGCCGCGAAACTTTTTTTGCGCGCCATCATCACCGACGCCGTCCCGCAACAAGGAACCGCCCTAGCCCGCGCGCTCGCCACCAGCAACGAGCTACTAACCGCAGCGGACCTCGGTGCCAAAGGCCGAGCGGTGGTGCTGCTCTCCGACGGCGAAGATCACGAAGGCGCCGCGCTGGACGAAGCGCAAAAACTCAGCGACGCCGGCGCGCGCATCTATACCGTCGGAATCGGCTCGGTCTCCGGCGAACCGATTCCGATCGTCGACAAGGAAGGCAACGTTCACGGTTATAAAAAAGATCGTGCCGGCAACACGGTGATGACGCGGCTCAACGAAGACATCCTGCGCGAGATTGCCGACAAAGGCGGCGGCCGCTATGTGCACAGCGCGCGCGGTGATTTGGGCGTTGGGGAAATCGCCGAAGAGCTGGACCGGATGCAAAAGGCCGAGCTCGCAAGCAGCCTCACCGTGCAGTACGACGAGCGTTACCAGGCCTTCGTGGCACCCGCGCTCGCGCTCTTGCTTTTGGCACTGCTCGCCGGCGACGGCCGCTGGAGGCGCGCATGAGGGCGATCCTGGCACTTGCGTTTTTATCAAGATTGTTTTCTGCGCAGGAACCGAACGTCCGCGATGGAAACGAAGCCTTTGCCAAGGGCGACTACGCCGCCGCGCTGAAATCTTATGACGAAGCGCTGGCCCAGAATCCGCCGTCACCCGAGCTGCATTTCGATCGCGGCAACGCCCTCTTCAAATTGGGCCGCGCGGAAGAAGCGCACGAAGAGTTCCGCAAAGCGCTCGATGCGCAGGACGCGAATTTCAAAGAGTCGGACTACTTCAATCTCGGCAATGCGTTCGCGTCGATGCACAAACTCGACCAGGCAGTCGAGAGCTACCAGCGCGCGCTGGAGCTCAAGCCGAACGACGACGAGGCCAAATACAACCTCGAGCTGGCGTTGCGCGAACAGCAGCAGCAGAAAGAGTCGAAGGATTCCAAAAACGGGCAGGAAAAAAAAGACGACGAAAAAAAGGACGACAAGAAGAAAGAGGAGCAGCAGTCCAAGAACGATCAGGGTGCGCAGAACAAAGAGAGCACGCCGCGGAACGACAAGGGCGAGAAAAAGGACGAGCACGCCAAGCAGGACCAAGAGAAGAAAGACGACCAGAAAACAAACCAGCAGCAAGCACAAGACAAGAAAGAGCAAGCGCAGAGCGGGAACGCACCGGATGCGGGGCAGGAGAAATCGGCACAGAAAGAGCCGCAGCAGGGCGAGCCAGGGAACGAACAGGCGCAAGCGGGACAACTGACCCAAGCGATTTCCAAGCGCGACGCGGAGCGGCTGCTCGATGCAATGCGCGCCGACGAAAAGAATTTGCAGATGTGGCAGCTCATGGCGAAAGAGCACAAGCAGCGCGCGCTAGAGAAGGACTGGTAATGCGAGAAATTTTGTTTCCCCTCCCCCCTTTGCGGGGGAGGGTTAGGGTGGGGGGACCGAGTAGAAATCTTGCGGCGCTCGTTCTTCTCTTCTCCCTCGCCGCGCACGCCAACGAGGCGCCGGAGTTCACGGCCACCGTCGACCGCACCGAGATCGCCCTCGACGAAATCGTGCAACTCGACATTTCCGTCACCCTGGCCGGCCGCGGCGAAACCGGCGAGACGCAACTGCCAACCTTTCACGACTTCGACGTGGTTTCCCGCTCCCAGATGGAACAGACCAGCTTCGTCTTCGCCAACGGAACGCCGCAGCTCAAGCGCACCACGATCTTCCAACTCGCGCTCAAGCCGCGTCACGCCGGCAGCGCAACGATCGAGCCGGCGATACTCACGTGGCGAGGTCAGCGGTACCAGACAAACGCAGTGGCCATCACGATCTCGCCCCCCGGAAGCGGCGCGCCGCGACCACAATCGCAGCAGCAACGAGGGAGGCCGCCCGGCTTCATCGATCCATTTGCCGAGCCCGATCTCTTCGGAGATCCGTTCGCGCAAGCGCCACCGGCCGCCAACGACGTGGTGTTGCGCGCGGTGGTCGACAAGCCAAAGGCCTACGTGGGCGAGCAGATCACGTTGTCGCTCTATCTGCTCTCGCGCGTCGACATCTCCGGCGTGCAGAAACTCTCGCTGCCGAAGCTCGACGGCTTCTGGTCCGAGGAGATCGAGACGCCGACGCAGCTCGTTCCGGAGACGCGCTACCTCGGGGGGCTTCCCTACCGCGCCTATCTGCTCAAACGCCGTGCGCTGTTCCCGCTCAAGCCTGGCGCGCTCGCCATCGATTCGGCGGAAGTGGAAGTGGTCAGTGGCGGGTTCGGCATGATGTTCGGCGGTCAGTCGGTGCGGCGCGCGTCTGCCGCGATTTCCGTCGAGGCGCAGCCGCTGCCGTCCGACGGAAAGCCCGCTTCTTTTCCGCCCAACAACGTGGGCAGTTGGCACATCACGCTCGAGGCCGAACCGCGCGAGGTGCCGCTCGGGCAACCGGTGACCATCAAACTCCTCGCCGAGGGTCGCGGAAACGCGCGCGCATTGGTGCTGCCGCGGCTCCCGGCGATCGACGGAATTCGCGCGTACGATCCGACCACCAAGGACAGCGTCCGCGCGGTTCATGGTCACATCGCCGGCAAACGAGAAATCGACCAGCTCGTCGTTCCAGAAAAAACGGGCACGCTGACCATCCCCTCTCTAGAAATCGCCACGTTCGATCCCGCGACGCACCGCTACGAACTCGCGCACACGCCGCCGATCGAATTGCATGTCGGCGCAGGCGCCGCGCCATCCGCTGAGTTGCCACGCGCTGAAACGCCCGCGCAGAACATCCTCGAGGGCGGGCTCAAGCCGCTGCGTTACCACGCCACGCTCGAGCCGAAGCGGCCGCCGCTCTATCGCCGACCGTTTTTCGTTCCGCTCGCCGCGACACCGCTGGCGCTCGCGTTGCTCACGATGATGTGGGGACCGCTAGCTGGCTTGTTCCGCAGCAATCCCGACGACCGACGAACTAAGCAAGCGCGCCACCGCGCACGCGCGCGCCTGAAGAACGCGGAACGCCTGAGTGCAACAGGCGAACGCGCGACCTTCATCGCCGAAGTGCAACGAACGCTCGACGAGTATGTGGAAACGCGGCTCGGCATTCCGGAACGCGGCCTCACGCGCGACGCGCTGACCGCTGCACTTGAAACACGCGGCGTCCCAACCGCAGTGTCCAAGCGTCTCTGCACGCTGCTCGATACCTGCGATCAGGCGCGCTTCGCGGGTGGCGACGGCGCTCCGCTGGAGACGACGCTTCATGACGCGCTCGGCGTTCTGACGGCGCTGGAAGCGAACGCGAAGCGTTAATCTCCGCCGGCGCCGCCGCCGTCGAATCCGGAGAGATACGCATCTGCGAGGTTGAGCGCCCAGGCAGCGGCGAGTCCCTCGAGTAGCTTATTTCGAATGTCGAATCGATTCTGCGCCGTCTGCCGCACGTTGTCGACGCAGGCGGGCACGTTCGCGGTGAATTCCTTCTTGCAAACCGTGTTCTGCGCGTCGCCATACGTGCTCTGCGCCGAGAGCCCCGCGAGGTGAACACCAACCGCCAAGCCGCCGAGCGCCGCGGCCGTGCCCATCACGATCCAGCCTTTCGTCACTTGCCGGTTGTAGAATTGCCCCCAACCAGGGATCAGCACACTGCGAAACACCGCACCCGATCGGCTGCGCAGCACCACCGAATCGCTCGACAACGCGATGAGCCCCTTCGCGCCAATGGACACTTCGCTCGCACCAACAACTTTGCTTTCGTTCACCGAAAGCACGCGCGCATTCACCCGGTAAACGTCGCCGATCAGCGCCACGTTGCCGACCACCAACGCGTCGGCACCAGCGAGCTTGGCGATTTTTTCGGCGGCGTTGTCGTCCACGCCGGTGGCCTCGTTGAAGGCCAGTTCTTTCATGGCGTCCTTGATGTGCAACCGCTCGATCATCACGAAGGCGTGATCGCGTTGCAGCGCGTTTTCTAGCTCGGAGGCGACGACCGTGCCGAGCTGTTTGTCCTTCACATCACCACCGAGCTCTTCGAATTTCACCACGGCCCAACGACGATAGCGGCCACCGCCCGCCTCTTTGCCGAAAGGCTCGGCGAGGTGGTCGGCCAACTTTCGCACCTGGATGACGACGGAATCGGAACGCCCTTCCACTGGATCTGACGCAACCGGCAGCGCTGGCGCAGCGGCAACCGGTGCTGCTGGCGGTGCCGCCACCGGCGAGGGAACAACCGCGGGAGGCGCCGGAGCGGGTGCGGAGGGCGGTGGCTTTGCCGCGTGGGCGGCGGCGGAAACGAGCAAGGCGGCGAGGAAGGTGTGCATGCGACGCCTAGTTTACACCTAAGCCGGAAATCCACAGTTACCGTGGAACCGAGGCGGCCCGCGATCGGCCGTCGCAGGTAACGGCAATTCCGGTTTAGTCGTCCTTGCCATTTGCACGCACGTGGATAGTCGGGTCGAGTCCAGATCGGGCCCGGCCATGACGGTTAGACTTTCGCTTCAATCTTCACGATCAACGCTTCCAACGCCTCTCGTCGCTCGAGCAACCGCTGCACACGTTCGTAGGTGGCGCGGTCGAAAATCGTGACCAGCAGCGGCGCGAAAAAGACCATCGCCTGGCTGCCCACGAACGACAACGGCTTCATCGACTCGAGCATGAAAATCGCTGGCGCGTCGAGTCGCAGCTCAACCACGCGCGTCGCGATGCCCTCGAGAAACGCATCTTCTTCTGGCGAAATCGAACCCGTCATTTCGTCTTTCCCAAACGCGCATCGACGAACGCACACACCGCGGCGCGCGCAGGATCGCCAGTCGCGGGTAGTCGCAAATAGATCCCACGTGGACCGTCCAGCACAGAGCGGCGTGCGAACGGCGAAAGCAAAAGGCCACGCTGCTCATCGACGCGCCGCCGCAGTGTCGACCAAGGACGCCTCTGCTGCATCCCGAGAAAATGTACCGTCACATCGTCATCGTTCAGGACGAATCGCGACGGTAAAAAGAAACGCGCGGTGGCCGCGAAGAGCCCGAGCGCGCCCACGGCGGCCCAGAGCGGTTCGCGCCACGCCAACGCTAGCGCGGCTTCTGTAGCCACGATTACCAGCACAGCCAGGACCGCACGCACTGGCGATTCCCACGCGGGACGTACGATCCAGGTCACGGTACCGCTCGGCCGACGAGCATGCCGCAAGCCGCGTGCGTCTCTTTGCCGCCCGAATAACGCCGCGCGATGGGAATGCGCAGCGGTTGCAGCTGCTCGCGAAACGCGGAGAGCTCGGCGAGACTTGGCGCGGCGTAGCCACCCGTGCCGCCGTTCATTTCGATGAGGTCCAGCCGCACCGGAAGACCGTCCAAAAGTTTTTCCAACGCGGCCGCCTCGTCCGCGCCGCAATTGACGCCTGCCATCGCGACCCAGGCGAGATTGATGCGTTCGCTCGTTACTTCGAATCGTTCGCGCAGCGCTTCGATCAACGTTTCGATCGGCCAAGCCCGCTCGTGTGGCATCAGCTTGAGCCGGCCTTCGTGCGTCGCCGAGGCCAGCGTCACACTGAGCCGATACGGTTGCCGCTCGCGCGTGTAGCGGCGAATGGCCGGCACCACTCCCGCGGTCGAGACGGTGATGTTCTTGGCGTCGATACGTCCGCCCGCGGGATGAGAAAGAATGGCGGCGGCGCGCATCACCGCGTCGTAGTTGAGCAGCGGCTCGCCCATGCCCATGAAGACGACGCCACGAATCGGCAACGCTGAATCGGCGCGGATGGCGAGCACCTGCGCCACGATTTCGCCCGCGGTGAGGTTGCGCGAAAGTCCCATCGTTCCGGTGGCGCAAAAGGCGCAATGCAGCGAGCAGCCGACTTGTGACGAAACACACACCGTGAATTTTTCAGCGGGCACGTGCGCATCGGGACGGCTGTGCGGGAGGGGAATGCGCACCGCTTCGACGCGCGCGCCGTCTGCGAGCTGCACGAGATACTTCACAAATCCGTCGCTCGATTCGCGGCGATCAACAACGGTCGCGAATGCGCGCGATTCGTCCGACCAGACCGCTTCGCGCACCACGCGGCGCAGATGCCGCGCCTTCGAGAGATCTGGTTCACCGCGGCCAACCAGCGCACCGCAGATCGAACGGCATTCGCGCAAAGTGGCGCCAGTGCTGGCGCCGATGGCTTCGAGCAGCGATTCGGGTGTGTGTGACAAGAGATCGATCATGCAATACTTTCGATCACACCGTCGAAAACGTGCACCGCGGGTCCGGTCATCCAGATCTCGGAAAGTCCCGCCACGGCTTCGACGGTGAGCGCCCCGCCGGGCAAATACACCACTTGAGGCACACCTACCTTTGCGCGCCCTTCCGCGATCGCCGCCGCCACCGTCGCGCAGGCGCCCGTTCCACACGCTTCCGTGAGCCCGGCGCCTCGCTCCCACACGCTCACTTCCCATCCATTCGCGACGGCGCGCGCAAATTCCGCATTCACGCCACCGTCAAAAGCCCGCGCCACCCATGGACCCAGCAGCGCCGCGCAATCGGCCACCGGCTCGTCCCAAAACGAGACCGCGTGGGCATTGCCGATCGACACACGCCGCACGTCCAGCGTTCGTCCCGCGACCGTCAAGGTTTCCCGTTGGTCCGCAACGATCGCCGGCCCCATTGCCACGCGCACGCCGTTGTTTTCGCGCGTACAGACGCGAACGCCGGCCGCTGTTTCCAACTGAATCTCGTCGCGCTTCAACTTCGCGAACAGGTAGGCGGCCACGCAGCGTGCGCCGTTGCCACACATGGCAGCCTCGGATCCGTCGGCGTTGTAAATGTGCAACCGCGCATCGAATCGATCGCTCGGGAGCAGCGTCAACACGCCGTCCCCGCCGATGCCTCGGTGACGATCGCAGAGCTGCCGCGCGCGCTCAGCACCCACGCGCGCTCCGCCATCACACTGATCGAGCAGCACGAAATCGTTCCCGAGGCCGTGCCACTTAGAAAATTCCATAACCTTCCAGTATAGAGACCCGCGTGGATCCCTTGCCAGACCCACTCCTGGGCCGATCGGTCGGCAACTACCGCCTCGTGCGCGCGCTGGGCCGCGGGGGGATGGGCGCGGTCTATCTGGCGGAGCATCCCGGCATCGGATCGCGCGTGGCGATCAAGTTTCTCCACGCGCAGCACGGCGCGGATCCGAGCGTCGTCGAGCGCTTCTTCAACGAGGCGCGCGCGGTCAACCTGATCGGCCACGACAACATTTTGCGCATTCACGATTTCAACGTCACCGACGACGGGCGCCGCTACTTCGTGATGGAGTTTATCGAGGGGCGATCGTTGCAAACCCTGTTGCGCGGGCGGCCGGTTCCGCTGGAGATCGCGCTGCCAATCTGCATCCAGGTTTGCGATGCGCTGCAGGCCGCGCACAACAAGGGCATCGTCCACCGCGATCTCAAGCCGGACAATCTGCTGCTCGTCCCGCGAGCCGGCGGTACGCATTTTGTCAAGGTGGTCGATTTCGGAATCGCCAAGCTCGGCGGCGATGGGCCTGACGTCAACAACCCCACGCTAACCGGTACCGTGCTCGGAACGCCCTCGTACATGTCGCCGGAGCAGGCCGCCGGAAAATCGCGCCTGATCGACAACCGATCAGATTTGTATTCGCTCGGCGTGATCCTCTTTCATCTGGCCACGGGGCGCCTTCCCTTCATGGCCGATTCGCTTGGCGAAGTGCTGGTGGCACATCTACACGCGCCGCCGCCTCGGCCGCTGGCGTTGAATCCTGCGCTGCCGAGTCGACTCGGCGAGATCATTCTGCGATGCCTCGAAAAAGATCGGGA
Source organism: Deltaproteobacteria bacterium (assembly GCA_023248955.1). Taxonomy (GTDB): domain Bacteria; phylum Myxococcota; class Myxococcia; order Myxococcales; family JAHFDP01; genus JAHFDP01. The sequence goes on from JAHFDP010000021.1 coordinate 10,013, forward strand.
GCGCCGCTATGCGTCGATGGATGCGCTGCGAATCGATCTCGTGCAAACGCTCGAGGAGCTCACCCGCACGACCGAGATCGGCGCCAGAAAAACCACGCCGTTGTCCGAGCAACATTCAACGGAGACCATCGCCACGACGACGAAGACGCAACGGAGTTCATCGCGGGTGGTCACCCTGGCCGCGCTGGCCGGCATCACGGGTGCGTCGCTGGTGTGGCAGTTCCGCACGCCACCGCCGACGACGCCGCTGGTGGTGGCGCGACCGATCACGCTGACCGCGACCAAATCGATCGAGCCTCAACCCACGTCGGTATCACCCGACAGCACCTTCCCCGTCGTGAAGAAAGAGGAACCGATCCGACCAGCGCCGAAATCACCGCCACTTCGAAAAACTGAAAAACCAAAAACCAAAGCGACTGTGGGCGACGGTGTCGTCGATGTCGATCTCGGCGACTAATCGCAAAGCTCGCTTTGATTGGAGCCACGCCATTTCGTCATGGCTGGCCAAGGAGCCGGCCATCCACGTGTATCTTACCGGCGTCCACCCCGTGGATGGCCGGGTCAAGCCCGGCCATGACGGGTTGTGCAGCCTCACCTCAAGCGAGTTTTGGGATTAATCGCTCAAAACTTCCTTCAACGTCTCTTTTCCGCCTGCCGGCACATCCACGGTGCGCAGGCGCTCCTTGCCCAATTCGTCGTTCCACAAACGCACATGGTGCACACCGGCTGAGAGCCTCAACGTGGTGGGCGCGTCGTCCTGCTGCGCGCCGTCCACTTCCACGTGCGCCCACGGAACGACTTGGAGCACTAGCGTTCCGTCGACCCGCGCAACTTTGATCGGCGAAACCGTCTGCGTGGGAGTGGGTTCCGGCGGCTTGAGGTTGATGACGACTTGCTTGGGCGACTCTGGTGGCGCCTCACGTTTGTCTACCGGTGGAGTCACGGGCGGCGTTTCAGCATGCTCCTGCGCAACATGCTTTTTTACCAGCGGGGTCGCTATCGGCTGACTGGGCACGAGCGTCACCGGAGGGACCGTCAGCGCGACCGGACCGGGCGAAACCGCGACCGGCGCGGCCGCCACCACTTCGACTGGCGGCGCCGCATGCGACGTTTCCACTTGCGCGGTATCGTTCGGGCCGAAACCACGAACCACCGCGAACGCGCCGCCCATGGCCACCACCATCACCAACGCACCGGCTGCGATTATGCCACCAGAAATTCCGTGCGACGCCGCTGGAGCCGGCGGCGGCGCGCGGTGCAGATCCGCAACACTCGCTTCCATCGGCGAGGGCCGTGGCGTTCTTGGCGGCGCCGCCGCCCGCATGTCCGCAGTAGCACCCCCGCCAAAAACTTCGTCCATGCTGAGCGTGCCGCCCAACGGCGTCGGCGTCGACGTATCCGGCGGCGCAAATTTCCCCACCACCTGCGCGATACTCGATGCGGTCACCAGCGTCCCCATCGAGACGAGAAGTGCTTCGAGCTCGGCCTGCAGCGTCGCACAGTCGGGCGTGCGCGCGTCGCGATCCTTAGCAAGCGCACGGCGAACGATTTCCCAAAGTTCAGATGGCGCGTCGGACCGCAACTCAGCAATCGGTCGCGGCTCTTGTGTCAATATTATATTAAGTGTCGCAACCTCGCTCGGGCCCTCGAAGGGCTTCGCGCCCGTCACCAACTCGTAGAGCACGACACCCAGGGCGAAAACATCGGAACGTCGATCAAGCGGCTCACCGCGCAACTGCTCCGGCGACATGTAGGCGATCTTGCCTTTGAGCGTTCCGGTGTGCGTTCGCCCGCCACCACTGCTGCTGCCACCGGCCGCTTTGGCGATCCCGAAGTCCACGACCTTCACGCTGCCGTTCTTGTGCAGAAGAATGTTGTCGGGCGAAACATCGCGATGCACGAGGCCCATCGGCGCGCCGGAGGCGTCGGTCATGTTGTGCGCGTAGTGCAAACCGCCCGCGGCCAAGCTGACCACGCGCAGAATTTCCGGCAACGGGAGTTTCTGATCGAGCTCACGCGCGCGCGCCAACGCAGCCCGTAAGTTGGGCCCGTCGATGAATTCCATGGCGATGTAGTAGTTGCCGCTGATTTCGCCGAGGTCGAAGATCTGGCCGATGTTGGGGTGATCCAACGTTGCGGCGAGGCGAGCCTCGTTGAGAAACATCTGCACGAAGGCTTCGTCGCGAGCCAGGTGCGGAAGGATGCGTTTTAAGCAGACGGACTTTTCGAATCCGCCTGGGCCGGCTGCCTTTGCGAGATAGACTTCGGCCATGCCGCCATTGGCCACGAGGCGGACGAGCCGGTATTTGCCAAGGGCGCCGGAGCTCACGGGATAAGTCTACCCCAGGATCGCTCCGCGGCTGATTTAACCGGAAAGCCACAGTTGCCGCGGAACCGAGACGGTCGAACGTGGGCCGGCTACGAGGCGCGGACGAGGAGCCCCCGGAAGCGCACTTTTCGGTGCGCTGAGGAGGCACCGGAGGAGCCCGCTATGTGATCGGGCGCATCCAGCGCCACCAATCGGGCCGGCCGCGCTTTCTGCATGCGCGGCAAGCACCGAAGTAGACGGCTCGCGATCGGCCGTCGCAGGTAACGGCAATTGTGGTTTTTCGGTTTAGTTTTCACCGGCCTTCGGCGGTCCCCGACGCCGGAAACGGGTTCGAGTTTCTTCTTAGGTGACCACTTCGCGTGTGCAAAAGACGCGAAAGGACCTACTTAACCTCAGCCACAAACGGCAGATTGCGATAGAGGCCCGCGCGGTCCAGCCCGTAGCCGACCACAAATTTATCCTCGATAGAGAACCCCAAATAAGAGACCGGTACCTGCACGCGCGCGCGCGACGGCTTCGTGAGCAGCGAGCAGACCCGCACGCTCCGCGGATGGCGTGTCTCCAAATTTTCGAGCAGGTACTTCATGGTGAGTCCGGTATCGACGATGTCTTCCACCACCACCACGTCCTTACCGACGATGGGCCGGGTGAGGTCGGTGGTGATCTGCACCACGCCGCTCGTCTCCGTGGCGTCGCCGTAGCTGGAGAGACCGACGAAATCGATGGAGAGCGGCAAGTCGATGGCGCGGGCCAAGTCAGCGAGAAAAATGAACGAGCCTTTCAGCACGCCCACCAGAACCAGATCGCGGCCTTGGTAATCGCTCGCGATCTGCGCGCCCAGGATGCGGACACGCGCTTGCAGCACTTCTTCGGAAAAGAGGACGTTCAAGTTTTCGGCGAGTTTCATTGGATGGGATCCCATATAAATTAGAATGGCAACCGCGCTTGCTCCGGCACGACGGTCCGCGGTTGCGGCTCGGGCTTGAAACATTTGCGGCAACGCGCTTCGTACGATTCCGACGCGCCCACCAACACCTGATCAGAGCTTGCGGCGAGCCGCTGCGTGCGGTTGGCGGGATTGCCGCACGCCACGCAGATGGCCAGCTCCTTCGAGACAAATTCGCTCACCGCGAGCAGTTGCGGCATCGGCTCGAAGGGCTTTCCGCGGTAGTCCTGATCGAGGCCCGCGCAGATCACCCGCACGCCGCGCGCGGCCAATTTTTCGCAAACATCCACGATGGCTGATCCCAAAAATTGCACCTCGTCGATGCCCACCACTTCGACGTCGGGATCGAGCAGGCGCATCACGTCCTCGGCGGTGTCGATGGCCACACCGGAGAGTTTTTGCGCCGAGTGGCTGGCGATGGCTTCGTCGTCGTAGCGGCGATCGATGCGCGGCTTGAAAATCTGCACGCGTTGCCGCGCGATGATGGCCCGTTTGAGCCGACGGATCAGCTCTTCGGTTTTGCCGGAAAACATCGATCCGCAAATCGTCTCGATCCAGCCAGTGCTGGTCGGTGCGTGATGCATGTCGAGGGGCCCCTAGTATTCGAGCAGAAGGCCGAACCGCCAGCGCGCGGCCGACAGGTTCAGCGTGTGTGAATTGGCAGGCAAAACGAGACGCTCATACTCCGCGAAGAAGTGCGTCGCTTTCAGACCCGTGTCCTCGTTCGCCTCGCGCGTGAGACGTCCATCCGTCATGAGGTGCTCAAACCAGTCGAGCGAGAGCAGTCCGCCCACGCCCCAGGAGTAGCCGTAGCCAACACCGCTGGCGCTGTGTCCCTGCGCGTCGCGCGCCACATTGCCGGTGCCGTTGGTGGCGTTCCACCGAGCGGCCACGGCCGCCACGCGCGCAAACGGGGCGATGGGAAAAACATGAACAAACGGATCGAATCGATACGCCAGTGAGAGCGAAAACGGCAAAATGTTCAGCAGCGTGGGATCGCTCGAAACGGGACAGAGACCGCTCGCCGGATCTGGTGTGACGCACTTGATGCGGCCGTGCCCGATGTTTTGCCAATAGCCGCCGCCCAGCCCGACAGCCAACGTTCCGTAATTTGAAATCGGCTCCCACGAAAGCGCGCCTTCGCCGAGCAGGGGGATGCGATTGCCAAACACGTCGCTGTAGGGCGTCTTGCCGGCGGACTTCAACTCGTTGTCGATGAGCGGGTTGTAGTTGCCGACCGAAAATTCGAATCCCACGCTGCGGCTCGGCTCGGCGCGCGCGGCGATCGGCAGCAAAAATAGCGCACCCAAGATCGTCGCCTTGCGCCGCCGCCAGAGGGGGATCGCCAAGAGCGCGAGCCACCAAGCGCCGCCGCCGCTGGCGCATCCGCCACCCTGTGCCCCACCGCCATCGTCGTCGCGGTAGTGGCGCCAGAAGTCCTGCACCTGTTGCGGCGTACCGATCACCGCGGCCGAGAAAGCACTCTGGTCGCCGACCGTGTCGATCGCCGCTACCGTGACCTCGTAGTTGGCTCCGTTGAGCAGGCCAGTCACTCGCGTCGAACAGGCGGCCCCGTTGCAGGCGCTGGTATCCACTTTTTTTTCAGCCGGCGCCCCACCACCATCCGTACCAGCTGCGATTGTGTGAACCAGGAAGGATTGCGCCACCTGTTTGCTGCTGGCGGCGGCTTTCCATGTCCAATTCACAACCAGGCTGGTGTCGCCGGATTCCACGGTCACGTTGGTTGGAGCCGGCGGAGGAATGGTGGTGAAATTGAGGGCCGCGATGCCTTTTGCAGTAGAGGCCGTGCCACCGAGCGGTCCCGCTGGCACGGTGACAACCACGCAGAAATAGCTCGTCCCCGACTTGCCATCCGGACTGCCGCAGGAGGGGCCGATGCCGGGGAAGTCCTGAATTTTGAGCGTCTGATCGGTGGTTCCCGGAAACGTTTCCGGCTGCGTTGGCTCGGGACCGTCGGCGCGAAGCGAGACATTGCCGGTGTCGCTCGAGCAATCGGATTTCGCGGATAGAAAGACCGATTCGGTGGCGCTCGTCGACGCCGCACCCGCGTCCCATTTGAACGCGACGGCCGTGTTGGCCTTGCAGGCGGCCATCCCGACATTCGCCAACGATGTGTCGACGAAGTTGACCGTGAATGTGGAATCCGCGCGCGCCGCCAGCGGAACGAAGGCGACCGCAACCACGAAGCTAAAAAGGAGACGCATGCGAAATCGTATACAGCAAAGCGTGGGCCATGCCGACATTCGAGTGAAGGCGTGATCCGACGGCCAAGTTGACAGCGACGCCGGGTGCGGCGGCGTCACCTTGTCATGGCCAATGCGACGCGAATGGCGTTGACGGCGACCGCGCGAATGTTGTCCTGCACCGCGAACATTTGCAGCGGCCCGCCGGGCACCGCGCGCAGCCGCCCGACCAACGCATCGTCATCGCCAGTTGCCAGAAGCGGCATCGGATAGACGTGATCAGTGGGCGCGTCGACCACTTTCACGCTGGAGGCGCCGCGCAAAATCTTGCGCGCTTCCTCCGCATCGACCGGGCGTTCGGTCTCCGCCGAGATCGCCGCCGCGTGTCCGTACATCACTGGAACCCGCACCGCGTTGACGTGCACCGCGAGGTTCGGCGCGGAAAAGAGGCGTCGCAACTCGGCAGGCACGGCCAATTCACGCGAGGTGAAATCGCCCGCGAACCCTCCGACCTCGGGAATCAAATTGAACGCCAGCCGATGCGGAAAGCGGCGCGCACGCACGGGACGCGCGGAAAGCAGCAGCGTGGCTTGGCGCGACAGCTCCGCGGGACCGCGCGCGGCCGCGCCAGATGCGGACTCCAGCAGCGTGACATCGACCCGCGAAAGTTTGGCCGCACGGTGGAGCGGGGCCAGCGCCAGAGCCAGGAGCGTCGTCGCCGCGCCGGGAATCGCAACGTGTCGCGCACCCGCGGCCAGCGCGCCGTTGACGGCGTCGATCACCAGCGGAATTTTCGCGTCGCCGCGCGCGGCACGCGAAACATCGAGCGAACGCGCCGCGGCCGCGATGAGCTCTGGCGTTCGCGCCGACGACGGCGAGAAGAGAACCAGATCCAATCCCGCCAACGCACGTGCGCTGGCCGGCAGCACCCGCACGTCCGCGCCACGAAACGCGATCGAACCATGCGCCGTCGCGCCGCCAAAAAAACGTACATCTGTAACCTTGGCCGAACTCTCATCGAGCGAACGAACCATTTCGCGTCCGACCGGACCGCGAACACCCACAATGCCGATTTTCACAAAAACCTTTCGTTAGACCCAAAAAAGTAACCCTTCAGTCCGGCATACCAGTCGTCATGGCCGACAGCTGATCCCCGGGTCAAGCCCGGGGAGGCCATCCACGTGCATCGAAATCCTCGTGGATGGCCGGGTCAAGCCCGGCCATGACGGACTGAACAGGACCCAAAAACTACGTCGCTCGCGCTTCCTCACTCACGCGCGCGAGCCGTTCGATCTGATCGCGCTTGGCCAGCTTCTGCTTCTTGAGCCGATGCAACGCAATGTCTTCTTCCAGCGACAACCAGGCTTTGCGCTCGAGAATCGCAACGCGTTCATTGAGCTCGTGATGTTCGCGCTTGAGCTGCTCTAACACCATCTTCGTCTCCATGCGCATCGCCTCCTGCGGATCTGCGCGACCCTCGATCAAGCTTAATGCCCGATCACGGCAGGTCAACGCGTGTCGAACCCGCGCAGATACGTGGGCTCGAGCGCAAGCACGGAGGCCGCATCGTAGGGGCCAAGCGACGGCGCGGCGAGGTGCGCAAGACCAGCAGCGGACGGGGTTCGGGGCCCACCGTTCGAACGGTGGGGAATGGAGGCGAAAACATCGGCGTGCGCTTCGACTCCATCGCCAAAAAGCCAGAGCGGCAGCTCGGTGTTTGACTGGCCAAGCTGAGCAGCGAGCGCGTCCGGAGCATAAGGAGCCTCGGGCACTTCGACTCGAGCGGCGCCATTCTCCACACGATAAATCGCTGCGTAGACTTGATGGCGACGCGCATCGATACAAGCGCAAAGCCGCGCGCCTTCTGGCGCCGATTGCGCAGCGACCGTCGCCATGGCGTGAAGCGAGGACGCGCCGGCGAGCGGAATCTTGCGCCCGTAAGCGAGCCCTTTGGCGGTGGCGAGCCCGATGCGCAGCCCGGTAAAGCTACCTGGACCGAGACCCACCACGAGTCCGTTCACCTCTGGAAACGTGCGTCCGTGCGCAGCGAGGAGCGAGAGCAACTCAGCCGGCAGCGCGTCGCTGTGCGTGCGCGGTGGACCGACGAAGCGCTCCTCGAGAATGCGCACGCTCGCACCCTCCACCTCGGCCAGCGCGACCGAAAGCGTCAGTGTGGCGGTATCGATCGCAAGCACAAGCATCACAGGTCGGGGAACGTCTTCGAGGTCACGATGCCACTCGACGAATCGTAGTTGTACTCGCCCGGATACTGGAGCTGCTTTAAGTCGATCCCCGGCAACTCCGCGAGCGACGGCGCCGGTTTTCCCTCGTGCGAGTAGATATACGTTTGCAGCGAACCACGCATCGTGGCGAGATCAAGCTTGACGCGCACGCGGTCGGTGGCAACATCATGTGGAACGTGCGCGGGCTCGGGCGGTGGCTCAACAGGACGCGACTTGCACGCTGAGAGCGCGAGCGCACAGAGCAAAAAAACAGCGCGAAAGGTCATACGCGATTCGTAGCACGTCGCGGCAACGCGGAGATAAACAACAACCCGAGCGCAAAATTTGACGCCGCACCGTGCGGTGTCACCATGGTCGCTCGTCCTTTTTTAGGAGCGCCCATGCGTCTCGCCCTCGCTGCCGTTCTGGTCTTGCTCGTTTCCGGCCTGGTGACGGAAGTGGTGGCCCGCACCAACGCGCGCGAGGACCTTTGCGCGGGCGCGCTCGAGCGGCGCATCGACAAGCGTGTCGACGGCCATCTCGCGAAACTGCTTCCGCGTCTCGTTACGCGGCACTAGACTACGGCGACGTATGCCCGCCGCCGGTCCTCAAGGCCCCGAAATTCTCATCGCCAGCGGCGCCGTGCACATCGGCGATCGCGTCGTCTATCCCAACCAAGGGATCTGCAGGGTCCGCGGAATTGAACACCGCGAGATCGCCGGCCGCAGCTGGGAGTTCGTGACGCTCTCGCGCGAAGAGGACGGCGCCACGGTGATGGTGCCACGCGAAAAAGTCGCCGGCGTCGGATTGCGCCGCGTGGCCAGCGACAAAGAGATCGAATTGGTTTTCGATTTTCTCTCGGCGCCCGGCGGCGACCCCGAGCTGGATTGGAAAGTCCGCCATCGCGCGCACGGCGAAAAAATGGTCGGCGGCGAATTGATGGGCACCACCGAAGTCTTGAAGGGCCTTCACGCGCTGGCTCGCTTGCGACCGCTCCCGCAGAAGGAGCGCGAGCTGTATGACAATGCAAGACATCTTCTGGTGCAAGAAATTGCGGCGGCAATGAGCCTTGCGCCCGCCGTCGCCGAGGACAACCTCGACTACGCGCTGGTTCCGCCGGATGGCATGAAGCGCAAAGGCCGCACGCTGATTGCAGCCCAGCCGTTGCGCGCGGTGCCGCCGACGCTGGCCGCGATCGATGGCGAAGAGGATTTAGAAGACGCGGGCGGCACTGTGGAACTGCCGGGGCTCGAGGACGAGGAAGCGGTGATCGCGGAACCTGCCGTGGAAGATTCGAGCGAGGCAGACCAAGTTGTTGCACCGAAAAAAGTTGCCGCGAAAAAAAAGCCGGTCGCCAAAAAAACAAAGCCCGCGCCGAAATCGAAGCCCAAAGGTAAGGCACCGGCCCAGGGCCGGTCCAAGTCCAGCCCTAAGGCCAAGTCCAAGTCCAAGGTGGCCGCTAAACCACGAGCGAAGCGCAAATGATCCGCATCGTGACACTGGCTGAGCTCGATCCCGAAGCGTTGGCGTTCGCTACCAAGCGGCTTTATGCGGCCTTCGGTGTTGGCGTGGAGTCGGCGGGCCAAGCGAGAATGCCCGCTGACGCCAGCGATGGCGACGCCTTCTTCGCCGACCGCGTCGTCACCCAAGCTCGCGTGGTGAAATCGTTTAGCGACGACAAAGTGCTCTATTTCACCAACGCGCCGCTAGCGCTCCCGGCGGGCCCCATGGGCGCGGGCCCCGTTTTCGGATTCGCGCAATACGGCGGCGAGCGCGCGGTCGTCACCAGCCACGGCCTGTCCGGAATGCCGCTGGCCGAGGGCCTGGCCAAGCGCGCCACGCATCACGTCGGTCACCTCTTCGACTTGCACCACTGCTTCGATCCGCGCTGCGCCATGTACCCGGAGTGGGCACCCGCCTTCGCTCAATTTCCCGACGTCGCGCTCTGCCCGTTTTGCCGCGAGAAGAGCGAGCACAAGATTCGCCTCGCCGGATCGTGAAGCGCCCGCTCGCGTTTGCCGCGGCGATCGCTCTCGCGGTGTCGGCGCTCTACGCCATTCTCTTCGACGTCACGCTCCCGGCGCGACTTCCAACCGAAGCCGACTACCGTACTGTGGCCGCCGCGCTGGCCGCCGAAGCGCAGCCTGGCGATCTCGTGCTCGTGCATCCGTTCTGGGCCGACCATCTTCGCGCATTCGTCGATCTTCCAGTCCGCGGCCTCGCCGATCCCTTCGACGAAGATTACGTCGGGGCGGGCCGCGTCTGGATGCTTGGTCTGCCACGCGCACCCCGCGCAGACTTTTCGGCGTTTCAACAAAATGTCAAGTTGGCTACCGCGGCCTCTGGCGTCATCGCCGCTCGGAATTTCGGCGCACTCTCGCTCTCGCGCGTCGACGTCGGCTTCGGTCCCACGCAGGACATCACCGTGCTTCCGCTGCTCGGTGAAGCACACCCAGTTGAGACGCGCGAAGTCGATGGCCTGCCGCGCCACTGCCTGGTTCTCGAACCGCGCGTACAAGCGAGTGTGCGCTGGCAAGTCACCACACAAGGCGCTTTCTTGCACGGCCGCGTTGGCTTCATCGGCGCGCACACCGACTGGGCCGAACGACCGACGCATCTCGACGTCCGGCTCGACGGCGCGATAATTTCGCAACTTGATGTTTTGCCGAGATCGGAAAAACCGTTCCCGCGCTGGGAAGCGCCCGCTGCGCCTGGTCCGCACGCGATCGAGCTCAATTTTTCCTCGACCGATCCGCGCCCGCTCTGCCTGCAAGCGTGGTCGCGGTAAATTCGAGTGCCTAGCCTTCGAAAAGGAGGCGACATGCGCACCTTAGCGACAGCAGTAGCCCTCACATTCATGACCGTTTGCGGCGGCACGACGTCCAGCACTGGCTCCACGAGTGGGCAGGTCATCGTCAGCCTGCACAACCTGGCGTTCGCGCCGCTAAGTCTGTCGATCCAAGTCGGCCAAACCGTCCGCTGGCGCAATGACGATCAGGTGGCGCACACCGTAACCTCCGGCGCTCCCGCGCTCTTGAGCGATCTCTTCGATCAGATGCTCAAACCGGGCGAGACGTTCGACTTCACCTTCGCCAAAGCAGGAACGTTTCCCTACTTCTGCCGCATCCACGCGCCGATGGGGATGCTCGGATCGATCACCGTTGGGCAGACCAGCGCGACATCGGGTGGGACGACCAGCGGAACGACGGGTGGCACGACTGGCGGCACCACCGGAATTCCGTATTGAGTAGAGTGCTCACGTGCCCAACCCCGCTCCGCAACAAGACTGTCCCGATCACGAGGACTGCTTCGCGAACCCCACCGAGATCGGCCACGTCTGCGACTACGGGCCGATTTGCGGCACCTGCATCGTCTACAAAGTGCAGGACGTCGCGCGCGGACTGCTCGCCGGCACCTGCCGCCTGCGCACCGACCGCGGGCTTTTTCCCTGCACGGCGCCCATCTGCGACAGCTACATGGCCCGCGCTGGCGCATTGCGCGCCGATGGATCACCAGGCGAAAACCGCGAGCGGATCATTCCGCTCAAATCCGCGCGCGCCCGCGCCCAGCCTGCCCCCGCGCAATCGATCGCCGTCGCGCCAGCCCGCACGCCCAACCGCGCCGTAGGAGAACTCGACATGACCACCGACGAACTAAAAGCGCTGATCCGCGAGGCAATGGATGAAGAACGCGGCGGAGCGACGGTTCCGTTGGCCGGAAAATGGGAAGGTGGAAGCTTGGTCATCAAAGCTGGGAAGCCAGACCTCGCGCCGAAGGAAATTCCCATCGACACGCTGCTGCGCAAAGTCGTGATGGTGCGCGACCGGTTGCGCGTACTCGAGCAGAAAATCAACGCCGCGCCCAAATTTTCGGACGCGGAGCGCGTCGAGCTGCAGAGCTACATCACCAAGTGTTACGGATCGCTGACCACGTTTAACGTGCTGTTCCGCGACGAGTCGGACAAGTTCGTCGGCGAAAAAGGGAAAGAGGACGGGGCGTAGCGCCTACGGGAGCAGTCGAAGCGCGGCGCAGTGGCGCGGCCGCACCGCGCGAAAGTGTCTGCGGTCCAGCGTGATAACCAATTCCGTTCCGAGCTTTTCCGCTGCCGCGACAACAGAGGCATCGGTCGCACCGAGCGGAAAGTCGGCATACGTCTCGACGAGCTCGGCGATTCGCTCCCAATCGTCGGGCTCCGGCACCTCCACATCGAGCGTCGGCAAGCTACGTAGGAAGCGCGCTTCCGCTTTGGCTCCGAGTCGCATCCCGATCAGGTAGCTGGCCTCCGCCACAAGCAAGGAGGGAATCACCAGCCGCAAATCCGAACGCTGCAGCGCACGGACGCAGTGCGCGTGGTCCGCGTCGTCCAGATCGGCTGCCGCATAGAGCGGGCCGGTATCAACGATAGCGATCACGGGCGCCCCACCCTCGAGCAAGGAGCTTGTCCGCGTCGCGCGCCGTGTGTCGATGCCCGCTGCGACCGAGTCCGACGAAGGGAAGTTTTTTCGACTCGTTCGTTCGGCTTTCAAGCTCCGTGACGAGCGCCGCCCGGACAACTGCGGAAACGGATGTGGTGCGACGGTGCGCTTCTCGGTTCAGGAGCGAGGCCAGCGAATCGGGGAGGCTAATCGTGATTCGGTTCATACTTCATACATCATACATCTGCACCAGCAGTGTTCGCAAGTCACCTGCGCGCGCGTTGGGCGATTGCTTTGCCGGCCCCAGCTCGGTAGTCGCAATCCATGCGGGCGCTCATCCTGCTCCTCCTCGCAGCCTGCGGATCGCAGCCGCTGCGTGCCGCGCAGAGCAAAATCGAAGTCGATCCCGCCACGCTCGATTTCGGAAAAGTCCTCTCGGGCGCCACCGCTACGCTCACCACCACCCTCACCAACAGCGGCGTCGGAGCGCTGACGATTTCCGATTTTGCCATCACCGGCATCGACGGCGTCCATTTCTCCTCGAAGAAGCCGACCGATTCCACCGTTCCGGTAGGTGGCCATCTGGTGATCTCTGTCCTTTACAAGCCGACCGCCGAGGGACGTCACGCCGCCAAGCTCGTGATCTCCAGCGACGCCGTCAACGCGCCCGCGCTCACGATTCCGCTCTACGGCCGCGCCGTTGGTCCCTGCACCGACGTCGTTTGCACCACACCGCCGCCGCCCGGCTGCGTCGATGCGCACCATCCTCGAAGCTACGTCTCGAGCGGCACCTGCGGCGCGGACGGAAAGTGCAGCTACGCCTTCACCGACAGCACCTGCGCCCACGACGCACCCGTCTGCACAAGCGGAAGTTGCGTGGTACCGCCCGCGGTACCGCTCACCGCGGGCACGTTTCACTCTTGCGCGATCACGCCGAGCGGCGGCGTGCGCTGCTGGGGATCCAACCTCTTCGGCCAAATTGGCGACAACAGCGCCGTCGATCGACTCACGCCAATCGACGTGCCCGGCCCGTCGAGCATCCGCGCCGTTGTCGCCGGCGGTTACCACACGTGTGCATTGGACCGTCGCGGCGACGCGTTGTGCTGGGGGTGGAACGCCAAGGGGCAACTCGGCGACGGTACCAGCGCCGATCGCTGGACGCCGACTTTCGTGACGGGCCTTTCCGGCGCAACATCGCTCGCGGCCGGTTTCCAACACACCTGCGCGATCGTCTCCGGCGCCGTCCGCTGCTGGGGCGAAAACGCTTCCGGTCAGCTCGGCGACAACACCACCTCGTCCCGCTCGACGCCCGCGGAAGTGGTCGGCCTCGAAGGCGTTACCGCAATCTCCCTCGGCGATACGCACAGCTGCGCCATCAGCGCGGGCCGCGTAAAGTGCTGGGGCGACAATACAAGCGGACAACTCGGCGACGGCACTAACGCCGCGCGCCGTACACCGGTCGAAGTCGCGGGCCTGAGCGGCATCACCGCCCTCGCGGCGGGCGACGGCCACTCCTGCGCAGTCACCGCGCAGGGAGGCGTGAAGTGCTGGGGCAACAACAGCCACGGCGCACTCGGCGACAACACGCGAACTGATCGCAACCTGCCCGTCGATGTGATCGGGTGCGGGGATCACATCACCGCCGTGACCGCTGGCGATCACACCTGCGCGTTGAATGGAAGCGTCTTCTGCTGGGGCGACAACGCCTTCGGCCAACTTGGCGACGGCAGCACGCTCGACCGTTTGGCGGCTTGGGGAAACACGTTTGAGTCTCCCACCGTCTTCGTCGCGGCTGGCGATGATCACACCTGCGCGCTCAGCGATGCGGGGACGCTGACCTGCTGGGGCGACAACCAATCCGGCGCACTCGGCGACGGCACCACCACGACGCGAAACAATCCGGTACCGGTTCGATTTTGAAAGGCGATAGTCCTCCACATGCACGCCCTACTTGCGATTTTGATAACGACCGCGACCCTTGATGGCGGTGCTTCCGATGCCGGAACAGGTTCTCCGGCGACACCGCCGCTGCGCCTGGCCGAGCTGCAGCAGAGCATCGTCGCGTCTGGCGTCGACGGATGGCTGCTCACCGACGCCGGCGGGCAAGACGAACTTGCGTTGCACATCCTCGGACTTTCGGATCAGCGCGATCGCTCGCGACGCTGGTGGTACCTGGTCCCGGTGAAGGGCGCGCCCAAAAAACTGGTTCACGCGAGCGAGCCGGACACGCTCGACTCGCTTCCGGGCGAATCGCGTCGCTACACCAGTTGGCGCGAACGCGATCGCGAGCTGGCGCGACTCCTCACCGGCTTGCGCAAGGTGGCAATGAACTATTCGCCGCGCGCCGAGCTCGCCGACCTCTCGCGCGTGGATGCGGGAACCGTGGAGCTCGTGCATGCGCTCGGTCCGACCGTGGTCAGCGCGGGTGACATCGCAGCGCGTTACGACTCCGTTCTTACGCCCGCGCAGCTCGAGGGCCAGCGGAAAGCCGCGATGGTGCTGGGCGAAATCATCGAGGCTGCCCTGGCGAATGCCGCTGAGCACGCACGCGCGGGACAGCCGTTGACCGAGCGCGACCTTGCCGACAGGATAGGGGCGCAAATCGCCGCGCGCGGCATGGTGAGCGATCACGCACCACGCGTGTGGGCGGGAACGCACACGGCCGACCCTCAGGCGAACGCACCTGAAGGTGCCAGCGCACCACTCTCGACGGGATCGTTGGTGCTCATCCAGGCTTGGGCCAAACTCTCCGGCGAGGACGCCGCTTACGCGGATCTCACGCGCATGGGCTACCTCGGGGCCGAAGTTCCTTTCGCCCAGGCAAGAACGTTCGCAGCGGTCGTCAAAGCCCGCGAAGCCGCGCTGGCACTGCTCCGGATGCGGTCCGCGCGCGGAAGCGACGTCACGGGCGCGGAGATGGACGATGTGGTCCGCGCTTCCCTCCGCGCCGACGGACTAGAGGCCGCCTTCATCCACCGCACCGGCCACTCGCTCGGACGCGAAGTGCGCGCGGGCGGCGCCAACCTGGACGATTACGAAACCCGCGATACGCGCAAACTCCTCGTCGGCAGCTGTTTCACCATTGCGCCCGACGCGTCGCTGCCCGGAAAATATGGGTGCCGAAGCGGAATCGACGTGTGCATTCTGCCGCCGGCGCCGGGCGAAAAAATGCCGAACATCGCCATCCCGGGACCAACGCCGCAAAGCGAGCTACCGGCGCTGATGAAGTAGCAACGTCCAGACACAGGACGTCCACCTGGAGTGAAGACGCTCCATTCGCTCCCCCCTCAGAAGCGGGGAGCGCCGCGCTCGCAAAAGGCACGCCAGTTGCTAGTATCTCGCGTTTAGCTCGAACGCTGGCCTAGAGGAGGACCTCCATTGCGTACGCTCGTTCTAACCGCCGGCCTCGCGCTCCTTCTCGTTAGCAGCTGCACTTGCGGCAGCAGCTCGATCCATTCCCAGCCACTGCTCTTCGTCGACCTCGGCAAGAGCGGCACCAACGGCGTCGTCAACTTCGGCGCGGTTCATGTCGGCGACACCAAGTCGCTGGTCATTACCGTCGACAACAACGGCTCAGCCGACTTTGTGCCCACGGTCAGTCCCATCGATGGCGACGCGGTCTTCTCGGCCAATCCCTCCGGCACCCTGCACAACTTGGCCGGCCTGAGCAGCACCAAATTGACCATCACGTACGCGCCGACCGGCTTGGGACCTAACTCCGGTCGATTCACGGTGAGCTGCCCGGCTTGCGATACCACCACCGTCGAGTTGGCGGGGACCGGCGTGGCCGAGTGTATACTGAAAATACTACCGACCTCGCTCAATTTTCCGGCGTTAACCGGCGGTCAGAGCAAGACGTTGGCGCTCACGCTGCAAAACGACGGAAAAGCCGACTGCAACCCCGTCTCCGCGCAGCTCGATCCGGCCAGCGCGCCCAACTTCACGCTTCCCGGCGGCAACATCACTGGCAAACTTGGCGCCGGCAAAGCGGGGCCGCTCAGCGTGACCTTCACCTCCGCCAAAACCGCGGCGCCCGGCTCCTATCAAGGCGCGCTGCTCATCGATTCCAACGACGCGAAAAATCCGCACCAGCGGGTTTTGCTAACCGCGTCGTCGACCGACAGCGGCTACGCCAACAGCCCGTGGCCCAAGTGGCACCGCAACAGCGGCAACACCGGGCTCTCCTTCGTGGACGCCTCGGGAAGCAAAGGACAACTGGTGTGGAAGACAAAGATCGGCGGGCCGGCCAGCGTCGTTCGGGACTCGACGGGGACCTACTTGGCGTCGCCATCGATCGGCGCCGACGGCACGATCTACCAGGCGGGATTCGGCTTCAGCGACGGCGCACCGGGCGTTTTCGTGGCGCTCTCTCCCGACGGAAAAACCAAGTGGAGCGTTACCATCACCCGGCCCGAAGCGACCTGCGCCGAATCCACGCCCACCGTGGCGGCGGACGACACGGTCTATCTCATGACCGGCGGCGACGGCGTGAGCTGGGACGACAAGGGTCCACAGTTTTATCACTTTGGCCAAGATGGCAGCATCATCTGGTCCACGCGCAACGAGTTCGATGGGTACGACAGCTCGCCCGGCATTGCGCCCGACGGCACGCTCTACGTGATCAACGACGACACCGAGCGCGTAGAAGCCTTCAAAGACGACAAACCGGTTTGGAACGCCGGCACAGCCTGCGGTCCCTTTAGCTCCGGAGGAAACTGCTGCGACACCACGATGGCCGGTCAGCCGCAATGCCCAGGCCAACTCGACTCCGGTCACGCGGAAACCTTCTCGGGCCTGCTCACGTCCGACAATCGCTCCTACTGGACCGCGCAGGGCCAGGCTTGGGGCCTCTCAGCGGCAGGCGCTCAGATTTGGAGCAAGTGGCTGCCCGGCAACAACGCGTCCAACGTCGAATCGAATGGCAAAGCCGCACCCGCACTGGCCGCCGACGGCAGCATCTACGTCTCCGAAGCACCGCTGGTGATGCCCACCGACCCGTTCGGCAACCCAAGCAACGAAACCACCATGCTGCAGGTGTTCGCGCTGGACCCGAATTCAGGCACCGTCCGCTGGCAATTCGTCAGCGGCTCGATCGACATGGGTTCACGCGATTCCGCGTTCCTCGGCTTCTCGTCACCGGCCATTCTTCCCGACGGCAAGAGCATGGTGGTCGGCCACGTCGACGGCCTGCACGCATTCGCCCCTTCGCCGAACGGCGGCGCGACGGGCGTCGAATTGTGGTTTTTCCCCTGCGGGCAAGTGGTCAGCTCGCCCGCGGTCAGCGCGGATGGGACCGTTTTCTTCGGATCGGCGGACGGCAATCTCTACGCCGTCAAAGACGGCAAAAAAGTCTGGGCGAACAGGATCGGCGCCGCGGTGAATTCGTCACCGGCCATCGGCGCGGACGGAACCATCTACGTCATGGCCGATGACGGCTTCCTTTACGCGGTCAAATGAACACTCATCGATTTGAATCGCTTTTTCTCCTGGCGCTGGTCCTTGGTGGATGCATGTGCGGCGGTTCGCTGTTGCACAGCCAGCCGGTGCTCGTCCTGCACGCCGCGAAGACCGATTTCGGCGCGGTGACCGTGGGAAAGAGCGGCCTCCCGTTAACTGTGACGCTCGAAAATGCCGGCCAAGCCGCGTTCACTCCGACCGCGATTCTCCTCGACGGCGCGCCGGATTTCGCCATGACGCCCACCGGCGATCTGCCGGTGCTGCAAGCGGGCGCCACCGCTACGTTGACGGTGACGTTCAGCCCCACCAAGGCGGGCGCGCACGCGGGAACACTGAAGGCAACCTGCCCCGGGTGCGACGCGGCCACGCTGGTCTTCACGGGCAGCGGAATCGAAACGGGCGATTGCAAACTTGGCTCGACCGCTTCGTCGCTGATCTTCACGCCCCAGGCCGCCGGCGCCAGCCAGACGCTCCTCGTGCCGCTCTCCGACAGCGGTACGGCCAGCTGCGTGGTCACCTTCGCCATCGATCAAGGTAGCGATACCGTGTTCACCGTGGATGCCAGCGCGGCTTCGCTGATTCCCGTCGGACAAACCGGCAATGCGTCCGTCACATTCACCGCGCCCAGCGCGGGAAAATCAGACTTCCAAGGCACGTTGATCGTCAACTCGAACGACCTCAAAAATCCGCAACTTCGCATCCCGCTGACGGCTTCCACCCTTGTCGACACAGGCTACGCGCACAGCCCGTGGCCCAAATGGCACGCCAACGGCGCCAACACTGGCCGCACCTACGTCGACACCACGGCCGGCACGGGCAAGCTTGTCTGGAGCGCGAAGATCGGCGCGGCTGCTGGCGCTTACGTTTGCGACAACTGCGGCGGTGAAAGCGCCACCTACCTGGCCTCGCCCGCCATCGCCGCCGACGGTACGATTTACCAAGCGGGATTCGGCAGCAACCCGTCCAAAGCGGCCTACTTGCGCGCCCTCGATCCAGTCGCCGGAAACGAAAAGTGGCGGTATGAACTGACGCCGCTCGAGCCAACAAGCTCGCATTCAACGCCCACCGTCGCTGCGGATGGATCTCTGTTAGTGACAGCGGGCGGCGATTTCGTAAGCGCGCCAATCTGGGACAACACCGGCGACGAATTTTTCCATCTCTCGAGCACGGGAAGCCGCATCGCTTCGTGGCGCAATGGAAGCGACGGTTACGACAGCAATCCCTCCATCGCTCCCGACGGAACAATCTACGTGATGGAAGACGACGCCAAGCGCGTGCTGGCATTCAAAAACGATCTGGCGATCTGGAACGCCGATGCCTGCAACACCACCATGGCTGGCCAAGTGCAGTGCCCGGGCCAACTCGACTCCGGAATGCCGGAAACGTTCGGCGGCGCGTTCGACGCGGACGGGCGATCGTACTGGGCAGGCAACGGCAGCGTGTGGGGCCTCGCGGCGAATGGCGTGCAGATGTGGAGCCGCCAAGCACTCGGCGCGGAATCGCTCACCAAGTCGGCACCTGCGCTAGCCACGGTCACCATCCCTGGCGGCCGCTGCGGAAACGCCAACCCTGCGCAGCTGGTGGTTTTCGTCGCCGAAGTTTTTAGCCCCGACGGCGGCGCCTCGCTGGGCATCGGACTCTACGCGCTCGATCCCGCCTCTGGCGCCGACGTCGGCCATGGCGCGTCCGTTCCGCAAACCGGATTCGGCGGGCTCGACCTCGCTGGGAAAAAAGCGTTGCACCTCGGCGTTTCGTCGCCCTCCGTCCTCGCCAACGGCGACGTGGTGGTCGGACACACCGACGGCCTGCACGCCTTCGGCTGGCGCGGCAACTGCGAAGTCAGCAGCCCGCTTTCCGAGCAGTGGCACTTCGCCAGCGGCAACGTGGTCAGCTCGCCCGCCGTCAGCGCGGAAGGGACGATCTATTTCGGCTCGGCCGATGGAAATCTCTATGCGGTCAAGTCGGACGGCACGCTCAAGTGGAGCCACCGCATCGGCGCGCAAGTAAATTCGTCGCCTGCCATCGGCGCGGATGGGACGATCTATGTCACCGCCGACGATGGGTATCTGTACGCGGTCCGGTAGCCAATCTAGGGCGTGTCCTCAAATTCGCACGGGAGCCGGGACGAGTGAGCGTGGGCCGAGTGCGGGCGCGCGCACGAGGAGAACGCGAAGGCGCACTTTGCGGTGCGTCGAGCGGCCCCCACAGGAGCACGCAATCCGACCGGGCGCTTCCAGCGCCACCTTGCGGGCCGGTCGCGCTTCCAACATGCGCGGCAAGCACGCACGCAGGCGGGCCGCGATCGCTCGTCGTAGGTCGTGGGAATTTGAGGATACGCCCTAGACCTCGACAACCTTGACCTTGACATGTCGAGCACATGCTTTCATGCTCGCCACATGTCGATCATGATTCAGATCCGAAATGTCCCCGCCCCGCTCCATCGCACGCTGAAGGTTCGAGCGACCGAGGCCGGCATGTCGCTCTCGGACTATCTCTTGCGCGAGATGGAACAAGTCGCGCGTCGCCCGACGATCCACGAGCTGCTCGCACGCATCCAGGCACGCGGCCAGCCGCGGGGCCGCATCGATTCCGTCGCGCTTATCCGCGCTGATCGCGAGTCGCGCCGGTGATCGTGCTGGACGCCTCGGCGGCAGTCGATCTCTTGCTCAACCTGCCCCCGCACACCAAAGCGATCGCCCAGCGTGTTGCCAAAACGCCGGCCATCGCCGCGCCGCATCTTCTCGACGCGGAAGTTGGCCAGGCACTGCGCCGGCTGGTGCACGCGGGCAAGATTGACGAAGCAACCGCGCTCGCGGCACTCGCGGATCTCGCCGACCTGCCAATCACCCGTTACGCCCATGGGCCACTCTTACCGGGCGCGCTGGCGCTCCGGAATAACGTAACCGTTTACGATGCGATCTATCTTGTCCTCGCCGAGGCTCTCGGCGCGACGCTGCTCACGTGCCATGGCGCACTGGAAAAAGTCCCCGGGCAGCGCGCCAAGGTTCACGTCCTCTAAGAAGAAACCGCGACCAACCGAGCGCTCGACGCTGAGGGACGGCGCGAAAGTTATCTATTCTGGGCGCGCGGAGGGGGATGGAGACCGCGTGCACAAACGCATCGCAGCACACTTAATTTTTTTAGCAGCCTGCAATTCTGGCGGGAAAATCGGCCTTCGCGCCGAGCGGCGTCTGATCGAAGTGGCGCCCGCCGCACTGGATTTCGGTACTGTCGCTCTCGGAACAACCGCGCTGCGAACCACGCGGCTTCTCAACCCTGGCGCGGGGGCGGTGACGGTGCGCGGCGTGTCCCTGAGTGGCCCGCACGCGGCGGTGTTCACGATCGTCGACGCCGTTCCATTCGTGATCGCGGGAACTGACAGCGCGCCACTAACTGTTTCCTACGCGCCCACCGCCACCGGTACGGACACGGCGCGCGTCACCATCCGCAGCGACGCCGCCAACGCACCCGAGCTGTACATCACGGTCGTGGCCGCCGCCACCGATGGTTGCACCGAACTTGTTTGCAATACGCCGCCCGCGCCCGCCTGCGCCGGAGACAAAACACTTGTCGCGTACAGCGCGCCTGGACGCTGCACCGCCGGCATTTGCAGCTACACGCCCGTGACGAGCACGTGCGCGGACGGCTGCGCGACCGACCACTGCGCCACCGATCTCTGCCGCGGCGTCGTTTGCAATGCGCCGCCACCCTGCTTCACCGGAGGAATCTGCGTGGGCGGCGCTTGTCAGTACCACGCCAACCTCGGCGCGCCCTGCGACCTGGACGACAGCTGCGCCATTGACACACGGTGCAGCCCCAGCGGCCGCTGCGTGGGACAAACGAAAAGCTGCCCGCCGCCGCCCCCACTCACCTGCGCCGACGGCGTGCTCTCGTTTTTTAGCGCCGGCCTCTGCACGCACGGCACGTGCAGCTACGCACCGCACCAGCGAATCTGCGCCACACCCGAGCAGGGGCGCGCGATCTGCGATGGCAATACATGCGGCTTCGTTTGCAATACAGGATTCGCGCCCGTCCATGGCGCCTGCCGCGGCGCAACGACCACTCCGTAGCGCGCGGCCGGAGTCGACGGGGAGGGCAGCCCTTGCTATTTCTCCGCCATGCAACCTCGATCTGGCGCCGAGCTCCGCACTGCTTTCCTCGACAACTTCGCAGCTCGCGGCCACGCGCGCGTTCCCAGCGCCGCGCTCGTTCCGGCCAACGATCCCACGCTGCTCTTCACCAGCGCAGGCATGGTGCAGTTCAAGGATCTCTTCACCGGAAAGGAGCGCCGGGACTACACGCGCGCCACGTCGTCGCAAAAATGCGTCCGCGCGGGCGGCAAGCACAACGATCTCGAAAACGTCGGATTCACCGCGCGACATCACACTTTCTTCGAGATGCTCGGCAACTTTTCGTTCGGCGACTATTTCAAAAAAGACGCCATCGCTTGGGCGTGGGAATTCGTCACCAAGACGATCGGCATTCCCGAAGACAAACTCGCCATCACCATTTTCGCGGGCGAAGACAAGATTCCCGCGGACAGCGAAGCGGCCGAGCTGTGGCTCGCGCAAGGCGTGCGCAAGGAGCGCGTTTTTCGTCTCGGGCGCGCGGACAATTTTTGGCAAGCCGGCGACACGGGTCCGTGCGGGCCCTGCTCGGAGATTCATATTTTCCGAGGTGATTCCAAGGCGACCTCGGAATTCATCGATCGTCACGGCGCCGTTTTTTTTCGAGAGAACGCCGAAAGCCGGTGGGACAAAACGCTCGGCGCGTACGACGGCGATTCCTGGATGGAGATTTGGAATCTCGTCTTCATGCAATTCGAGATGCACGCCGGTGGTGCGCTCACGCCGCTACCGCGACCGTCGATCGACACCGGCATGGGACTCGAGCGGCTGTCGGCCGTGGTGCAGGGCGTGCGATCAAATTACGACACCGATCTTTTCACGCCGATCATTCGCAAAGCCGCCGAGGTGACGGGCAAGCGCTACGGCGACAATGTGCAAGACGACGTGGCGATGCGCGTTCTCGCGGATCATGCGCGCGCCACGACTTTCTTGATGGCGGACGGCGTGTGGCCGAGCAACGAAGGACGCGGCTACGTACTTCGTCGAATCATGCGTCGCGCGATTCGTTACGGCCGACTTCTCCAGTCGAACACGCCGGGCCTGTTTCACCTGTGCTGCTCCACGGTGGTCGACACCATGCGCGCGGCGTATCCCGAGCTCGGAAATGCCTGGCCCACGATCTCCGACTTCGTGAAAAACGAAACGGAAAGTTTCCTCGCCGTGCTCGACCGCGGCACAGCGTTGCTGAATGCGGAGATGGAAAAAACGAAGTCCGTGGTGCCGGGCGACGTTGTATTTCGTTTGTATGACACGTTCGGATTTCCGCTCGACCTGACCGAGTTGATGGCGCGCGAGCGCGGGCTCACCGTCGACGAAGCCGCGTTCAACCGGTTGATGGACGAACAACGCGCGCGCGGATCGTTCGCGGGCTCCGGCGAGACGGGTGTGGCCGACGTTTACAAATCGCTGCACGGCAAACTCGGCGACACGGACTTTCTCGGGTACGAAACCGTCGTCGCGCACGGAAAAATCACCGCGCTCATTCGCGGCGGCGCTGCGGAAGACATCGCGCGACAAGGCGACACGGTGCAGATCATCACCGACCGAACGCCGTTTTACGGGGAGAGCGGCGGCCAGGTTGGCGACACCGGCGTGATCGTTTCCGCCAAAGCGCGCGCGGAGCTGAGCGACTGCACGCGGCCGTTCGGACAACTCTTCGTGCACCACGCGCGCGTACTCGAGGGTGAGCTGCGCGTCGGCGACGCGATCGAATTGGCCGTGGACAACGAGCGGCGCCGCGCGATTCGGCGCAACCACAGCGCCACGCACCTGTTGCATCGCGTGCTCAAGGATCTGCTCGGTGCGCACGTGAATCAGGCCGGCTCGGTGGTGCATCCCGACTATTTGCGATTCGATTTCACGCACATGAAATCGCTCAGCGCCGACGAACTCGCCGCAGTGGAAGAGCGGGTCAACGCCATCGTCGTCGACAACCACGAAGCGCAAACGAAAGTTCTGCCGCTCGAGGAGGCGCGTAAGAGCGGCGCGGCGGCGCTGTTCGGGGAAAAATACGGCGACCGCGTGCGTGTGCTCACCATGGGACCGTCGATGGAGCTCTGCGGCGGGACGCACGTTTCGCGCACCGGCGACATCGGCTACTTCAAGATCGTCAGCGAAGGCGCGATTGCATCTGGGGTGCGGCGCCTAGTGGCGCTCACGGGATCGACCGCAGTGCGAGCCGTGCAAAGTGAAGAAGCGGAGCTGGCGCGCGCGGCGATCGCGCTCAAAGCTTCGCCAAAAGAGATCGCCGCCAAAGCCGCGGCGGCTTCGGATCGGATTCGCGATTTGGAAAAACAGCTCGAAGCGTTGCAGGGAAAACTCGCAGCGGGTGCTTCGCGCGATCTCGTCTCGGCGGCGCGTGTCGTCAATGGCGTGAAGGTGCTGGCGCACAAGAGCGACGCTTCGGATCCAAAAGCGCTGCGCGACCTGGCGGACAAGTTGCGCGATCAGCTCGGCAGCGGGATCGTGGTGCTGGGTGCGGAGCGCGAGGGGAAGGCGTTGCTGCTGGTCGCAGTAACGAAGGATCTGCTCGGACGATTCAAGGCCGGCGACATCGTGAAGAAGTTGTCCGAAGTGCTTGGTGGGTCGGGTGGCGGAAAGCCAGACCTGGCGCAAGCTGGCGGCGGGGATCCAGCGAAGCTCGATCAGGCGCTGGCGCGGGCTTACGAGATCGTGTGAACGTGCTCCCGAACTAATGCGCACGTACGATCTCATCCACACCAAACGGGACGGCGGTGCGCTCTCGGATTCCGACATCCGCGCGTTCATCGCCGCCTACACGCGCGACGAGATCCCCGACTACCAAGCAGCCGCGTTGGCGATGGCGATCTTCTTCCGTGGATTAGACGCGCGCGAGCTCGCGACCTGGACCGACGCCATGCTGCACTCGGGCGACGTACTTGATCTTTCGTCAATTCCGGGAATCAAGGTCGACAAGCACTCCACCGGCGGCGTTGGTGACAAAATATCAATTCCACTGGCGCCGCTCGTCGCCGCTTGCGGCGTGAAAGTCCCGATGGTGAGCGGTCGGGGCCTCGGCCACACCGGCGGCACGCTCGACAAGTTGGAATCGATCCCCGGATTCCGCGTCGATCTCTCCGTCGACCGCTTCACCGAGCTGGTACGTGATCTCGGCCTCGCGCTCGTCGGGCAAACCGAACGGCTCGCTCCCGCCGATCGCCGGCTCTACGCGCTGCGCGACGCCACGGCCACCGTGGAATCGATTCCGCTGATCGCCAGCTCCATCATGTCGAAGAAGTTGGCCGAGGGTATCGACGCGCTGGTGCTCGACGTGAAAGTTGGCGCGGGCGCGTTCATGAAGACGATCGATCAGGCGCGCGCGCTGGCGCGAACGCTATGCGACATTGGTCACCACGCCGGAAAGCCGTGCGTGGCGCTGCTCACCGACATGGACCAGCCGCTGGGCCGCGCCATCGGCAACGCCAACGAGATTGCGGAGTCGATAGACGTTCTGCGTGGCCAAGGGCCGGCGGACGTGACAGCGCTGACGTTGGCGCTGGGCGCGGAGATGCTGCTGCTCGCAAAGATCGCCAAGACCGAGCAGGACGCGGACGCGCGGATGAAGGCCGCCATTTCCAACGGAAGCGCGCTCGACAAATTTCGCTCGCTCATCGAAGCGCAGGGCGGCGATCCGCGCATCGTCGATGATCCGTCGCGGCTGCCGCAACCTCGCTCCACGCAGGTGGTCCCCGCTCCGCGCAGTGGATTTGTAACCACGCTGAACGCCGAAGCCGTGGGACACGCGGCGATGCAGCTCGGTGCCGGGCGCGCGCGCAAGGAGGATCGAATCGATCCGGCGGCCGGCGTCATCCTTCGCGCGAAAGTCGGAGATCGCGTCCAGGCGGGCGAGGCGCTTTGCCTGGTTCAATCCAATCTTCCGAACACACCGGCCGTGGCCATCTCGCTACTCGAGGGCGCCTACTCGATCGCCGACGAACCACCGCCAGTACGCCCTCTGGTGCTCGAGCGAATTGGGACCAGATAGATCTTGCGCTAATATCAAGGGTTCACTTTTCAACGCGGAGTGACCCTATGACAAGATCATCCTACGCAGCGCTCGCCGTTCTGCTTACCGGCTGCCCTTCCGGAACAAACGATTCCAACAACGCCACACCTTCCGCGGACTTCGCTTCAGTCAAAGCGATTCTGTCGACGCAATGTGCGGGCTGTCACGTCGGCGTTCAATCACCAAGTGGGAATCTGGCACTCGATCCGGCGGTCGCGTTTTGCAACACCGTCGGCAAGTTCGCCGGCGAATCGCCGACGAAAAAGTACATCGACCCGGGCCATCCAGAATCAAGCTACCTCTTGGCGCGCCTCAAGGGCGCCGACGGCAGCAACGCGCAGATGCCGCTAGGCAAGCCCGCGCTCGCCGCCGAGCAGATCGCCACCATCGATGCCTGGATCGCCGCCGGTGCGCTGCCGTCCAGCGATTCGGAGAAGAATTGCATATCCACCGACACCACCGCACCGACCTTTGCAGGGCTCAAGTCGGTGGCCGCCAAAGGAGAAACGAAAGCCGAGCTCAAATGGGAAGCAGCGAGCGACGACAAGTCCGCGGCCGCAGCCATTCATTATCGTATTTACGTTGGCGCCACCGCGGGCGCGGAGAATTTCACGACGCCAGCACTCACCACCGATGCCGGCGCGACTTCGGCGGAAATGACAATCACCAGCGCGGTGGCCGCGTTCTTTGTCGTGCGCGCCGTCGACGAAGCGGGCAACGAGGATAAGAACAGCGTCGAGCTCAGCATGACTTCCAAGGACCAGACACCGCCGACGTTCAAGGGCCTCGTCTCGCTCACGCTCAACAGCGATGATTCGGTCACGGCCAGCTGGGATCCTGCGACGGACAACGTCGACGGCGCCGACAAGATCGCCTACGCCATCTACACAGGAACGGAACCGGGATCCGAAGACTTCAAGCAGCCAGTCGACGAAGTGCAAGGCGCGACGACGCGGCAGAGCGCGACGCTCCCCGAAGGACAAACCGTTTATGTCGTCGTGCGCGCCCGCGATCGGGCAGGCAACGAAGAGGCCAACACCGCGGAAAAATCGGTCATCATTCCCGACGTCACACCGCCGATCTTTGACGGAGCCACCTCCGCGGTAGCCGCAACTGGATCGGTCACCGTCTCGTGGAGCGATGCGATCGACAACGTGTCGGATTCGTCGGCGATCAAATACGCCGTCTATCAAACAACCGAAGCGGGCAAGGAGAATTTCAAGAATCCGACGACCATCGCCAACGCGGGGCAGACCAGCTTCATCGCCTCCGGGTTGGCCGCGAATACAAAGTATTACTTTGTCGTACGCGCACGCGATGCGGCTGGAAATGAAGAGGACAACAAGGTCGAAGTGTCCGCGACCACTCCATCCACAAGCGACACGACTGCACCCGTTTTTTCAGGCGCAACCAGTGCTTCGCCACTCTCCCCAACATCCATTCAAATAGGTTGGGAGGCTGCGACGGACGACGTGACCGCGCAGAACCAGATCGTCTACCTCGTCTACGTGGCGACCGCGACGGCGGCGCAGAATTTCGGGACGGCCAGCGCCTCCAGCAATCCAGGCGCGACCTCCGTCACACTTACGGGACTCGTGCCGTCGACGAAATATTTCGTTGTGGTTCATGCGCAGGATGCGGCCGGGAATATCAATGCGAACCCGAAAGAAGTCAGCGCCACCACGCCCGACGACACGACACCGGCTGCGGTCACCGTGTCGCCAAACACCCTCTCAGTGAAGATCGGTGAAAACGTCACTCTTGCGGCGACCATCACCAACGCGGAAGGCGCAACCCTCTTGACCGCTACCGCAAACTGGTCCACGGACAACGCGGCGATTGCTTCGATCGATTCACAGACGGGCAAGGTGACCGGCGTCGCTGTCGGATCGGCAAACATCAAAGCAACGTCGGGCGGCAAATCGAGCACGCCGGTTCCCGTGACAGTAACAACAAACGTGTCGAAGGTGACCATCAGCCCGACCTCGATCGCGGCGCTGAACGTCGGTGCGACCTCAGCGCTCACGGCCACCGTCACCGACGCCAGCGGCGCAACGCTCACAGGAAAGACCGTCTCGTGGGACACCGCAAGCCACGCCATCGCCACCATCTCCAGCGCCGGAGTACTCACCGGCGTCGCCGCCGGCGGCACCACCGTCAAGGCCACGGTCGAGGGTGTCGCTTCCGATGCGGCGGCGGTGACCATCACCGCAAACACCAGCGGCGTTAGCTTCAAGAACGACGTGACGCCGATCTTTGGGACCAGCATCGCCCACTGCAACAACTGTCACAACTGGACCCGCAGCAACGTCATGCCCTGGGTGGTCGCGGGTGACTCAGCAGCCAGCACGTTTTACAAGAAAGTCAGCGGCGTCGCTAGCGCGGGTAAATCGATGCCGCAGGATGTTTCCCAGCCGCTCAGCACGCTCGATTCCGCGGCGGCCCAGAAAATTAAAGACTGGATCGATCAAGGCGCGCTGGACAATTGACGCCAACTACTGCGTCGCAATGGCGATGCGCGAAAGTCCCGCGGCCTTCGCGGCTTCGATCATCGCCACCACTTTTCCGTGGCTTGTTGCCGTATCGGCCTGCACGATCACCAGCGTATCGGGCGCTTCTTTCGCGACCGCCTCCAGCGCGGACTTGAGCGCCACGTCGTCGATTTCCTTGCCGCCGAGAAAGATTTTCCCCTCGACGGTTATGGCGACCGCGACATCTTTCGCGCGCGCCTCGACTTCGTGCGCTTGACCTTTTGGCAACTCGACTTTGACGCCCGCACCGGCGCCCGCGTTGCCCTGCTCGACCAGCGCGGTGCTGGTCACCATGAAGATGATCAGCAGCACCAGAAAAATATCGGTCAGCGGCGTGATGTTGATGTCGACGAAAAGCGAGGCTTCGCCCTCGTCGTCGCGCGCGCCGCCGGTGGGTCCGCCCATGGACACTTACGCCGCCTTGTCCGTGCTTTGTCCGAGTAGCTCGACGAGCTCTTCGGTGCGCAGCGCCAGCTTCGCTGCGTCGCGCGCGATTCGCGCCGAGATCCAGTTGTAGAGCACCACCGCTTCGATGGCGACGGCGATGCCGCCAGCAGTGGTGACGAGCGCTTCAGCGATGCCACCCGCCACGACGGTAAATCCGCCGGTGCCCGCAATGGCCATCTGCCGAAACGATCGCAGAATGCCGACCACCGTTCCGAACAATCCGATGAACGGCATCGTGGCGCCGATCGTTCCGAGCAGCCAAACCGGTCCACGCAAAAGATCAAGCGTGGCGCGGCGCTCCCGATCGGTTGGTGCGGCGGGATCGAAACCGCGGGCGTGCCGCTCGAGCGCGGTGCGGTAGATCGTTGCGATCGGTGTGCGCGCCCGCTCGGCCGCTCCCCGTGCGCCCGCGAGATCGCGGTTCATCAGCGCACGAATCACCTCGGCATGCAGCGCTCGCCCGGCCGCTGAAAACGAACGCAGCGCGAGATAGCGTTCAACGAACATCGCCACCGCCACGACGGAGCCGACGACGATCAGCGCCATCGCGATGCCGCCCTGCTTGAGGAGCTCGATCGCTTCGGTCATGGGAGTTGCAACTTAGCAGTCCGTCCAAAAATTGCCGTTGCGGTTTGTGACGATGACCCGTCCGACGAGGTCCCCCCCAATAGACGCCGCGCCCCCTTTCCGCTATCTCCGGGGCGATGCTGACCTTCGACCAAGTCGAAGAAACCGCTGCGCTCATTCGCGCGCGTGCACCCGCACCTGACGTGGGCGTGATCCTCGGCAGCGGGCTCGGTGCGTTCGCCGACACGCTCACGAACGCCGCCGCGTTTTCCTATTCGGAGCTGCCGCATTTTCCGACCTCGTCGGTGGTCGGCCACGCCGGTCGACTCGTGGTTGGTCGCGTGGGCGGAATCACCGCCGCGGTGATGGCCGGCCGCGTTCACGGGTACGAGGGCTACGGCGCCGCACAAGTCGCGTTTCCCGCGCGCGTGTTGTGCCGGTTGGGTGTGCGCGCGCTCTTGGTGACCAACGCCGCTGGCGGGATTCATCCCCGTTTCTCGGCGGGCACCCTGATGCGCATCACCGATCACTTAAACCTCTCCGCGCAAAATCCACTGAGTGGATCCAACGACGATCGGCTCGGCCCGCGCTTTCCCGATCTCTCGCACGCCTACGATCCACGCCTCGGCACCGTGCTCGAGAAAGCAGCGGAGACGATCGGCCTTTCGATCGATCGCGGCATCTACGCGCACCTCTCCGGCCCCAGCTACGAGACGCCCGCGGAGATCCGTATGCTGCGAACGCTCGGCGCCGATGCGGTGGGCATGAGCACCATTCCCGAAGTGATTGTCGCCGCGCACATGGGCGTTCCGGTGGTCGGCCTTTCCCTCATCACCAATCTTGCTGCCGGTGTCGGCGCTTCGCTCTCGCATCAGGAGGTCTTGGAAACCGCCGAACGCGTGCGACCGGATTTGCTGCGACTGCTCACGAACTTTTTGCCCCGTCTGGTGCAAGCATGAAATTTTTTCTCCACTTCCTCGCCGCGGTCCTGCTGCTTAACTTGAGCGCTTGCAACCTGAGCCCTTGCTACAAATTGGCGGAACGGCTCTGCCAGTGCCAACCCGGCGACGTTGCGGTGAACAGTTGCAAGCAGCGCGCGAGCGACGAATCCGACCGCCTAAACCCGTCGAGCGCGGAGGAAGATCGGTGCAAAGCGATCCGCGACAGCTGCGACAAAGTTCTCGAAGCGGTGCCGGAAGATTGCCCGAAACTCGCCACCGACGAGGGAAAACTGGCCTGCGGGCTCGCCTATCCCAACGCGGCCGACGCCACGGTACGGTGAGCTAATGGCCACGTACCTCGTCACGGGCGTGGCCGGTTTCATCGGATCGAACCTCGCCGCCGATCTTTTAGCCAGCGGCGAGCGCGTACGCGGAGTTGACAATTTCTCAAGTGGCAAGCGCAACAACTTAACAGCCCTTCACGGGCTCGATCTGATCGAAGGCACCATCGCCGATCCGGAAATCTGCCGCCGCGCCTGCAGCGGCGTTGACTACGTTCTGCATCACGCCGCCATTCCGTCGGTTCCGCGTTCCGTCGCCGAGCCGATCGAAACCGACCGCGTCAATGTCCACGCCACGGTGCAGCTCCTCGCCGCCGCGCGCGATGCCTCGGTGAAACGATTCGTCTTCGCCGGAAGCTCTGCGGCGTACGGTGATTCGCCGGCGCCGAAGAAACGGGAAGAGATGCTGCCCGCGCCGTTGTCACCGTATGGTGCGCAAAAGGTCGCCTGCGAGCTTTACCTCCGCGCGTTTCATCGCTGCTACGGTTTGGAAACGGTCGGGCTGCGCTACTTCAACGTCTTCGGTCCGCAGCAAGATCCGCAGTCCGAGTACGCCGCGGTCATTCCGAAATTCATCACCGCGCTACTCGCCGGTGAAGCGCCACCCATCTTCGGCGACGGTCAGCAGACGCGCGATTTCGTCTATATAGCCAACGTGATTCACGCCAACCGTTTGGCCTGCACCGCGCCAGGTGTCGCTGGCCATCTTTTCAATGTCGCATGCGGTGAGCCGCTCGATCTCAACGCGCTGGTGTCGATCCTCAATGAGCTCACGGGACAGCAACTTGCCGCGCGCCATCTGCCACCGCGCGCGGGCGACATCCGCGACTCGCTGGCGGACATTTCCAAAGCGCGAACGATGCTTGGTTACGAGCCCGTGGTGCCGACGCGCGAAGGACTTTCGCGCACCGTTGCTTGGTACAAAAGCCGCGCCTGAAATTCCGCCAGGTCCGGCGGCAACGGCGAAGTCAGCTCAATGAGCGCGCCGGTTTCCGGATGCGCGATCGACAAAAACGCGGCGTGCAGCGCGTGACGCGGAAGCCGCAACTTGGCACGTTCCTCCTCGGTAATCAGTGGATCGAAGGTGCCAATCGGCGCCGGCGGACGACGGCTTTCCGCAAGCCGCAAAAAGATCTGCTCGTCCGGTCCGTAGAGTTTATCGCCGACGATCGGAAGTCCCACCGACGCGAGGTGCACGCGAATTTGATGTTGCCGACCAGTGAGCGGCTCGGCCTCCACCAGCGTCAGTGGCGCGCCGTTTCCGTCGACGAATCGCGCCAACACACGCACGCGGGTAAGCGCCGGCGCACCATCGGCGCGCGGTGCCATGCGCACCTGAACGAGCCCACCGTTCAACGCCAGCGGCAACGCAATCTCGAAGAAATCCGTTTCGGCCGCGCCTTCACAAAATGCCAAATAGCGTTTCTTCACTGTGCGCGCGGCGAATTGCGCTTTCAGCCGCGCGGTGAAGCGTGGCGCCATCCCACACGCAATAAGTCCGCTGGTTTCGCGATCCAGACGATGCGCAGGGTCGGGCTTCGCGCCGTTCTCTGAAAAATGCGTGCGCAGCGCGGTGGTGAGTGTCTGCACGCGCGTACTCGCCGTCGGATGCAGCGTAAGTCCCGCCGGTTTGTCAATCACGAGCAGCGCACCGTCCCGGTAAATCACGGGCGGCGGCGGCGGAACGTCCGGCGACTCCAGCCGCACCGTGCGCCGGAGCGAAAACGTGAGACCCGTCCACACCAACGTCGACGCCTTGAGCCGCGCGGGCGGCGTCTCGTGCGGCGTTCGCGTCGGCGGAACGTAGACGAGCGCTTCGCGAATGAGCCGCTGTGCGCGCGCGCGGGACATGCGCCCGATTTTTTCGAGGAGAAAACGATCGAGCCGCCAGCCGTCATGGCTGTGCTCCACCGTAAACGGGATCAAGATTTCGCCGTCAGACACGGGTCATCGTCGTGCTTGCCATTGACGAAGGCAATGCCCACCCTTTTGGGTGCATGTCTCCCATCAACATTTTGCACATTGTTGGCGCGCGGCCGAACTTCATGAAAATCGCGCCGGTGATGCGCGCCATCGAGGCGCGAAGCGAACTTGTCGTCACGCAGATGCTCGTGCACACGGGCCAGCACTACGACGCGACGATGAGCGATGTTTTTTTTCGCGATCTTCGGTTGCCCAAACCGGATCTTGATCTCGGTGTTGGATCCGGCTCGCAGGCCGAGCAGACCGGACAAATCATGGTCGCGCTCGAGCGTGTGATCGAAGAGCGCAGGCCCGATCTCATGGTTGCTGCGGGCGACGTCAACTCCACGCTCGCCGCCGCGCTGGTAGCAGCCAAGGCCGGCGTGCCGGTCGCGCACGTTGAATCGGGACTGCGCAGCAACGACTGGACGATGCCTGAAGAAGTGAACCGGGTGGTGACGGATCGACTCGCCACTTTACTCCTCACGCCGTCGCCCGACGCGAACGCAAACTTGGCGCGCGAAGGCGCGGACCCGGCGCGCGTGCATTTCGTCGGCAACGTGATGATCGATTCGCTGCACGCGGGGCTTGCGGCGGCCAAGGCCTCCCACGTGCACGAGATGCTCGGGATCGCACCCAATGGCTACGCGCTGATCACCTTGCATCGGCCCGCAAACGTCGACGATCCGCGGGTGCTGGCACCGATTATCGAGGTGCTGCTGGAAGTGGCCAGCGATTTACCGTTGGTCTTTCCGGTCCATCCACGCACGCGCAAACGGCTCGACGAAATGCATCTGGCGAATCGCGTGCAGCCGCAAAAAAATCTGCGACTTGTCGATCCGTTTGGCTATCTCGATTTTCTGGCGCTCATCGCCAGTGCGCGATTGGTGCTCACCGATTCGGGCGGCATTCAAGAGGAGACCACCGCGCTCGGCATTCCGTGTCTCACGCTGCGCGAGAACACGGAGCGACCAATCACGGCCGAGGTGGGAACGAACGTGCTCGTGGGCCGCGATCCTGCGCGCATTCTACCCGAGGTGAAGCGGGTGCTTTCAGGTCGAGGCAAAGCGGGACGTGTTCCGGAGAAGTGGGACGGACGTGCGGCGGAGCGCGTGGCGGAAGTGATCGAGCAGTGGTGGAAGCGCGGCGGACCGCGAGCGTAATACGTCCGATTACATTGTATTGCTTTTGCGATCAGACCGATCGCGGCTTCCCGAGCGTCACCAGCGTCGTTCCTTGGCGCGCCGCACTGTCGTAACGGCTCAACGCATCCTGCAATCGCTCGCGTTCATCGCCCGTCGCAACGACCAGTCGCGCAGTCACTGATCCACGCGCACGTTCCATCAATGCGCGCGCACCCGCATCGTCATTGGTCCCGGTGAGCAACGCATGCGCCCGCAACACCTCTTCCGGCTCCCACCTCTCCACCGCCACCATCGACAACGCGCGCTGGGCCGCGGCCGCGGCGCCGGCAAGATCTTCCGCCGCTTGCAGCACTTCGCTCTCCACCCGAATCGCCTCGACCGGCTCCACATCTCCATTCGCGGCAGCGGTACGCGCGAGCGTAAGCGCCCGTTCGGTTTCTCCGCCAAGCGCGAGAAGTCGCGCGCGCAACGCAACGTAACGTTGCCAATCGGAGTGATCGTTCTCGCCTTCTTCCGAAACCGCATCGAAGAGCCGCGCTTTTTCGGCCCAATCGAGCAACGATTCATCGAGCGCAATCATTTTCTCGCCCGGATTCAGCGGCGCTTCCTCGAGGAGATCGGCGCGTTCGATCGCGGCTTCCAGCAGCGTTAACGCAGCTTCCTCCGCACCCACGGCGGGCTCCGCGTTGGCAGCGATTGCGGTGCGCGCTTCAACGAGTTGTGTGGAGAGACCCGCGATCGCGCGACCGAAATGCGCACGTGATTCTGCGTAGCGACCCGCGAGACGAAGCGTTCGAGCCAATCCCAACTCGGCAGCGGAGAGTCCCGGCGCGGCAGCAAGCACCGCGCGAAATTCATGCTCGGCTCCATCGAGATCGCCGAAATCGTCGAGGTAAATTTCCGCCAATGCACCATGCGCAAGCACCGCGGCCTCGCCTTCTTGCGCAGCCACGCGACGAAGCACGCGAACGGCTTCGTCGCGATCGCTGTCCCGCAACTCAAACGCAGCGCGCCGAACTTCGTGGAGCGCGTCCTTTCCGTTTCCGTCCGTCACGTCGCCTTCTTCATCAGCATGGGCACGTCGGCCTCGGTGAACACCGCGAGCAGATCGCGATCCAAAAATCCACGCCGCGATTCATCCCGCAAGATCTCCATGGCCTTCTCACGCGGCAACGCTTTTTTGTACGGGCGATCGCTCGCGGTCAACGCGTCGTAGATGTCGCTGATGGTCATCATGCGCGTCTGCAATGGAATCGCTTCCGCCGAAAGCGCGCGGGGATAGCCATGGCCATCGAGTTTTTCGTGATGCCCGTACGCGATGGTGGGCACGTTGCGCAGCGCGCGCGTCCAAGGAATTTGCGAGAGGAAACGAAAGGTGTGCGTGACGTGGCTCTCGATTTCGAGCCGCTCCTTCGACGATAGCGAGCCGCGTCGAATCGAGAGCACTTCGACTTCGTCGGGCGTCAAAAAGGTCCGCGAAACTCCCGCCATGTCGCGGTAGGTCCGCTGCGCCACTTCGCCGAGTCGCGCGGGAACACCCTCCGCCAAGACCGACGGCTTATTGCACTGCAAAATAAAATTCCAAAGCTCCACGATTTCGGTGCGCCGTGCAGCGGCGCGCGCGGTGAGCTCGGCCAGGCGCGGAGAGCCACGTCCCTCCTGCTCGAGAACGGTGAGCTGCTCGCGCAGAATTTCCGTTTCCAGCGCCGCGGCAATGGCATCGAAACGCGCCCGCAGAATTTCCAGATCGCTCGGAAAAAGTTTGTTCGCTTTGACGAGCACGCCTTCCCGCACGCCAACTTTTCCGAAATCGTGCAGGAGCGCGGCGTAGCGCAGCTCGACCCGCTCGTCGTCGGTGAGCGCGGAATGGCGCCACGGTCCTGCCGTCGCTCCCGCTCGCGGAAGTGCATCCGCGAGCCCAAGGGTGAGCATCGCCACGCGCTCGGAGTGGCCCGCCGTCACTGGATCCCGCGATTCGACCGCCACGACGCTGGCCCGAACGAATCCTTCAAAGAGGCGCTGAATGTCCTCGTGCAGAAGCGCGTTCTGAATTGCCACGGCCGCCTGACCACCCATGGCGCCGAGCAGCTCTTCGTCCTCGACGTCAAACGGCGCGCCTGATCGCTTGTTGAGCGCTTGTAATACGCCGGCCACGCGCCCCTCGTGATCCAACATCGGCATGCAGAGAATGGAGTGGGTGGCGTATCCGGTCGCGCGATCGACAGCCGGATTGAAACGCTCGTCTTTGTACGCATCGGGCAGGTTGATCACCTGACCCTTTTGCGCCACCACGCCAGCGATTCCGCGACCCAGCGGAAAACGCAGCACCGTGGTGCCGAGTCCTTGGGCGACTTTGCTCCAAAGCTCGTTTTTTTCCTGATCCAGAATGAAGAGCGAGCAGCGATCCGCGTCGACCACGCGCTTGGCCTCTTCGACGATGCGCGCCAGGAGCCGGTCGAGATCGCGCTCCGCCGTCAGCGCCTTGGCGACATCGAGAATGCCGGTAAGTTTTTGAACGCGCCGCGCGAGATCCATCGCGCCGATCGTAACACTCACCGCGTGGTTTCAACCACCGCGCGCGCCGCTTCGAATTGCTCCGGCGCAACGTAGACGCGCGAGAGCCGCACGCGCTCGCTGTAACGGCGAAAAATCGGCGTCGCTTCGGCCAACGGAACGTCGCGCGTGCGTTCGCGAACAAAAATCGTGAAGTCACCGCCGCTCATGTATTTCGAAAGCGAACCGCGCGACTCGGCGAGGAAGGATTCGATGCCGGCCTGCTGCAACGCCGCCAACGCGGCCACAGCGTCGCCGCCTTTTTCGTACGGCTCTGCTTCGTACACCGCGCGATAACCTTGGCGATGCACGATGCGCTGCGCCCAAGGGCAGCTGCTTGTGCGCAACGCGGTGATGAGCGCGACGTCATCGTGCGACGCGTACGCCTCGATGTCCGACGGCAATGTATAGGTCGCCAACTTTCCGGCGAAGTGGCGCTCGAGCATCTGCTCGTAGCCGACACTGGTCGCGTGCAGATAGACCGACACGAACATGTGAAAACGGGAGAGGAGAAAATCCTCGAACGCAAAAACCGCGCGCCGCTCCAACGCGAGGTGCCGCTGACCGTCGACCTCGACCGCGGCGATGTTTTGCGCGATCCAGTCGAGATCGAATTTGCCGTAATTGACACCCGTGTAGAACGAATCGCGGAGCAAGTAGTCCATGCGATCGGCGTCCATCTCCGAGGAGACAATCTGCCGCAAGAGCGGAAAGTGATCGAGACCGTTGCATACGAAAGGCGCAGCACCCGGCGGGCGCACACCCGCGATGAGCGCGGCAACGTGCGCGGGCTCGATTCCGTGCGAAGAAAAATGCCCGCGGATCAAAGCGGCGAGTCCGCTGCCGAGCACGAGCTTCAGACTGTAATCTTCGTGCGTGGCCTGCCGCTTTTCCGCGCCCAGCCAATCGGGGAGCGCCAGCGCGGCGCGCGGCGGCATCAGCCGCTCAGTGGCATGCGAAAGCGGCGGGTGCCCGAGATCGTGGAAGAGCACCGCGAGTCGCAAGGTCTGGCGCAAACGCGCGACGTCGCCCGGTGCAATCGCCAAGGTCGGCGTCAGCGCATCGAAGAGACGCGTCGCCACCGCCATCGCTCCGAGACCATGCGCGTAACGCGTGTGCGTGGCACCGGGAAACGCCAGGTCCGCGAAACCGAGCTGCTTTACCAAACGCAATCGTTGGTAGTAGGGCGAATCGATGAGCGTGCGCTCGTCAGAGGAGACTTCGATGGCGCCGTGAATCGGATCGCGGATGTGCATGGCGAGCGACCATATCTTCCATCCCCCCTTTTCTGCTACCTGGGCGCTCATGGTCGCGCCGCAACCTTCCGCCTCCGCCATCCTCTGGCGCCGCGTGAACGATCACCTCGAAGTCTTCTGGGTCCAACGCGATGCGCGCCTCGCCTTCGCCGGCGGCTTCTACGCATTTCCAGGCGGGCGCGTGGATGCAGCGGACGCGAACGCACCCGTATTACAAACGATCGCTCCGGAAGAAACCGCGCACCTCTCCGCTTGCGCGCGCGAGCTCTTCGAAGAGACCGGTGTCCTCTGCGTGCGCGATGCAGACGGCGCGCGTCCGAGCGTTTCCGCAGACGAACGCCGCGCGCTTCGGCGTGATCTCACCGAACGATCTCCGAAAAGTGGTGAACGTCCTGGCCGCTTCGCCGACCTCTTGCGCGCGCGTGGACTCGCGGTAGACGCGCGCGATTTTGCCTTCGCCGGCCGCTGGATCACCCCGCGCTTCATGCCGATTCGATTCGACGCGCGCTTCTATCTTGTCGAGTGTCCGGCGAACGAAACCGCGGACGTGTGGGAAGGCGAGCTGACCCACGGCGAATGGATTCGTCCCGAAGTTGCACTGGCACGTTGGCGCGCAGGAACGGCGCTGTTGCACCCACCGGCACGCCACTGTCTCGAAGTGCTCGCCGAAGATGGCCCGACGCCGCGCGGCCTCGAGCGACTGCGCAATCCGCCGGACGTTGATGCTGAGTCTGTCGCGAAGCGAATCGATTTCCAGCAGGGCGTTCTGCTCATCCCGCTGCGCACACCGACGCTTCCGCCTTGGACGCACACCAACGCGTTTCTCCTCGGCGAAGACGCGCTCGTGCTCATCGATCCGGGCTCGCCCTATCCAGAAGAGCAGGCGGTGCTCTCCGGCGCTCTCCGCGCGCTCGCGAGCGAGGGCCGGCGCCTCACGGAAATCCTCCTCACGCATTGGCACCACGATCATGTCGCCGGCGCGGAAACGATTGCTCGCGAAACTGGCGCGCGAATCGTGGCCCACCGCGAAACCGCTGCCCGCGCTGGTTTGCGCGTTGATCGTCTGATCGACGACGGTGCAAGTTGGTCGCTGGGATCGCACCGTTGGCGCGCGCTCTACACCCCCGGACATACACGCGGCGATCTCTGTTTGCTCGACGAATCGTCCGGCGCGCTGCTGGCGGGAGATACCGTTGCCGGTATGGGAACGGTGGTGATCGATCCGCCCGATGGCGACATGACCGATTACGTTCGCTCACTCGAACGGCTCGCGACGCTACAGTTGCGAACGATCTATCCCGCACACGGTCCAGCGATCGCCGATGGTCCGGCGAAGATCGCGGAGTACATCCGCCACCGCGCCGATCGGGAAGCGCAGATCGCGCGTGCGCTGGCGCAGCGTGGACGCGCGACGCCCGCCGAGTTGGTCGCCGACGTGTACACCGACGTGTCGCCTGCGCTACATCCCATTGCCGCACGCAGCGTGCTCGCGGTCCTGGAGAAGCTGGAGCGCGCGGGAAAGGTTCGTCGCGCCGGATCGTTTTTCGAATCCGTTTAGCCGCACTTCACGATCGACACGCTTCCGGACACCGAGCCGCTCGTCTGCGTGCGGGTGACGTTTCCGTTGTCGTCGTACGACACGTTAACCGTGGTATTCGCGTTTCCATTGCGCTGCGACCATTGCGTCAGCCTTCCCTTGGAATCGTAGCTAAAATATTCGGTGATCGACGCGTTACCGGCGCGTTGCGACCATTGCGTTAGTCGGTCGCTCGAGTCATAGCTGAAATACTCGGTGGTCGAATCGTTACCGTTGCGCTGCGACCACTGCGTTAGCCGGCCGCTCGAGCCGTAGCTGAAGTACTCGGTGGTCGAATCGTTACCATTTCGCTGCGACCATTGCGTGAGCCGTCCGCTCGAGTCGTAGCTGAAGTACTCGGTGGTCGAATCGTTGCCGCTGCGCTCAGACCATTGCGTCAGCCTGCCGCTCGAATCGTAACTGAAATACGCGGTGGTCTGGGTGCTGCCGCTGCGCATCGACCATTGCGCGAGCCTGCCGTTCGAATCGTAGCTGGCATCCACGCGCGAGTCGCTACGCGTTGGTGGAAGGGCCAAAAGGTTTTTCGTGTGCGCGGCGGCCATGGTTAACCGTAGCTCTACGCTCGAGACGGTAATGGGAACGCATGGATCAGAACTTCTCGACCCACCAGTCGTTCCCCCAGAGCTTCCGCCAGTGGTTCCTCCCGTAGTCCCGCCGGACGTTCCGCCCGATCCGCCGAAATCTCCCGAACGGCCTGAAGGACCGCAGGCGGTGATTTCCGCAATCGCGACAACAATGATCGTGGCCCTATTCATGGATTCTCCCTCGAAGTAAGACTGCGGCGCGAATAGCACGACGAAATACGCACAACAACGCGCCGAAGTAACGGAGAAACCATGCTCAACGTCCCCGCCCTTCAAGAAGATCTCGCCGCGCGCAAACTGGCCGGTTGGCTTTTGTATGACTTCCGATCACAAAACCCGACCGCGCAAACCGCGCTCGATCTCGCCGGCCACATGCTCACGCGGCGCTGGTTCTATTTCGTTCCCGCGCGTGGCGAGCCGACGCTGATCGCGCACGCCATCGAGCGCGATAATTTCCCGCCGCTCCCGGGACGCCGCGTTCTCTACTCCGGCTGGGAAGCGCTGATGACGCAACTGCGCGCGCTCAAGCTGGGCGCGGGTCCGGTGGCCATGGAGTATTTTCCGCTCGGCGCGATTCCCTACTTGTCGCGCGTCGATGCGGGAACGATTGAACTGATTCGATCGCTCGGTGTGGAGATCGTTTCCAGCGCCGATCTCGTTCAAGCATTCTTGTGTCGATGGAACGCCGATGCCTTTGCCAGCCACGAACGCGCCAGCGACGGCGTCTACGCGGCCGTGCAGCGCGGTTTTGCCTACGTTAAAGAATCGATCGCCAACGGACGCGAGCCGCTGGAATTGGAAGTGCAAGCACAGCTCCTCGCGGAGTTCAAAGCGCGCCGGATGACAACCGATCACGCACCGATCGTTGCCGTCGGACCGCACGCTGGAAATCCGCACTACGAAACGGGCGCCGCGGGGCCAACGAAAATTCGCCGCGGCGAGCTGCTCCTCCTCGACGTCTGGGCCAAAGAAGATGATCGCGACGCCGCCTACGCCGACATCACCTGGACCGGCGTGGTCGACGACGCGGTGCGCACGCCGCGACATGCAGAGGTTTTCAAAGTCGTCGCCGATGGACGGGACGCCGCGCTCGATCTGATCAAGAAGGCCCACGCGCAAAGCCGCTCCCTGCGCGGTTTTGAGGCCGATCGCGCCGCCCGTGATCTGATCGCCAGCCGCGGTTACGGCGAACGTTTCTTACACCGCACCGGTCACAACATCGGGTGCAACGCCGTGCACGGCGACGGCGCCAACCTCGACGATTTCGAAACGCACGACACACGCGAGCTGATGCCGCGCACCTGCTTCTCCATCGAGCCCGGTGTCTACCTCGAGGATTTCGGGATTCGCAGCGAGATCGATGTCTTTCTCGCCGAGGATGGACCGCGCGTCTGCGCGCCGATTCAGCGTGAGCTGGTCCGGATCCTGGCCTAATGCGTCCCGAGCTCGTCCGCTCGGCGATCGTCGAAGTTTACGAATCGGTGCGCCGCGAAGGTGCGCTAGCCGATCGCGCGCTCGAGCGTGTGTTACGCCGCGATCGCAAGGCGCTACACTCGAGCGAGCGGCGACAAGTCGCGGACGTGGTGTACGGGCTGCTGCGCCTACAAGGCCGCGTCGATTGGTTGCTGGCGCGCGCGCTCGAAGCGAATGGAGCGCGGCTCTCGTCGATGGCCACGCCCACGCAACATCTGCTTCGCGTCGCGGCTTACCTCGTCATCGGCGAAAACGCCGATCCCGTTGTCGCCGCTGCGCTCGGTGGACCCGAAGTACGACCGCATCTCGCCGCGCTTGCGCTTTTGCGCGCACCCGAGAAATTGCCGTGGCCCACCGATCCGATTGATCGGTTGGCCGCCGAAACTTCGCTTCCCCGCTGGCTAACCGCGCTTTGGCAACACGAGCTTGGCGACGAGGAAACACGCGCGCTGGCCACGGCGCTCTCCGCACGCGCCCCGCTCAATATTCGAGCGAATACACTCAAAACAACACGCGAAGATCTC
>JAHFDP010000022.1 GCA_023248955.1 Deltaproteobacteria bacterium
CCCCGCTTGCGTGATTTTGAGACCGGTGAATCTGGCTACGCCACCGCTGGTGATTGCCGTTAACGAACCCGTGAGCGTGGGAACGCCGCTCAGCGTGATGTCGCTGGGCAGCGCGCCGGTAATCGTGTTGTGTTGGGAATCGGTCACAGCGACATCCACCTCGTCCATCGCCACACCCGCGACTGTGCTGGCCGGCAAGGCTGTAAAGGTGAGCATCGACGCTGGACCAAGTGCTATATTAAATGTACCGCTTGTGGCGCTTATTCCCAGAACGGTTGCTTGGAGTGAATAGTTTTGGCCGAGCTTGTCGACGGAGAGATCGGCAAAGGTCGCCACCCCATTGGTCAGCGGCTCGGAAGCCTTTCCAGTAAGCGTTGCGCCGCTGACGCCACCCGAAAGCGTGATCCCGATGGACACCGTCGCGTTGGTGGCGATGTTCTTCGCCTTGTCGTAGGCCGTGACCTGCACATTTCCCAGGTTTGCACCGGCCACGACGGGTGTCGTCGCCGGCGGCGGGGAGGTCGTGAAAGCCAACGAGTCGATCGCACCCGGGACTACCGTAAAAAAATCGCTGTCCACGAACGTGAGCGAGGTGTCCTCGTTTGACGCGCGGACCTGAAGGTTGCTACCGGACTTCGCAATCTGCAAATCCGCGAAGGTGGCCTCGCCGTTCACGAGCCGCTCGGCCAAGAGGTTGTTCGTGATGACCAACCCTTCGGTGAGCGGCATGAGCGTGATGTGTCCCTGCTTTTGGGGGGTGGGGTTGAGATAGGGGTCAGCCGCAGCGACTTTCACCGTGAACGGGGTTCCGGAAACGAGCTTTTCCTGCGGCGGCTGCGAGAAAATAAGCTGCGAGGCTGCGGCCTCAGAGACGGTGAACGGCGCGCTGGGAATCGGCGGAAGCCCCTCTCTCGTAGCGGTAAGCGTGACGCCCGCGGAGGCTTTTTGCAGATTGAGCCCGGGGAACGTTGCAACGCCATTTAGCGCACCCAAAGTGGATTGCCCGTTAACGATTGGAGTCGCCGAGTTGCCAAAGAGCGCTAGCGCGTTGGCGCCGACCTGCGCGGCTACTGTGATGGTGTCGGTTGCACTGGTCACGTTGTTGTTGACATCTTGAATCGACACGCTGATGGGGTTTGTAAACGCCACTCCCGCTGTGACGTTGACGGGCCCCTGCTGGAACGCAAGATGGTCCGGCGGGCCGGGAGTGATGTCGAACGCCGAGCTGGTCACCGAACCCAGGGTGCTGTTTGACTTGATTTTTAGTTTGTACCCAATCCCAGCCTTATCGATGGAGAGCCCGGTGAAATGGACGATTCCGTCCGCACCGGCAGAGAAGGAGCTTGCCGCGCCCGAGAGCGTGCCTTGGCCCGGGTTGGTGTCGATAGAGACAGTGAGCGAGTCGGTCGCGCCCGCTACCGCAGAGTTTTGCGTCCCAAGCAGCGCCACCAGGAACTCAGCAATGGGCTGACCGGCCACCTGTCCGACGGGGTTCTGCGCGAAGCCCAAGTGCGTCGCCACGTCGGCAACGTGGAATGTGGCGCTTGTAGCGCCGAAGGTATTCGCCGAGGAAGCGGTGAGTGTGTAGTCGCCCGGGATATTTACTTTCATGCCCGGGAACGAAACGCTGCTGGTTGACGTCGAACCCGTTGTTAAGCCAGAAAGCGTGCCTGGTCCGCTTGCCGTAATAGTAACGTTCACGTTGGTGCCGCTGGCGATGGCGTTTCCCGCCGCGTCCTGGATATTCACCTGCGGCGCGGGGAGCAGATCCCCGTTCACCACCGCTCCGCTTCCGCTCGGGAGCGTCGAAGAGAAGACCAGTTTGCTCGCGGAGCCGGGCGTTATAGAAAAATCCGAGCTGTTGAGTGGCGCCAAAGTCCCCGAGGTTGCCTTGAGCGAATAGCCGCTTTGGGCTTTGTCAACGCTCTCGGTGAAAGTCACGGAGCCAGAGGATGTAGAAGCGGATGGACTGGATGGAGAAATTGATCCACCGCCGGGCGTGTTCGGCGTGTTCAGCGAAAGCGCAACCGTCTCCGTCGTAGAAACAGCGTTGTTGTAGTGGTCCTGCACCTCGACGATCACTTGAAAATCTACGCCGGAAACCGCACTCGACGGCGGCTGCTTCTTGAAGGAGAGGTGCTCAGCAGCCCCAGCCACGATGCCCTCGGTCTGCTGCGCAATAAACTGCGCTACCGGCGGGGCGCTCACACTGATAATTGGCGCACCCACGGCCGTGCCTTTGAAATAGAATGTCGCCGAAGGATCGGCCGCCGCCATCGCGAGGGTTGTGATTGGATTGATACACTGAATATCCGGGCAGAATTGAAAATTGGAAACGCCGGTGACGGCGAGCGTCAGGGTGAGCGCACCAGCAGAACTTGGGTTGTCGTACGCATCGCGGGTTTGCACGGTCACCGCATTAGAGAGCGTACCGGCGGGGAGCGTTGTCTGTGGTTGCGTGGTGAAAATGAGTTTCGACGCAGCGGCGGCACCAATTGTTTCGGTCTGCTGATCCGACATCTGCGTACCGCTCGAAGTTGGAGCTGATACGTTGATTGTGTAGGAACCTGCCGTGTCGCTCGAGAAATAGAAGGAAGCAGAGCTCGTGCCCGCGGGCATCGACGGGGAGGAGTTTCCGCTTTCCGCTGAGCATCCTGCGGTCGTGAAAAACGTCATGGCCCCCGGTCCGCTGGGCTGAAGCGTCAGCGTGGTGGCAGCGGCCACCGGAACCTGTGTCCCGTCGGCATCCCTCGTAGCCACCGTAACCGCAGCAGAGCAAGCGTGCGCCAGCAGCGTCTGCGCATGAGAGGTGATGGCAAGCTTCGTGGGAGCTTTCGTGTAGTCCACGCTCACCGATGTCACGTCACGCGGAGTGTCGTCTGGCCCCGGCAGCGCGGTGAGCGAATCGTCGAGCAGGAGGTCGAGCCAGAGGTAGCGGCTGTTGGTGCCGACGGGCATCGGCGCATTGAGCGTAATCGGGCCGCCTACTCCGCTCGGATAGTCTATAGGACTCGCGAAGCTAGTGGAGCTGAGGGAGGCGGCGGAGCGTGCACGGACACGAACGCTGCCCGGTGGTTGGGAGCTGGTGCTACTGCTAATCGTGAGATTGTCGATGGACTGCGCCGAGCTACCCAAATCGATCAAGCGCGAATAGCTACCCGTGACCGGCGGTATTGCAAGTGATGTGTATTGTACGTCGCTGTAATACGTCGGGGACAAGATCGCCGAAGCGCCGCCGG
The DNA here is from genome assembly GCA_023248955.1 of Deltaproteobacteria bacterium. Classification (GTDB taxonomy): domain Bacteria; phylum Myxococcota; class Myxococcia; order Myxococcales; family JAHFDP01; genus JAHFDP01. The sequence continues at coordinate 3,240 of JAHFDP010000022.1, forward strand.
CGACATAGAATACACCGTTTGCCGCTACACCGGCGGTGCCAACACGGCCAGTGTCCGAGCTCGTGGCCTGTGCGAGCTTCGGGCCGGGCGTCCAGGCCGTGAGCGCGCCCGTGCTGGTGATGGAGGCGTAGGCGCTATCGGCATAGACGTAGCTTCCGTCGGAGCCGCCCGCCGCGTAGAGCAATCCGCCCGAGACGCCGTAGGCGAAGCCCGATCGGGCCCAAGGCAACGATGCGGTGGCCGTCCAGCTTCCGAGCGATCCATCGCTGCTGCTAATCTTTGAAAACCAGCTATCGCTTAGCGGCGTGCTGGCGCCCGTGGAGCTCTGGCTCGCGCCACCGAATGCGTAGAGGTAGCCGCCGTAGGCTGTGCAGCCGAAGGAGTGGCGCGTAGAACCTTTGTTGGACGCCGTAGATTTAGAAAAGGCCCCCGGTGCGCCGGTGCTGCTATCGATTTTTGCAATCCAAACTTCGTTGACGTCCACACCGCTGACGGAACCGCCGAGCACATAGAGGTAGCCGCCGTACGTGGCCATGCAGTGGCGATCCCGCGCCGCAAAAGTTCCTGCCGTGGATGGGGTGAATTGCGAGGGCTGGCCGCTCGATCCGAGGGAGGCATAGAGAACGTCGGAGGACTGCTTACCGTCGACGGCACCACCCGAGACGTAGAGCGTCGTCGCAGTGGCCGCTGCTGCCAAGTCGCCGCGGCCCGCTGGAAGCGAATTATCCGATTGCTTCCACGCGAGCGAATTGTCGGGACTTTGGGTCGCGACGTAGACCTCGGAGCGCGGACTCACTGGTCCAGCCGCCGGTCCGCTTGAGCCACCGAGGGCGTAGACGTAATTTCCGCTCGTTGCCATCGCCAAGCCCTGGGCTTGGTAGATCGATCCGGCGCCGGTAAACGCACCCATCGAGCCTGCGGCGTTGAGCGTGGCGAAGGAGACGTCAGCCATCGCTGTGCAGCTCCCGCTCCCTGCGCAGCCGCCCAGGATGTACAAGAGTCCGTTCGCGACGACGCCCGTGTGGCCCCAACGACCCAGGGTGCTCCCGGAACTGCCCAACAATGTGGCGGTCGCCGTGACAAACGTGCCTGGCGTTCCGTCGCTCTTGAGCGGCGCGACCTGCACGTCGCTAAGTGGAGACGAGGAAGAACGCCCGCCGGTGACGGTGATGTAGCCGTCGTACACGGTCGCCGTGTGGCCAGCTCGCGATGCGAGAGCGGTGGTCGCGGTGGAGAATTTTCCGGTGGTGCTCAGGGTCAGCGATGCGAGCGTCGCGTACTGGAAGGTATTCGTCAGCGTCCCGTTCGAATCCGCGCCGCCGGTAACATAGACGTAATCGCCACTCACCGCCGCCGCAGAAAACATGCGCGGGGAAGAGAGCTTGATCGAGGAAATTTTGAAGGGAGCGATGTCGCCATTCGAATCAATCGCTCCCAACTCAACTTGATCCGTGGGTGCTATCGTCGCGCCCGATGCCGCACCACCCAGAAGGTAGAGGTAGCCGCCCGACGCGATCAGAGGCGCGCGCGCCGTTTTCGAAGCGAGGCTCGCGGTTGTCGTAGTCCAGGACCCCAACGATCCGTCCACACCAATGGTGGAACGCCAGACGTCGCTCAGCGGACCCACCGAAGCTTCGCCACCTGCGATGTAGAGCTTGCCGTTCCAGACCGCGCAGCCGAAGTTCGTGCGCGCGCTGGGAAGGGTATAGCTAGTTCGTTGCCAGTTCGTAGCCGTGCCATCGGGGTTGATCTGCGCATAGTAGCTATCGTCGAGATACGGCGGCGCTGTGGGGCTGGTGCTGGAGGAAGATCCGCCCAAGACGTAGAGATACCCACCGTAAGCGACACTGCAGTGGCCTTGGCGGGCGGTCGGCGAAGATGTTGCGCCCGAGTTCGACATGGTCGAAGGCGTGCTGAACGTGCCCGGAATCCCCGCCGTTCCGCCGAGCGTCACGTACTCGTAGGACTCAAGAATCCCGCCGACGCCATATCCGCCCGCGACGATAAGCTCTCCATTGGAGACGGCACCGCCGAAATATTCGCGGCCCAGTTTCATTGTATTGGCGGACGTGTTGAAGCTACCAATGCTGCCGTTGGGGTGGATCTGGGCATACTGCACATCGTTCTTGGCTGTGTTGTTGCTATCGCCACCGACGACGTAGAGATAGCCGTCATAGGCGGCGGCAACGAAGTTCGCGCGCGCGCTGCTGAGCTTAGCGGCGCTTGCTGCGCCGGTCCCATTTGCACCAATGGAGCCGTCCGCCCCAATCGCTGCGTAGATCACATTGTCTTTTTTCGTGCCGGAGCTGTCCTTGCCGCCGACCAGATAGACAAAGCCATTGTAGGCGACCGCCACATGGCCGTAGCGCGCTTCCGCGGCCGGAAAGGTGGATGAAGTAAAGGTGCCGAGCGTTCCATCGGCATTGATTGAGGCCGAGAGAATCTCGTTGCTCGCACTGGAAGGCGAACTGCTCGTACGCCCGCCCGCGACGTAGAGAAAACCATTGGCCGCAACCGCACCCATCTCCGTCCGGCCCGTGATGACCGACGCAAGCGTGAGCGAAGTCGTTTGCGAAAAAGAACCCAGGGATCCGTCTGTCTTGACGGGGGCGAAGCTCACATCGCTAAGCGGCGTTCCGTTACTGTCTTCGCCGCCGATAACGTAGAGATAGCCGTTGTAAATTACGGCGGCAGGATTGCGGCGTGCGGTGCCAAACGGGGACGATGTTGTGAACGATCCGAGCGTGCCGGCGCTGTTGATCGCGGCGAAGGAGACGTCTGCGTGAAAAGACAAGTCGCCGCCGCCGACGACGTAGAAAAAGCCGTTTGAGGCGACCGTCGCGTGGCCGCCGCGGTAGAAGCCCATCGGGACGAACGACCAGGAACCGGTTCCTGCGGCTGTCTTGCCGCGCACGAGCGTCCCCTTGCTGATATCCACGCCGCCTTCGATGTTGCCGCCGAGTGCGAAGGTCGAAGAGGAGGCCGTATCGGGAATGGAGATGGTGGGATCGATCGACAACGGATAGCTGAGGCGGTCGAGGCCATCGGCCACCAGTGTGAGGCGCGATCCTGCGAGTGATAGTTGCGCCACGCTTGCTACGTCGCCGGTTTGCGTGCGGACAATCGGCGCGGGGATTTTGTAACGAATCCCCTGCGCGTCGGCGATGTCGATGTCGCCGTGCGCGTTCTGCTTGGCCGAGAGCCCCGCGCCCAGCACGAGATCCCACGTGAAGGTCAGTCGATCGCCGACGGACCGCGCCAGGACGATGTCTTCCTTCACACCCTGCGCGAAAGGCTGCTGCACGATGGCCGCGTTGCCGGAGGCCGAGGTGAAAATCACGCCGCTGCCGCGCGCTTGACCGGGCCGCGTCTGGATGGCGCTGGCCGCGGGGACGAGCTGTACGCCGGGATGGCCGGTGCGGTGAAGTTCGACGGCGCCGCTCTGCGAATCGATGTGCGCTTCGAAGGGAATGTTACCGACGGCGAGCAGTCCCTTGCCAGGCTTCGGCTGCGGCGCGCCGAGTCCCTTCGCTATGAAAACGAAGTGCCCGCTGGCACGCTCAAACACGAGCGGCGCGGTGTCACGCCCAACCGGAACCAGCGCATCGAGCGCGGCTGAAAGCGTGGGCGGCGGGCCAGAGCTACTCCCAAAACCGCAACCCGGGCATCCGGTAAACGACTCGCCAATCGCTAGCGCGATCAACGCCAAAGTGATTTTGCGCAAAGTTGTAGCCCTCGCGTGAGCGTCCAGTATATCTCAAAGTAAACAGACGTCCGCTACGAGAGTTTGTAACTCAACACTTTCGGCCAGCTCTAAGTGCCCGAACAGCGGCCCAACGCGAGTTTGGTGCAGTCGTTGCCGTTGACTTTGTAGTAGCCGGGCCCGTCGCAACCGAGGCAGGCGTTGCAGTCGTTCCAATACTGCTCTTGTGTGGCGCTGTAGTTCTGGCCGGTGGCAGGGTCGCACAGGTCTTGCGTGCCGAGCTGCTGGTTGTAGCCCTTGTTGTCGTCGGGGCCGCTGTCGGAGCTGCTCGAGCGGCCTTGTCCGGACGAGCAGTCGGTGGCGGGCGGAAAATCGCATTTCACGGACGCCGTAATCTGGGCAACCTTCTGCCAATCCGCGTCCCACTGCTGACTGGCAAGTCCAACCGATCGAATCGACAGAAAGTAGCTTTCGCCATCTCGAACCTCGTCAAAGGGCCTTGGTGCAAGCGTTGTAGCGTCAAGCACTTGAAAGATCGCGAGCCCTTTGTGCTGCCCGGAGGCGGACGCCAAAAAAACGTAGGCGTAGGATCCATTGTAGGTTGGGACGGAGGTTAGTTGAATGTGACCTGGGTCGCGCCAGTACTGTTCCATGCCAACGTCGGCAATGTATTTCAAGACCGTGATCGGTGTCCCAAGGCCGTTCTCGCCATACTGATCTTGACAGGCCGACGGTTGGGTCTTGAGACAAAACTCTTTGCAGGACGAATAGGTATCCCCCGACGGGAGGACCCCGTTGCAGTCGTTATTAACCAAAAAAATACCCCAGCTCGCGGCTTCCGAACGGTCTGCATTAGCAAAATCTATGCTTTGTCCGATGCAGTGGTTGCCGGGATTTGGATAACCTAGAGTAGTCGATGGCACGGTCCAGCCCTGTGGCGCTAGCGCCGTGCACCACTTGTTGGGTTTGTCCTGAATGGGAGAAACCGCCGCGCTGTCTGGCACGCCTTGACGCCCGCCCGTCGTAGCTCCACCGGTCGTGCCACCGCCAGTTGTGCCACCATCGTTGGTTCCCCCTCCCGCGCGCGTGGAATCGCAGCAACAGAGACCGCAGGCAAAAACCAAGCAGAGGATCGAAGCGCGCATCTTTGTGACTCCGTTTTTCGTAACTCCGTCTTGAATCGCTTGCCTTGATTGGAGAGCAATGAAGATGCCAACAGACGGTCTTTAATCTCGAATGATTCTAATGGGCGTGTTTCGGTACTTGATAACGGGCGCGTGTCTTAGCGACATGAATGCCGGTGGGTTATTTAACCACACGTGATTACCATCACAAAAAGAAACGCCCCGCCGGTTTTGGCCGGCGAGGCGCTTTTCGAGACTCGGTGCTGACAGAAATCTTAGAGGCTGCTCTTGAGCTCTTTGGAGGGCTTGAAGCCGACCGTCTTGGACGCCTTGATCTTGATGGTGGCGCCGGTCTGCGGATTGCGACCCATGCGAGCCTTGCGGGCACGGACCGTCCACGTTCCGAAACCGGGGTAGGAGAAACGGCCGGTCTTCTTGATGGTCTTTCCCATGGTCATGTAGACGCAATCGACCACTTCGGTCGCCGTCTTCATCGTCATGCCCTTGTTGCTCGTCGCGACGGTCTTGATTAGCTCTGCCTTTGTCATTTTCTCTCCTGGAAGGACGGCCACTGGTTAAGCTTGGGCCGCATCATGATGCACCGCTGGCTATCAACCCACGGACGAAGTGTCAAGAAGTAAACCGCGACAACTAGCGCTAAGTTGGAATTGCCTGCGCTGTGGGTTGTGGATTTATAGCGCTTTCGGCTCCAGGACGATTTCGGCACTCTGCGCAGCATCGACGGCCGAGGCGAAGTCCTTGAACGCGTTCCACGCATCCGGGCCAACGCGGGCAGCTCCCAAATCCAGCCGTTCATGAAGGGTCAGGCTACCGGGCGCGGCACTGGAGGACCAGGAGAAGGCCGCAAAAGGAAGGGAGGAAGTGGTCGCGGGTGGCGCGACGATCTGCGTCCCGGCGGGAAGCGCGAGGCGGACATCAATGCGGAGCTGTTCCGCGGAATCGATGAGCAGCGGAGTTACGCGCTCGGCGCGACCCACGAATCGGTGGCCGAGCCGAAGCGGCCAGAAGGATGCTGGGAAGGCAATCCGGCCGCTGTCGGTCCGGCGCGCAAACCCCTTGGCGTGAAAGCGGTAACGAAGCACCGCCGGATCGCCGGGCGCCGCCGGCTCTTCGACCGAGAGATCGTCGAGCACCGCGCCGTGAAAATTGTGCGTGAGCTGCGACTCCAACGCCTGCTTGCGCTTCGCCGCTTCGAGCTGTTCGAGCGCTTCGGCCATGCCCGCACCCTGAAAACCCGTGGAGGTATCGACGGCGCTTCCGGTCAACGTCCCGTCGGGTTCTAGTTGAAGGTCAAAGACGATGGCGCGCGCGGACTCCATTGCTCCGCGCCTTCGCGCTACGCCCGTCGCCAGCAAAGCTGGCTCCTCCTCCATTGCTCCGCGCCTTCGCGCTACGCCCGTCGCCAGCAAAGCTGGCTCCTCCTCATCCGTGGACTTCGGTGTGCGTTCTACGCGCACGGACTCGCCAGGCTCGGGAAGAATCGTGGCTTCGGCGTCGGAGAGAGACGAAGGCAGCGCACCGAAGGGCGCCATCCGCATCGAGGAGTCGATCCAGAGCGGGCCATCCGGGAAGTCCACACGCAACACGGCCGCTGTCCAGAGATCGCCGTGCGTAAAACGGTAGGGCGCCGGATCGGTTCCAAACGCGCGGATGAGCGCCACGTGGGAATGAATACCAGCCGCGGTGAGCGCCGCCTTGAGGACGGGCAGCCGGTTGCCGCGGCCGCTGGCCAAGACTTGCGCGGCGGACGCGGAGAAGTCCGTGGATCGACCGCGGCCACGGACCACCTTGGCGATGGCGGCATAGATCGCGGCTGCCTTTTCTCGCGGTGTGGAGCCCGGCGCGCTGCGCTCCAACTGATCGATCTCGAAGGCGGGCCGCGTCCGCAAAAGCGCGAAATCGGCGAACGACTGCGCCAGTGCCGCCTGGCCCGCACCCGAACCGACTTGAACCCAGGGCATGAACTCCGCCTCGCTCGTCGCACTGGGCTCGGGAACCAGCGCGGGGACTTTGCGCGCGGTGTAGGTCCAGCGATCGTACCCATCGGTTCCGACCGCCGCGGCGACATGCTCGATGGGTGGCGCGGAAAAATGATGCGCGTCGATCGTTAAACCGGCAGCGGGCGCGGCGTGTACTTCGTAGCTGCTTTCGAAGATCGGAATTTCCGGCGCGCGAAAAGTAAAACTCGCCGATGCGAATCCCGGGAGCGCGGAATCACGAGCGCCCATGGCACGAAGATATTCAAAATCGACGTAGTCGCCAGGTTCGAGACCACTAAGCGAAATCGAATCCTTGCCGGCGATTTCGTCTGGTTCGAGCACGCTTCCGTCTGGCTTGAGGGTCCGGAGAGCGACGATCTCGGCGCCGTCGGGGACGTTCACGTCGCCAAAATGCGCCAGGCCACGGCGGTCGAGGATCTGCGTAAGTGTGTGGATCCGCTCAATGGCCGATCCGTCGGCGTTCACCTCGAGCGCGGCCTGGTCGAGAAGCAACTCTGCCGGTGCTCCCCGCGCGGCGCCACCGGCGGCCCTGAACGAAGCGATGGCCTCCTTCGCGTCGCGATGAGCCCAGGCCAGTGGCGTTTGGCCATGCTCGTGATCCAGTGCGTGGCGAAGCAGGAGGTCGCCTCCACTCAGTCGCAAAGAAGCGTCGCGTTCCGCTTCCGCGGCGGTCTTGTCGCCCGCAAGCTCGAGCGCATTCGCCAAACGGTGGTGCAGCATGGCCGACCGCGGCGCGAGCTCGACAACCGAACGAAGGAGTGCCGCGGAGGCCACGGCATCTCCCGAGGCCAGAAACGCATCGGCCAGCGCCAGCTGCGGCGCCACGCGAGCGGGGGCCTTCGCCGCCAGCGACCGCGCCAGTTGGAGCGCACCCGCAACGTCTCCACGCTCTCGTAACCGAAGAAGCGAGGTCCGTCGGCCGTCTGGACAAGCCTTGACGAGTTGGGGAGCCAGCGCGTCTTCGGAAGCGGTGTCCTCTTCTCGGTGCGCAAGATCATCAAGCAACTGAAACGCATCGCAGCGATCGGGGTCACCGGCAAGCGCCTCGCCTGCCAAACGGCGGGCATCGGTGGTGTCTCCGCGCGCCTGGCGTAAACGCGCTTGGGCGATCAACACACGCGAGGCGCCCGGAGCGGCCGCGGCGGCTAGCGCGAGACGCGTCTCGGCATCGTCGTAGTGCTCGGCATCGCGATCCATCGCCGCACGGTGGAGTTGGAGCCGTACCATGGATTTGTCGGCGGCCAACGCGGCGTCTTCGTCTCTCGCCGCGCGCCCCTTGGCCACGCGCTCCGGCAAATCGGCATCGCGCAAGGTCAGCTCCGCGCGCAACGCCAAGGCCGGCGCGCTCTGCGGAGCGAGTGCAACAACGCGTTCTATCTGCTCTCGGGCCGCGGCACGATCGTCCGGAAACGCAGCCAGCGCGGCCAAGAACGCTTCCGTCGATTCGTCTTCGGAAAATGGGGGCGGAGATTCAGCACTGGCGGCTGCATGCGGTGCTGCGCGCATCGTGCCCTTCGCGGGTTCGGTCTGCGCGTCGGAGTCCGAGCCGTCTCTTCTCGTCAGCGCGACACGGAAGCGGGCGCCCTCGGCACGCGTCCAACGCACCAGCACCCGATGCCTACCGGGCGCCAGCGATACCGGAACGGCGACCAACCGCGGTGGCAACCGCGGGTAGGGCGTGCGAACGACGGTCCGCTCGCCGTCGATGAAGAGCCGCAATGCGCCCGCACCCTCGACAAAAAGCAGATAGTCACCGCCGCGGGCGAGCGTCACGTCGCTGGCGGCGACATAGAGATCGGCATCGAACGGCTCCTCGTCGAGGCCAACATCGCCGTCGGGGAAGGCGAGCCTGCGCGTGGGCGCTAGACCGAACTGCGTGATGTAGGACGCGGCAATGGGCGTGGTCGCGTCGTCGAGCGGCGTCGGAGCATCGAGATCGAGCAGGTGGTGCGCGGCGAACGGTCCGGCGATGGACCAAGAAGTGACCGCACCCAGTGCCGCCCACTCCTGTCTTTCAACAACGTCGTCGCCCCGCTGCGCCGCGACGTGAGCAAGAACCTGATGCGCGCGCCGTGCGCCGCGCGCGGAAGCTCGGCCTGAGCCCAAATAGTGCATGACCGCTTGCTTGATTTCCGCATCGACGGCGGGAGATGCGCCCTGCCAGGCGTCGAATCGCGAGAACGCGAGTTCGGCGAGCGGATCTTCCGGGTGCGCGGAAACGAGGCGGCCGTCGAAGCGAACCGCAGCGAGATCATCCACGCGATCGGCGGCCATTTCGGCCATCCCGAAGAGCGCCCAGCGTTCAAGCGGATCGCCGTCGAGCGCGGCTTCGAATCGGCGTTGCGCGGCCTTGGCGTCTCCACGTTGCAGGTAGGCGGACCAACCGCCTCGGGCGATCTCGGCGGCGCTGGCCCCTGGCGCGTCAGCCGCGTGTTCGATCGATTCCTCCGTGGAGGGTGCTACGCGTTGCGACACACAGGAGCAGAGCACGACGATCGTAACTATACTAAATATCCTTTTCATCGCGCCGCCCGCTCGCTGCCCGTTTCGGAGAGCTTCACCTGGCGCAGAAGCGCCGCATCGAGACCCGCGAGAAACGAGCGAAACTCCGCATAATCGGCGGGCTCCACACGGTCGGCCTTCAACACGACCTCTCCCTCGGCGATCAGCCGTGCGCCTTCATGGTGGTAGGCGAGATGGTAATTTCCGTAGCGAGACTGCGCGATCGCGTCCTCCGGAAGTTGAACCTGCGCCAGCGTCGTCGGCAGGTCGACTTCGTAATGAAAGCGGTGCCGCCAGGGATAGCCGAGCACCAGCGCGTAGTCGCGCTTCGAGAGCGGCGCGTAGCTCTCGACGTACTGCGGGGCCTGACCAAACGGCGTAAAGGAGAGCCCGCGCAGAGCGTGTTGCGCAAAGCGCGGCACCGTTGCGGCGAAACTGGTCGAGACGTCGCGCTCCACCTGACCAGGATCGTTCATGTCGAACGCGGTGCAGGTGAGCCCGGGAAAGGCCCGGCTGTAGGTCTCCTCGAAACGGCTCTTGCGCGTGTCCTTCGACTCGTAGCTCCGGCGATAGTCAGGTGCACCGAGGCCACGGACCAGCGTGGTTCCGGTGAGGTGCGCGTCGCCAGCGGCATCGAGCGCAATTTGGAAACGGCTCTCGGTGGCGTTATCCGACGTGAGGGCGGCATCGATGGTCACAAAGTCGCTGTGGCCCGCGGGATCGACCACCAGCGCTTCGGCGCCGCGATCGTCGCCCGGCAGCTCGTGCGACCCGTGGTACTCGGCCGTCCCGTCGAGGAAGAGCTTGAACTTGGGGACGTAGAGGATGGCGTGGTTGAACACCGCCAGCGACGCCGGTTCGCTCGGAATTTTTCCCAGGTGGTGCATGCGAACCAGCGCCAACCGCGACTCGATGCCCAGCGCGTCCAGCATGGCGTGCATGAGCGACGCCTTGTCTTTGCAGTCGCCGAACGAGCGCTCGAGAATGGTCGACACTTTGTACGGCTTGAAACCGTGGATACCGAACTCCAGCCCGACGTAGCGCGTTTGGGAAATCACGTAGTCGTAAACCGCTCGGATGCGCGCCTCCTCGTCGGCGGCGGGAAGGGCGGACACCGCTTCTTGCGCGGCTTTTCTGATTTCGTCGGTCACGTGGAGCTGGTCCTTCACCAAGCCCCAATAGAATTCGCCGACCTGATGCCAGTCTTTGTAAGTGGAGACGTGAACGAAGGTCGCCACCTCGCTCCATCCTGGCATCCCCGGTTCAGTCACGATTTTGGGCACGTCTTGCGCGGTCCACGAGAGCACCGTGGCGCCCGCGTCACCGGCTTTTTCGGTGCGGGTAACCTTGGCCGCGCCCGCGGTGTTGGAATAAAAGCGCCGGCCCGGCGGGCCAATCAGCACGTAAGCGGCCTGGGTCGTGGGGATGGTGCTTTGAAGAAAAACCACGTCGCCGAAATAGTCAGCGAAATAGTTGTCCTCGCCCGCGTCGTCGAGGCGGGTGGTGATTTCCACGATGTCGCCGGGCGCTAGCGTCGGGAAGGAAAGGACGCGCTGGCGGTAATCGTAATAGAGACCAAACCAGGGCTCAGAGAGCGAGCGATCGTTTTCCCCGTGACTCTCCACGATGCTGCCGTCGGGGCGAATCACCCGCGCCCGCTCGATGCGCAGCTCCTGCCGACCGGGAGTATATTGAATACCGTGCGTCCGCCACATCTCCACGCCGCGCTGGTTTTGGACCAGCACGATCTGCTGCTCGGTGCGCGAGGCGAGCCCGTTCGGAAAAACGCGCGTGACGTGAACGTCGGACAGCATGACCGCATCGTCGGACGCGGCGTGATCGCTGCTTTGTCGAAGCTGTGTAGCGTCGGCGAGATAGGGCGCCGCGTAACTCTTCTCGGGGCGCACCGCGCGGGCCAGCTCCCGCAAAGGCGGATTCTGCGGCCTGAGCGCGAGGGCGTGTTGAAAGTCATCCAACGCACCCGCCGTGTCGCCGCGCCGAAGCAGATGCTTGCCGCGGCGCTCGTAGACTTCAGCGCTGTCCGGCGCCATTTCCCGCGCGCGTGCGTAGTAAGCATTGGCTTCGGAGACTTCGGTGCCACCCGGCGCGCCTGCACCGTGCGCGCCCCCATCGTGAGCAGAAAGCACATCCGCGGCGCGGAGGAGCGGATCGACTTCGCCCGGATCCAACGCGGCAACATCGTCCAGCGTTTTCGTGGCCCCGGGCAGATCGCCTTTGGCCAGCAGCAGCTGCACCAGCGCGTTGCGCGCTTCAGAATCGTCCCAGCGGCGCGCCAACGCTCGGCGAAGCAGCGCTATCGCGGTCTCGGATCTTCCCAGGCGGCGCTCCGCAAAGGCGGCCTGCTTGAGCGCATCCGGCGACTTCGGAAATCGCTCGGCCAGCGCCCGCCGCTCTTGGATGGCGCGTGGGAAGAGGCCCATCGCCTCGTGCGCGCGCGCCAGCAGGAGCTCGACCTCAAGCGTTGTTCCGCGCCTTCCCCCTCTGCCCGTCGACAGCGAATCCGGCGCGGTCCCTAGCGCATCTTCGAGGTAAGGCAGCGCGCGAAAGGGCTGCCCGCGATCGAGCGCTGTCCGCGCCAGCGCGAGCTGCGCACTGACGTCGTGCGGAGACAGTGCCAGCGCGGTCTCGAGCGCCACGCGGCGTTTGTTGGCGTTCTCTTCCTCGTAGCGAGATTGCCGAATGAGCAACGCCGGGTCTTTCGGTGCCAGCGCCACGGCGCGTTTCTGGGCCTCGAGATGCGTCCGCTCCTTGACGTCGAAGGGGCGCCGGCTGGCGAGCAGGATGGCCTCGTCTTCCGCCAAAGAAGCGTCATATGTGGTCAATACCGATCTTGACAAAAGAGCAAGTGCGTCGTCGACGCGTGATTCACGCTCGAGTGTCCGTGCCGATGGATCCACCAGCCGCGCGCCCGCCTTGGGAATGGACGAAGCCAGGCTCGGCATCGGCGCACCGCCAACCGTCCCGAGGCGAACACGCAAAGATGGCCAGGCCTCGCCACCCGCCACCTTGAGCAGCAGCGTGTTTTCGCCTTGCTTGAGCGTCACCGCCGCGAAGCTTTGATCGAAGCGCGCCGGATGCTGCGCCGGATCGCTGCGCACCATTGCGCCATTGACCCAAAGTTTAGTGGCCCCCGAAGCGCCGCAGGCAACCCAGACCGTCTGCGCGCGCGGCGACGTGATCACGGTCGCGCCGTAAAAAACGATCTGTTTGTGCGGTGAAAGAAACGAGCTGAGATCGACGACGCCGAACTCCGGCGCGAAGGGCAACACGCGCCAGTGCGCTTCGTGCTCTTTGCCCGGCCAAGCGACCGTATAGTCGACCGGCTGCGTCTCCGGCGGAAACGTGGCGTCAAAGCCCGCGCGACCGTCGTTGTCGAAAGGCCCGGCCACTGCCCAGGCCTCGACGGTACCCAGCGCCTTCGCGTCCGCGCGCGCTGCACCGAGATCGCCCAGCGTGCGCGCGGTTTCCAACGCAAATTCCAGAGCCAGTGCGCGCGTCTCGCCGCGGTAATGCGAGTCGCCGGCGACTTTCAAATAGAACGCCCGCAACGGCCCCAACTCGGCCTGGCTCTGTTTCTTCTCCTCCGCGATGCGCAGGAGATCGGAAACGCCGCGCGGCTCGGCGGCATGCCGCACGAGTTGCGCCTGATGCGTAGGGAGTTCGTTCGCCACGGCCGCCTGCGCGACCAACACCAGAGCAAGGGGGCACCAGCGCATCAGGAGGCCAAACAAGAACGTCTTGGTCCGCATTCCTGCAATTGTCGGCCGCCCCCTCTCCACGATCAAATCGCTCGCGCCAACGCGAGGACCTCCACCCGCCGTGCTCCGGCTTCCTTGAGTGCTCGCGCGCAGGCCGCGGCCGTCGCGCCGGTGGTGAGCACGTCGTCCACCAGCAGAACTCGCTTTCCCTGGGCGTGCTTGGCCGACAAGAACGCGCCGCGCACGTTGGCCTCGCGGGCGCGCGTATCGAGCCCCACTTGCGGACGTGTCTCGCGGATGCGCCGAAGAAGACGCGGCTCGAGCGGAAGTTTCCACGCCGACGAAAGTGTACGCGCAAGCAACAACGCTTGATCGAATCCGCGCTCGCGCAGGCGTTTTTTGTGCAGGGGAATGGGCGCGATCAGATCGGCCATCGGCGCGCCCGTGCTGGCGAGCAGCCGCCCGAGCGGACGGGCCACTCCGTACGCTCGGCCGTATTTCAATCGATGAATGCCCTCGGCGAGCGCGCCGCCAAAAAGCCACGGGGCATGCGCCCGCGCGAACGCGGGAGGATGGCCGGCGCAACGCGGGCAGCGACGCGCTTTGAGCGCTAGCACTTCGCTGTGAAAATCCACAGGCAGTCCGCACACCGCGCAGCCGGGAGGGCACTCGACCAGCGTGGCCGCGCACGGTTCGCAAAAAGGATCGGCAGGCAGCGAAGGCGCGCGACACGCGGCACAGCGCGGGGGGAGAAGGAGACTAATGAACGCAGAGAGCATGGAAATCCGATATCAGAGGGGTCTGACATCGGATTCGGCAGGCCCTAATCGGGGGCTCCGCACTGGCCTCCCTTCCGCACAAGAGAACACGTCCGACGGAACTCGTTGCCGCGAACAGCGCACGGAGCTACGGTGCGCGCCCCGGAGGATTCAAAATGAACGAACAGGAACTGCAGGCGGAGCTGAGCCGGCTCAAGGCTGAAAACGAATCGCTAAAGGCACGCAGCAGCCGCGCGGTGTCGCTCAAGGTCAGCGAGAAGGGCGGCGTTTCGATTTACGGGCTGGGGCGATTTCCGGTCACGCTCTACAAGGAGCAGTGGACGAAGCTCCTCGACATGGCGGACGAGATTCGCGCGTTCCTCCGCGAGAATGATTCGAAGCTGAAGACCAAGCAGCAATAGCTTCGGTCCGCGGCCGCGCTCACGTCCGTTGACCGATTAAAGCCTCCGCACCGCCTCCGCTAGCTCGCGTTCGGTCAGCGCTGCGTAGCCCATTCGTACGAACGGCCTCGGTTTTCCACTGAATGTAAATCGCCGCGCGGCGTGGATCTGGACGCCCGCCGCGAGCGCACGCGCTGCCCACGTTTCCACGTCGAACCCATGCGCGCGAACCCAGAGCGCCATACCGCCGGCGGGCACTTCGAACGAGAGCCGCTGGCTGAATTTTTCACGTAACGAATGGACAAGAAAATCGCGGCGCGCGCGGTAGATTCGGCGGCAACGGCGCGCGTGGCGCTGCACTTCGCCGTCCTCGAGCAATTCCGCCACCGCGCATTCGACGGCCTGATCGCCTTGACGGTCGATCACGTAGCGATGCGCGACGATCCGCTCGAGCAAGACGCGCGGCGCGGCGACGTAACCGATGCGCAAACCGGGCGCGAGAATTTTGGAGAGCGTGCCGATGTAGACGACCACGCCCGCGCGATCGGCGCTGGCCAAAGGCAGCACGGGGCGACCGTCGTAGTGGAACTCGTGATCGTAGTCGTCCTCGATAATGGCGATTCGCTCCCGGCGCGCCAGGTCGAGCAAAGCTAGGCGCCGCGCGGCCGCGAGCGTGACCATGGTCGGATATTGGTGGTGCGGCGTAAGGTAGATGGCGCGCATCCGCGTGCGTTTGGCGAGCGCGGTGAGCACGGCCACGTTGAGACCTTCGCCATCGACAGGGACGGAGACGAGTCGCGCACCACACTGCCGGAGGGCTTCCCACGCTGGGCGGTAACCGTACTCCTCGACAGCGACGACGTCGCCTGGCTCGATCAGCGCGCGCGCAGCTAGCGCCACGGCCATCTGCGCGCCGCGGGTAACCACGAGATCGTCCGCGCCAGCGGCCAGTCCGCGCGTGGCCGCGAGCATCGACGCCAGCGCCGTCCGCAGGCGCTCATGACCGCGCGGATCGCCGTAGCCGAGCAATGTGCGCGGATCCTTGCGTAGGGCACGGCGGTAGGCGCGCGCTAACTTTTCGCCGGGGACGAGCCGCGCGTCGGGCACGCCGCCGCCCATGGTGAGCGTGCCGCGTGGCGCAGCCTTGGGCTCTACAAATGCGGGTGCGGATCGCATCTCGAAACCCAGACGATCCGGAATCGATTCGCGCTGCGGCCGAGGAGAAAACCGCCGCGGCGTCACGTCTGGAATGTCGGGAGAAACGAAAGTGCCGCGCGCCTCGGACGTCTGAATCCAGCCCTCAGCGAGGAGCTCCTGGTACGCAACGACGACGGTGCTTCGGTGAACGCCGAGCGTCTCGGCCAGCGCGCGCGATCCCGGCAAACGCGCGCCCGGCTTGAGCCGGCCGTTGCGGATCCCGTGGATCACCGCGTGCGTGATTTGCAGGAACAGTGGCTGATCGGGGTTCGGATCGAGCGCGAGTTGAAACATCCACGTGGATGGCCGGGTCAAGCCCGGCCATGACGGGCGCGAGTGATCTGGACTGGTCGATATTTTCATTCTGGTACTTTTCGACCTACCAGATTTTTGGCTTTCTTTCCGCATGACCTCGCTCACAACCTTGCAACGCCGCCCCGATCGCGGTTCGCATGACCGCACCCTCATTCACGCCATCCTCGACGAAGGCCTGGTGTGCCACGTCGGATTTTCCGAGGGCAGCCAACCGTTCGTCATCCCGACGGGCTATGCGCGCGATGGCGATCGCATCTACCTGCACGGGGCGCACGCCAGCCGCATGATGACCACGTTGGCGCGCGGCGTTCCCTGTTGCGTCACGGTGACGCTGCTCGACGGGTTGGTGCTGGCCCGCGCCGCGAAACGCCATTCAATGAACTACCGCTCCGTGGTGATCTTCGGCTCGGCGCACGCAATAGAAAGCCGCGACGAGAAACGGCGCGCGCTGGAGCGAATCGTCGAGCACGTCGTTCCCGGACGCTACGCGCAAGTCCGCGCCCCGAGCGACGCGGAGCTGGATGCGACACGGGTCGTGGAGCTGTCGATCACCGAAGCGTCCGCCAAGACGCGCACCGGTCCACCCGTTGATTCTGAGAATGATTCTCAAATTCAATGCTGGGCCGGCGTGATCCCGTTGCGCCTTCGTAAGGACGCGCCGGTCTTCGAAGAGAGCCGCGGCGAATTCTGCGTCAGCACGGACCGGGCGCGATTCGAGATCGATGCGATCCATCGCTGGCTTTCAAGGGAAGCCTACTGGTCGCCGGGGATCACGCGCGAGAAAATCGTCCGCTCGGTGGAGCAGTCGCTCTGCTTTGGCGTTTATGGTGACGCGCAGCAAGTCGGCTTCGCGCGCGTCATCACCGACCACGCCTCGTTTGCCTACTTGTGCGATGTCTTCATCGACGAGCGTTTTCGCGGCCGCGGGCTCGGCCACTTTCTAATGCAATGCATTCACCGCCATCCCGAGTTGCAGGGCCTTCGCGGCTGGTTTTTAAAGACGCGCGACGCGCACGGGCTCTACGCCAAGTCGGGATGGAGGCCGCTGCGAATGCCGGATCGCTTCCTGTCGTTTACGCCCGAGGAACCGCCATGTTCGAGCACGCGCTGAGCGCAACCGCTCAAATTCGAGAGCTGACCCGCGAAGACCTACCCGAGCTCTTTACGGTCTTTGAAATCAATCGCGTGCGTTTGCGGCAGTCACTTTCTTGGGTCGACACGGTGCCTGACGAAGCAGCCATGGCAGCGCGCGTGGAGACACGGCAACGCTCGGGCGCGCTGGTGTGCGGGATTTTCGTCGACGGGCGACTGGCGGGCTACCTCACGCACAATCACGTGGAGACGGTGCACCGCTCGGCCGCCATCGGCTACTGGATCGACGCAGCGCACACCGGGCGCGGGCTCATGACAGCGGCCGCGGGTGCTTTTGTGCGGCACAGCTTCGCGGAGCGCGGCTTGCATCGGCTCATCATTCGCTGCGCGGTCGGAAATGCGAAGAGCCGAGCGGTCCCCGAGCGGCTGGGGTTTCGATTCGAGGGCGTCGAGCGCGATGGCTCGTGGCACTACGACCGTTTCGTCGACGTCGCGGTGTACGCGAAGTTGGCGAGTGACGAGGGAAGGTGATGCTTCCGATGTTTCAGAGATACGTTATAATTATGTCGTATGAAACCAATACAAGTCACCATTGAAGAATCCCTCCTCCACGAATTGGATCGCCACCTCCGCGGCCACAGGCGCGGCCGCTCGGCGTTTATTCGCGAGAGCGTTCGACTTCACCTCGTGCAACTGCGCATCCGTGCGCTCGAGGAACAGGAGCGTCGTGGCTACGCCAAGAAACCCATTCGCAAGGGTGAACTCGACGCCCTTTACCGTCGGCAAGACTGGGGGCCGAAATGAAACGCGGCGAGATTCGTCTTTGCCGATTCGCTTTGCCCGACAAGCGCCGACCCGCGCTGGTACTCACGCGAACCGCTTCTCTAGCGTTGCTAAATTCGGTCACGGTAGCGCCGATCACCAGCACGCAGCGCGGCGTCCCCTCGGAGCTGCCACTTGGACCCGAGAACGGGCTCAAGCAGGCGTGCGCGGTTAATTTTCACAACGTCGTAACGATTTCGCAGAAGGATGTTGGCGCGCTGGTGTGCACGCTTTCGGAACGCCTGCTCAACGATGCGTGCCGGGCGCTGGCCTATTCACTTGGCTGCGACGAGCTCGCCGTGCACTGACGGCACGCATTGTAGGCCGGTATAACCGGGGTTATACTTCTTCCATGAAGACGGCCATCTCGCTTCCCGATCCGCTCTTTCGTGCCGCTGAAGACGCTGCGCGCCGCTTGCACGTTTCCCGCAGTCAGCTCTATTCGGAAGCGCTGCGGGAATTCCTCGACGCGCGCGGACGAGAGGGGATCACCGAAGCGCTCGACCGTGTTTACACCGAAGAGTCGGGCAACCTTGACCCTGTCCTCACCAAGATTCAGCGCAAGTCGCTCGGAAAAACCTGGTGATCCGCCGCGGCGATCTCTGGTGGGCATCGCTGGGCGAGCCGCGCGGCTCCGAGCCCGGCTACCGGCGGCCCGTCATCATCGTTCAGTCCAACGACTTCAACCGCAGCCGTCTGAACACGGTACTCGCCGTCGGCATCACCTCGAACGTGCGCCTCGCCGAAGCGCCGGGCAACGTGCTTTTGCCTCGACGCGCGACCTCACTTCCGCGCGACGCGGTAGCCAACGTGTCGCAGGTCATCACGTGCGACAAAAGCTTTCTCGATAAACGCATAGGCACGTTGTCGCCCACGCTGATGCAAAAAATCGACGCGGGGTTGCGGCTTGTCTTTCAGCTCTAACGATTCCGCGCCTTCACCCACACGATGCAGAGCACCAGAACACAGGCCACGACGTTGGCGAGAATCACCGCCCAGTCGTGGCGCGCGATGCCGTAACCGGTCCAACAGGCGAGGCCGGTGGAAAACATCAGAAGGTAGGTCCACGAAAAGTCGTGCGTGCTTCGCGTGCGGATGGTGCGGAGCGCCTGCGGAATCCAGCTGCCGGTGGTGAGCACGCCGGCGAGAATACCGAGCGCGAGGATGCCGGTTTCGGTGTTGTTCATGGCGAGACCCAGGCTCCCAATTGCGCGCGCGCGGTGTCGGCGTCGAGTGCGGCGGCTTTCTTTTTCACGTCTGCGGAGACCCATTTCGGAAATGGCGTGACAACGTTGCGGTGCGCACCCGTTCTCGTGTGTTCCTGTTTGACAGCCGCGAGCCGATCTTTCCCGAGCGTCTCCGCCAGCCGAACCAACGCGGGCCACAAGCGGCGGTGTACGAACGTTACTTTTTTCGCGACGAGCCGAAAGCAGAGTACGTCGGGTGAGTCTTCGATCAAGTTGAGCGCCGCAAAAATCTCGTGGCTCCTCTTGTGTCCCCACCAACTTCCCCGAATTGGCTCGCAGGCGACGGATTCGGCCACGTTCGGAACGGGGCCGTTGCCTGACGCGAGGACCACGCCGTACTTCTCGACGAATTTCACGGGATCAAATCGTTTACTCGCCACGGAGCAGCGGCCTTCCCGTCATCACGTTCGGCTGCGGCAACCCAATCATCGCGCAGAGCGTCGGCGCTACATCCGCAAGAATTCCACCCTCCCGCACGCGCGCGCCGCGTCGCTCGCGATCCACGACGATCACTGGCACCGGACCGATGGTGTGCTGCGTGTGCGGACCGCCCGTGACCGGGTCGATCATCATTTCGCAATTGCCATGATCAGCGGTGATGATCGTGCTGAAACCCGCGTCCTGTGCGGCTTTGACGAGGACGCCAACGCATTCATCGACAACTTTGACCGCCGTGATCGCCGCGGAGAGAACGCCGGTGTGACCAACCATGTCTGGGTTGGCATAATTCACCACCGCGAAATCCACCTCGGGCAATTTCGCGCAGAGCTTCGCCGTCACTTCGCGCGCGCTCATCTCTGGCTTCAGATCGTACGTCGCAACGTCGCGCGGGCTTGGCACCAAGATTCGCTCTTCGCTCGGAAAGACAACTTCGCGACCGCCGTTGAAGAAAAACGTCACGTGCGCGTACTTCTCCGTCTCCGCGCAACGCATCTGGCGCAACCCGGCGCGGCTCACCAGCTCGGGGAGAATTTCCGACGGCTGCTCCGGCGGAAACGCGGCGCGCAAGCCAAAATTCTTGTCGTACTCGGTCATCGTCACATAGGTCGCCAGACGCGGGCGCGGGGTCGGTGTGAACCCCGTGAACGAAGGCTCCGTAAACGCGCGCGTCAGCTCGCGAGCGCGGTCGGAGCGGAAGTTGAAAAAGAGCACCACGTCGCCATCGCGAACCAGGCCGCGCGGCGTGCCATCGGGGCGAACAATCACCGTCGGCGCAATAAACTCGTCGGTCTCGCCGCGGGCGTAAGCGGCCTGCACCGCAGCTTCGCCGCTCGACGCAAGATGGCCCTCGCCACGGACAAGCGTGTTGTAAGCGCGCTCGACACGATCCCAGCGGTGATCGCGATCCATCGCAAAGTAGCGACCGGTGACCGTGGCGACCTGCGCATTGGTGCCGGCCATTTCGCGCTCCAGCGCCGCAAGAAAACCGGCACCACTTTTCGGCGACGTGTCGCGACCGTCGGTGAACGCATGCACGAAGACCCGCGACAAGCCGCGTTCGTTCGCCGCGCGCAACAGCGCCGAAAGATGCACGAGCGACGAATGCACGCCGCCGTCGGAAACGAGCCCAAACAGATGCAACGCGCCGCCGCTCGACTTCGCCGTGTCGAACGCGTGCGCAATCGCCGGCCGGCGCGCCAGCTCGCCGGATTCACACGCGCGGTTGATGCGCACCAAATCCTGAAAGACGATCCGACCCGCGCCGATGTTGGTGTGGCCGACTTCGGAGTTGCCCATCTGGCCGTCGGGCAGACCTACCGCGAGGCCACTCGTCAAAAGTTCGCCGTGCGGAAATTCGTTGCAGAGCCCGTCGAGCGCGGGCGTGCCCGCGAGCAGGATGGCATTGCCGTCGCGCGCTTTGCGGCAGCCGAATCCGTCGAGGATGACGAGCAGCGTTTTACGAGTGGGCATTGGGGGCGACCCCGGCCATTAGCGGCGCTTGCGTTCGACCTCGCGCCGCAGTGTCTTGATCTCTCTGCGCAGCGATTCAAGCTCGCGCGCCTGCGCCTGAATCGCGGCGACCGCCATCGTCGAGTAGGCATAGGGGTCGATGCCGTTCTGCGCGGCGTCGATCAACGGCAAGCGCAGCATCTGTTTTTGGATCGCATCGATCTCGTCGACCGAAAGATAACGAATATCTTCCTTGAACCGCCGTCGCGAGATCGGGCACATCCGGCCCGGGTCCTGCGTTGCGCAACGAAGCGCGATACGGCAACCGAGTTGTGGATCGCATTCGCGTCCCAGCGGCGTACAAGGTTGCCCCTTCTTCTCCTCGGTGCAGTGCGCGAGACCCGGAATCCCGGCGTCCCGATCTGTTCCACCGCAAACCGGCGGAGGACAGGTCGTGTACCAGGTTCCCCACTCGCCGCCGTCGATGGAGCCGCCGTCCGAGATACCGCCGTCTATCACGCCGCCGTCGCCAACCCCGCTGTCAATCACGCCACCGTCTCTTCCGCCGTCACCAATTCCGCTGTCGGAACTACTTCCGTCCGCGGTGCCCACATCTGTTCCTGCGTCGCTTTGGATACCCCCATCGGGCGAGCCACCGTCTCCGCTCCCGCCGTCCGCAACGCCGCCGTCCTTCACCGGCACAGCGGCATCTGTGTCGTCCGTCAGCGGAACCAAGCCCTGCGATCCGCAAGCCACGAGCGCGAACAAAATCCCCGACGAGAATCGTTTCACTTTCGCTCCTCCACCTGCCGGTGCAGCGCCCGTACCTCGGCCCTGAGCGCGGCGATTTCCCGTGCCTGCGACTGTAGCGCAGCAACGGCCATCGTCGAGTAACCGTAGAGGTCCACCTGATCGCGCGCGGAGTCGACAGCCAGGCTCGGCTCGACGTCCTCGATGATGAAGCCCAGATGTTCGCGCGCCGGGTCGGCCTTGTAACGGTACTTGGCAATTCGAAAGCGCATCAGCTCGCGTTCGAGCGCCGTTAAATCCGCGTCACCCAGGTAGCGGATCTCCTCCTTGAGCCGCTGGCGCGAAATGGGGCAACCGTGGCTCTTGGGATCGCTAGCGGCGCACTGGAGCGCGACGTTGCAGCCTAGATGCGGGTCGCAAGACGCGCCGACAGGGCTACACGCCTGGCCTGCTTTTTCAGTCGTGCATGGCGCGAGTCCCGCGATTCCCGCGTCAACTCCGCTTTGGCAGACCGGTGCACCACAAGTGGTGAACCAGATTCCGCCGCCACCGTCTCCTGCATCGGCGACACCGCCATCGTTGCTCGACGGCGACGCACCACAAGCGACGAGCAGCGCCGCGAAGGCGACAGGGATGCAGGATCGCATAGGCGCAGTTTAAGCAAACCAGGGGCTGGTCGTCACTTGTGGTACGGCTCGCCCCGCACGATTGTTAACGCTCGGTAGATCTGTTCGAGCAACACCACGCGCGCCAGCCGATGTGGCAGCGTCATCTTGCCGAGGCTGAATACAAGCGAAGCCTTTTGCAATACATCGTCCGCGAGGCCTTCGTCACCGCCGATAGCGAAGACGGTGTCACGCGCTTCTTGCCGCGCGCGCGCCAGAAACGTCGCCCACTCTTCGCTTGCGAATTGCCGGCCGCGCTGATCGAGCGCTACCAGCCGTGCTTTGCCGCAACGCTCGAGGATGGCCGAACCTTCGTTGCGCTTGGCGTGTGGACCGCTGGCCGCCTTCAATTCCACGAGGTCCAACGGAACCGTGTGGCGAATACGCGCCGCGTACTCCTGCACTGCCGGCTCAAAGAGACCGCTGCGATCGCGGCCTACGGAGATGACTTTAAGTTTGATCATTCGTCGGGGCAGGGGCGAAGGTCGGCTTTGCCGACGAGCGCCGCGGGGCAGAGCTCCGGTGCCCCCCTACCCAAGTGGGCAGAGGGGGGACCATTACGTCCCGAAGGCGTGACGTTCGGCGAGCCGCCTTTGCGGCGCATCCACCCAAAGGCCGTCCAAGTCGTAGTGGAGGCGGGTTTCCTGATCGAGCACGTGCACGATCACGTCGCCGTAATCGATGAGCACCCAATTGCCCTGCTCGTAACCTTCCATGCTGACCGGCTTGTGGCCGGAAGCGGAGAGCGCCTCGCGAACGCCGTCGGCGATGGCCTGGACCTGGCGGCTCGAAGCGCCTGAGAGCAGAACCAGCTCGTCGGCATAGGTGGCCAGGTGCGCGATGTCGACGACCACGACGTCGTCGGCCTTCTTGTCGAGTCCCGCCTGCGCGGCGACCAGTGCGATGTCGCGGGCCGGCGCCTCGTGCGAAAGCGAAGGAACAACAGCGAGCGAAGTCTGTGTGTGGACCATCAAATCTCCTTTGACTGCGTTAGGGCGCCACACGTTCGCGCGTGGCCAATCGGTATTGCATTGCGATACAATCTATTCAAATCCGTACCTGTCCGTCTCCAGTAACGACGAATCGCGTCGTTGTTAATTCACGAAGTCCCATGGCGCCGTAGGCGTGCAGCTTGCTCGTGGAGATACCGATTTCAGCTCCAAGACCGAGCTCGCCGCCGTCGTTGAAACGGGTCGAAGCATTCACGAGCACGCAGCTGGCGTCGATTTCTCGGGTGAAACGGCGGGCGTTGGCGAGGTCGTTCGTCACGATCGCTTCGGAGTGTAACGAGCCATAGCGCTCAATATGCGCCAGGGCGTCGTCGAGGGATGTGACCACCTTCACAGCCAGGGTGAGCGCCAGGAATTCACGACCAAAATCGGTTTCGGTAGCGGCGATCGCTGGAACGTCTGCTTGGCGCAGAAGCGCTAGGGCGCGCGGCTCGGCACGAAGTTCCACTTTCGCATCGGCGAGCGCGCGGCCAACGTGCGCGAGCAGCGCGGGCGCGGCGACTTCGTGCACGAGTAGGCACTCGGCGGCGTTACAAACGCCCGGCCGCTGCGCTTTGGCGTTGACCACGATGCGCGTGGACATCTCAGGGTCAGCAGAGGCGTCGAGAAAAACGTGACACACGCCGCGCGCATGTTTGAGCACTGGAACGCGTGCATGCTCGGCAACGAACGCAAGCAATCCTTCGCCACCGCGCGGAATGGCCAGGTCGATGAGGCCGTCGAGCGCAAGCAGTTCGGCGAGCGCCGCGCGGTCGGTCGTCGGAACGGTCTGCACCGCTTCGCGCGGCAGTCCGGCGGCCACCAGTGCATCGGCGACGCGCGCCGCCAACGCCGCATTGGTCCGCGCGGCTTCGCTGCCACCGCGCAAAATCGCCGCGTTCCCCGAGAGGATGCAGAGCGCCGCGGCGTCCACTGTCACGCCTGGACGCGCTTCGTATACTAAGAGGATTACACCGAGTGGCGTACGGACGCGCTGCACGTCGAGTCCATTGGGGCGCCGCCAAGATTCGGTGACTTGCCCCACCGGATCGGGGAGCGCCGCGATTTCTCGAACAGCACGCACGAGCGCAGAAACATCGAGCCGCAAGCGATCCAGTAGCGCCGCGGAAAGCCCCGCCTTTTTCGCGGCCTCCAAATCAGCGCGATTCTCAGCAGCCAGCGCTTCGGCCTGATCGGCGAGCTGCGCGGCCAGATTGCTAAGTGCGGCCCGCTTTTGCGCAGTGGTCGCCCGGGCCATGATGCGCGTGGCTGCGCGGGACGCGGTCGCCAGCGTGCGCATGGCGGTCATGAACGCAGCTCCGTGAGAAGCGCGAGATCATCGCGGTGGACGATTTCGTCGGTCACTTTGTAACCGAGCGCGGGCTCGATTTCGCTCGACCGCTTGCCGAGAATGCGCCGCACTTCGTCGGCCGAATAACCGGAGAGTCCGCGCGCGAAGGCACCGTCCGCGTCGCGAATTTCCACGGCATCGCCAGCGACGAACGTTCCTTCGACTGCGCGAACGCCACTCGGCAAAAGTGATTTCCCGCCCTGTTCGATCGCCAACCGCGCGCCGGCGTCGACGTGCAAAGATCCGCGCGCGCGCAGGTCACTGCCTATCCAGCGCTTGCGACGACCCGCCGCTGCAGAACCTGCATGAATGCGTGTGCCGACCGATTTCCCCTCGAGGATATCGGTCAGCACGCCATCGCGGCTGCCGCGTGCAATCACAGTAACTGCACCTGCGTCCGCCGCGCGCGCCGCTGCGGAAAGCTTCGATCGCATGCCGCCGGTGCCGACCGTGCTTTTCGAATTTCCGCACAGCTTGAGCACCGCCGGCGTCACGCGCTCCACCTCGGGAATGAGTGTCGCCGAAGCGTCGCCGCGCGGATCAGCGGTAAAGAGCCCGTCCATGTCGGTAAGCAAAATGAGCAGCTCCGCGCCGACCAGATCGACCACCATTCCCGCCAACGCATCGTTGTCGCCAAACCGCAGCTCCTCGACGGAGACGGTGTCATTCTCGTTGATAATCGGCATCGCTCCCGCGGCGTGCAGCGCGGCGAAGGCGTGGCGGGCATTCAAGTACCGCGCGCGATTGGCGATATCGGAGTGCGTGAGCAGCACCTGCGCCACCACCACGCCGCGGCGGCCGAGCGCATCTTCGTAACGGCGCATCAGCGACGACTGCCCCACCGCGGCACAGGCCTGCTTGCCGGGAATGTCACGCGGCCGCGATGAAAATCCAAGCCGCTCCACGCCCAGCGCTACCGCACCCGAAGACACCACCGTCAGCTGGCGACCGCGCGCAGCCTGGGCCAGCTCGTCGGCGAGTGCTTCGAATCGGTGAGCATCGAATCGGCCATCCGGGGCGATCACACCGGTGCCCAGCTTGACCACGAGCTTCTTCGTCTTCGCTAAAGCGACTCGATTCAACGTAACTTAATTGTAACCCGCCTGGCCCGCCAAATCGAGGGGGGTGGCCGTCCCGATGCGGACCGGCGCTTGTTTCGCCTCGGCATGGTCACTACCCTCCCTACCTTGGCCCACGACCTCTTCGGCAACACCGCCGGACTCAAATCCTCCGCAGCGAAAAAACTCCACGCCACTTATCGGCGCCGTCTCTCCGCAAGCGAGCTCGTGAGCCCCGAGTTGGCGCGGCACCTGACGGAATGCAGCCGAGAGATCGGTCGCCAGGTCGGCGTGCTGCTCACGCGCAGCGGCGAAATCGAAGCGGTCATCGTCGGCGACAGCGCCAAGCTCGTACTGCCGGACATCGGTCGCGCGCGCGCCGGGCAGGTGCGTTTGCGCGGACTGCGGCTCGTCCACACGCACCTGAAACACGAGCCGCTTACGCGCGACGATCTCACCGACCTGGCGCTTCTGCGACTCGATCTCGTTGCCGCGATCGACGTCGAAGAAAACGGACTGCCCGGGAAAGTCTCGTACGCGACGCTGCTTCCGCAGAGCGAAAACGGTGAGCTGTGGCGCATCGACGAAGTGCCGAGCGTGCACGAGCTCGACTACGATCCGCGCGCCGGCGCCGCCGAGCTGGAGTCGGAATTCGCGCGACAAGATCGCACGCGCAAAGTCGGACGGAGCGGACGCGCGCTGCTGGTCGGCATCGCGGGGCAGGGTGAGCGCGAGCACGCGGAGTCATCGCTCGTCGAGTTGCGCGAACTAGCGCGAACCGCGGGCGTGGAGATCGCCGAAGCCGTGTTGCAAGCGCGCGCCAAACCGGATCCAAATTTTCTGGTCGGCAAAGGCAAGCTCGACGAGATCGTGATGAAGAGTTTGCAGCTAGGCGCGGACGTGCTGATTTTCGATCACAATCTTTCGCCGTCGCAGTCGCGCCACATCGGCGAAGTGACGAGTCTGAAAATCATCGATCGCACGCAACTTATTCTCGATATTTTCGCGCAACGTGCGCAGAGCGCCGACGGCAAGCTGCAGGTCGAGTTGGCGCAACTTCGCTATCTGCTGCCGCGCCTCGGCACGCGCGACGATGCGCTGTCGCGACTGTCCGGCGGCATCGGCGGCCGCGGTCCGGGCGAGACGAAGTTGGAAATGGACCGCCGCCGCGTGCGCGATCGCATCGCCTTTCTCGAGGAGAAAGTGGCCGAGTTGGTCAGCGGCCGAATCGTGCGCCGCAAGCAACGCAACAAGGGCGGCGTGCCGATCATCTCCATCGTCGGCTACACCAACGCCGGCAAGTCGACGCTCTTGAACGCGCTCACCGACAGCGACGTGCTCGTGGAGGACAAGCTTTTCGCGACGCTCGATCCGACCAGCCGCCGCTTGCGTTTTCCGCAGGAGCGCGAGGTGATTCTGACGGACACGGTGGGATTTATTCGCGACCTGCCGAAGGATCTTGTCGCTGCATTTCGCGCCACGCTGGAAGAGCTCACTGACGCGGATCTTTTGCTGCACGTGATCGACGCCAGCGATCCCGCACACGAGGATCAGGCGCGCGCGGTGGAGACGATCCTTGGTGAGCTGGGACTCTCGGAATCGCGGCGTTTGCGCGTGTATAACAAAAGTGATCGGTTGTCGATCGGCGAAGCGGCACATTTTGCCGAGGCGCACGGAGGCATCGCGGTGAGCGCGAAAAATCGCACCGGATTCGCGACGCTGCTCGGGAAGTGCGAGGAGATCCTGTGGCGCGAAGGTGTGGTGCGCGCGCCGGGGCCGGATGAGGCGGAGTTTTTGCGCACGGTGCCGGAGGCGTAACGTTTTCGGAGCCGAACCGTACCCTTGCCAACGAATCCTGCCATCATGCAAACCATCATCCTCGTTGCAGCGTTACTCTTCGCCACGTCCGCTCGTGCTACAGACGGCCTCGAAGTCATCGTCGTGGCATACGTTCTTCCAAATTTCGCCTTCTCGGTGGCCGGGTTTGGGAATGAAACAACCTCTTCCACGCCACTGAAACGCTCGTGTGCGGACTCGACGCGCTAGCCGTCGGTTACGTCGGTTTTCGAATCGCGACCGCGCGCACGGATGGCCGGACGTCCTTCGCCTCTACAGCAGCCTTCGGGCTAGCGCTATGGCCGGCAGCGCTGGCGATTCACGGTGCGTATAAGCCGGAAAACCACAATTGCCGTTACCTACGACGGCCGATCGCGGCCCGTCTACTTCGGTGCTCCTCCGGTGCCTCCTCAGCGCACCGAAAAGTGCGCTTCCGGGGGGCTCCTCGTCCGCGCCTCGCAGCCGAGCCACGCTCGGCCGTCTCGGTTCCACTGCAACTGTGGATTTCCGGCTAAGTTGGCCACGATTTCTTCGACGGCCAGCGCGCCCACTCACGTCACCGTTGCGCCGCTCATCACGCCTTCGTCCTCTGGCCTTGCGCTCGCCGGGCGGTTCTGAACCCCGTTACGGGTGCGGCGTGATGGCCACGATTGTGATCTGCGCCTTGCTGGGTCCGTAGTGCCAAAACACGCGAAGCGCGCTGGGCGTTCGGTTTTCCGCGTAGGCCTCGAACACCTTTTCGTCCGCTACGCCGCGAAGCGAATGAAACTCGTGCGTCTTCAGACTCGGATGTCGGAGGTTCGTTTCTAGAAGCCCGAGCGTCTTCCGGACGGCTCTGAACTGCTTGGCTCTCGCCGGGGTCCGCTCAAGCTCCGCGAGTTGGCCCCGCGCTTCCGACGTGAAAACGAGCTTGAAGTTCACTCGACCTCGTCATCCGCGTAACGGGCAAAGCTGCCGAGGCTTTCGGTCTTGCCCGCTTTCGACTGGGCGAGCCCCCGCTTCACGCTGGCGAGCGCCTTCTTGCTCTGAAAGAGCCACTGCTCACGCGCCGGAATTTCGACGAAGGGCTCGAGCAGAATCCGACCGTCCGGCTCTCGTACGGCTCGGAAGCTACTCACGTCCTGCGCGAGCCGGCCGAGCGTGATGCGTCCCTTCCTGTCGGGACGAAGAATGGCGATGGCTGGCTTTCCCATAAACGTACTCTAAGAGATGGTGGGTAGAATAACAAGTGGGAATAATAACAAGTGGGAAATAATTAAGGTGGGCATCAGAATCGAACGTGCTTCTAAACCGACCCATGCTAGGCTTTGGCCTGTGGCCGCTCCCCACCACGGCACCGACGCGCTCGAGCAGCTTGACACCGCGCACAACTACAACGCCTGGCTGGGCCGCAAACTGCGCACCCATCTGGGCTCGCGCATTCTCGAGGTGGGCGCGGGCATCGGTACCATCACGCGGCAGATCGCGGCAGGACGCGAGAAGGTCGTCGCGTTGGAAGTCGAGCCTGCTTATGTCGAGAAGTTGCGCGTCACTTTCGCGGGCACCAACGTCACGCCGCTGCTTGCGAGCGTCGAAACCGCCGACTGGGCCTCGCTGGCCGCGCATCGCTTCGACACGGTGGTGCTCTCCAACGTGCTCGAGCACATCGAAGACGATCTCGGCGCCGTCTCGAATTTTGGGCGCGTCTTGCAACCAGGCGGACGTCTCGTTGTGCTCGTTCCCGCGCTGCCGCTGCTCTACGGCAGCCTTGACGAAGCGGTCGGCCACCATCGTCGCTACACGCGCGAGACGCTCACGGCGGTACTCACCTCGGGCGGCTTCGCCGTCGAGCATCTCGAGTGGCTGAACCTTTTTTCGATGCTGGGCTGGTTCGTCAACGGGCGCATCTTCAAGCGGCGCACCGTCTCGCCCGCACAGCTAGCGCTCTATGATCGCGTGGCGCCGCTACTCGCGGCGCTTGAGGATCGACTGCACGTACCGATCGGAATGAGCCTGTTGGCGGTCGGGCGCAGGTGATGTATACTATACATCATGCAGCTTGCGCGTACCCAGATTTACCTCACCGCCGCCGAGAATGCCGCGCTCAAACGCGAGGCTCGCACCACCGGACGTAGCAAATCGCAGCTCATTCGGGATGCGGTCGACGAGAAGTACGTCAAAAGGAAAGACAAGGCAGCGCTCATCGCGGCGATCAAGGCCTCGGCGGGCGCGTGGGGGCCAGGCGAAAATGGCGAGGCCTACGTGGAGCGGATGCGACCCGGACGATTCGCCAAAAGAATGAAAGCGCTCCATGATCGTCGTCGCTGATTCGTCGGTGCTCATCGATCTCCTGCGTCATCGCCCAGAAGCAACGAGGCTCTTTCTGGAGATTGCAGAAAGCGACGACGACCTCTGGAGCGCAACCATTGTGCGCACAGAAGTATTGACGGGCATGCGTCCCATGGAAAAACTTGCCACGATGCAATTGCTTGGACAAATCCGATGGAAGGACGTGACCTGCGAAGTCGCTGATCGGGCAGGCGAGCTGGCGCGTCTCTACTTTCGGTCGCACCGCGGCATCGACGCGCTCGACTATATTACCGCTGCAGCCACCCAAATCCTCGGCGGCCGGCTACTCACTCGCAACGTGAAACACTTCCCGATGTTCGCGGGGCTCAAGCCCGCCTACTGACCGCTACCGCAACACCTTCATCAGCAGCACCAGCAGCAACGCCATCGCCACCACACCGCCGATCACACCGCCGTACCCAATGAA
The DNA here is from genome assembly GCA_023248955.1 of Deltaproteobacteria bacterium. Taxonomy (GTDB): domain Bacteria; phylum Myxococcota; class Myxococcia; order Myxococcales; family JAHFDP01; genus JAHFDP01. The sequence goes on from JAHFDP010000022.1 coordinate 33,435, forward strand.
CGCGTCTTTGAGCGTCGGCGCGTCCTCGCCGTAACCGGGATCCTGCTCCGGCGTTTCGTCTTTTTCGGTCACGGTGCTCCTCCGGCGGCGAGCTGCGGCAGGTGATGCTGCGCCAGCAACGAGAAGAACAGCGCATCGTCAGGAACGGCTTCCCACACCGCAAGACCACCTTGTCGTTCGAAGCCCTTGAACATGGCGCGGCCAGAGTAGACGAAGAGCTCCGCCAGCCGCGCACCATCGAAGCCGGCGATGAGCACGAGACGTGTTTGCGGAAAAACGAAACGTCGTTGCAACGCGGGATTCAGCGCGGCTGCTGCAAGTTCGCAGCGACGGAATTTCCGATCGTCCCGCGCAGCGAGGTAAGCACGCAGCGCTTCGTCCGACAGCGCGCAGCCGACGTTGTAGATGTCGCCAGCCTGCGCTTCGCCACTGGCCGAGGCGTCGAGCACCTGCTTCACCGCCGGCGCCATCGCTGCGAGCAGCATGGCTTGCGCGCCAAACGTATCGCCGCGAAGCAGAATTTCTTGCGCACCCGAGAGCGCGTCAGCGGGCACCGGCAGCACCCACGAGCGGTCGACCAGCACGCTCCACGGGCAGACGATTTCCATGCTCAGGCGTTCGGTGCGCGCCTTGGCCACCTGCGCGTCGATCTTTGCGCGTACCGCGCCGGTGCGGGCTGTGCCGCGGGCGCTCTCGTTGATCTTTTCGGCAATGGCGACTTTCACGCTCCCGAAGGACACATCGTCAAACAGCGCCACCTGCGGCGCCGCACCGTACGAGAGAAAAATCCCCGCGTCGAGTTTTTCACCGGCCAGCAGCGCGAGGTCCGAGGAGAGATCCTCGTCGAGTTCGCGCTCCTCCGCTGCACGCGCTTCCGGCGAGAGCGCGGGATCGATCCCAAGCTGCCGCTCCACGTGGCGCTGCTCGAGCGCGAGACGCCGCTCGGCCACCGAGCCGGTACGACTCTCCTGCTCGAGGCGTTTCGAATACCCGTCGAGCGCGCGTCGAATGTCTCGCGAGAGCTGCATGAGCGCGGAGATATCGCCGGAGAAACTGACGGCATCGCCCAGCAAATTATTGAGCGTGATGCCCCCGCGATCGTCGAGGTGCGACGCCCCCATGTGATGCTCGCGCGCAGCCTCGAGAATCGGCGCGTAAAAATCGCGCTGGAGAAAATCGGCCGTGACCTCTTCCTTGAGCAACGCCGTGCGCCGCGTGAAATCCTTCACGTCGACAAAAAGATGGCCAGTGGTTCGGGCGTGCTGCCGTTCGCGCAAAATGGACCGATCGTCCGCGGCGAGAAAATAGAGACGGCCTGCTTCGTATTCCGCGGCGAGTCCACCCTCCGACTCGCCGCCGGTCCGCTCGAGCAAAAGCGCGGCCGCAGTCGCCAACGCGCGATCGAAAAAAACATCCACCGCCAACGCGACGATCGCGCGCGCACACCGCAGGACCGCCTGACCTTCGCCGAGAAAACTACCGGGTTCGTCATCGCGAAAGTTGCGGAGGCCGGCCTCCAGCGCGGTGTAGAGCGTTTGCACCTCCGGTCTTGCCTCCGTGCGCGCGGCCCGCAGACCGGCCACCAGCTCGCGCCGGCGCTCGGCGGCACCAAGCACCGTCCCGAGCAATTCCCGTCCAGAGAAGAGCCGCACCAGCGTGGTATCGGTCCCCGGCAGCGGTTTTTTCCCTTCTCCTACGAGCAGCAACGCGCGCACCGATTGCCGCAACACCGCCTGCGCACAGAGGCGCTCCAGCCGTTGGCGCTGCACCGAATCGCGCGCAATCGATGTGGCCAGATCGCGCGCCAGGGATTCGGGATCAAGCCCACTGGCAAGTTTCGCCGACAACTCGTCGACCTGCGTGGGGAGTAAATTCCATGGGATCCCATACGATTCGAGCCCCGATCCAGGAAGCTCCGCGCGGCCGCCCAGCCACGGCAACAGATCGCCGCCAGCGCGCACGGCCAGCGCCATCGGACTTGAATCGCCGAGCGCACCGCTCTGGCGCAACGCCAACCGCAGCGCCACCAGCATGCCCGCGGCCACACCTCCACGAATCCAACGCGCGGTCGGCTCGGCGATTGGCAATCCGGGCGCGGTCTTGATTGCCCGAGGAGCGGCCGTCCGCAACATCAGCAGCACCAAATAAACCAGCGGCTCGCTGTTTTCCGTTGCGGCAACGTCGTCCTTGGCGCGCGCAAAGAGGCGCGTCAGCAGTCCCGCGAGCTCGCGACCGCCGCGCTCATCGCCGAGCCAAGTAGCCAGCACGCCCGCATCGAGACCGTGGTGCAGCTCGGTGGCCTCGAGAAACGCACGCTTGGTCGACTCCTTCTGCAAGCGCGGCGGCGGCACGAACGAAACCGGCCGCACCGCGCTCGCGTCGAAGCCATCGACCATCAGCAAGCGGTCGTACTCCTCGGAAGAGAACTCCGCGCGATGCCGCGCACACAACGCTTGGAACAGGTCGTTCGCCGCCCGCGCCATGGTGGCGTGCAACTCCGCGGCGATGCCGTAAGGGATCCGCAAGTCGGCCAGCGACGTGCCCAGCCGCGCCCGCAGCCGCGCGCCATCGGGAAAAAGCTGCTGCGCCACGGTGTGGCCCGCGCCAGCCTGTCGCAGGCGACGAAGCAGATCGAGACGTTCGTCGGCGTACATCGCGCTCTATCGTACGCCAAAATGGCTGGAACTTTTCGCCCGCCCGCGCGTAAAACGAGGCATGCGCAAGCTCATCATTTTCCTCTTCGCTACCACCGCCTGTGGCGCGCCGTTGCCTTCTTTCGACGTTCACGCGTCGTCCAAGACGACGCTCCCGCACCAGTCTTGCCCCACCTGCGCACTCGGCGCGGCACTGCCAGCGCTGTCGGGTCCCTTCGGTGCGTTGGGCAATTTCGATCTTTCGCAGACGCAGGATTTCAAAAATCAGGGCGTGCCCAAAGATCACATCACCTCGGTGAAACTCTCCGCGCTCACGCTGACCGCTTCGCCCACCGACGGGGCCTGCTCACCCGCGGATTTTTCATTCTTGTCCGGATTGGAATTCCACGTGGCCATGAGCGACGGGTCGCAAGATCAACGCCTGGCCCACATCGAAGGTGCGAACGGCGCGGCGCTTTCGGGAACGTCGCTCGGCTTGCAGGTAGACGATGTGGAGCTCGCTCCCTACGTTAAGTCCGACACCATGAAGATCACGACCAAGGCCACCGGACATCCACCGGAGCATTGCGACACCGACATCACCGGCGCCCTGACGTTTCACGTGAAGGCACATTTGTAATTTGAATTCCTGCGCGGCTCAGATCGTCCATCACTTGACACCATGGGAAGCATCCTTTACCTAACATGCGGCCCATAACCAGCCGCCACGGCGGCAAAGAGGAGCAGAAAATGTCCAAGGGAATGTTTGCGGCAATGATGGCGGCGTTCGGTCTCACTTTCGCGGGCGTTGCGTACGCGGATGAGGCAGCGGCTCCGGCGGGCGGCGATGCGGCGAAGGCTGACAAGCCGGCCAAGAAGGCCAAGGGCGGCAAGAAGCACGCGAAGAAGGACAAGAAGGGCGAAGAGAAGAAGGACGGCGACGCCGCTCCCGCTGGCGACGCAAAGTAATTCGCTCCAACGCAATCGTGAGGCGGGCTTCGGCCCGCCACGCTCCGAAAAGGGTCCGCCTAACCGCGGGCCTTTTTCTTTTTTTAAAATACTTCTGGCGCCAACTCGGGATTAGAGGAAAAATTCGAAACGTTTTAGATGAGCCGAAAGGCACCGCGCCTTGCCGAATTCTCGCCCCGCCGCTACTAGAAGAAAATCAACCCCACCCTCTTCGCGAAGGAAAACGAACATGGCACCCAAAGCTAGCGAGGTCATCGGCCTCGCCAAGGACAAAAAGGTCGAGATGGTCGACCTGAAGTTCATGGATCTCATCGGCCTTTGGCAGCATTTCACGGTGCCGCTGGCCGAGCTGAAACCGGAAGTTTTCGAGGAAGGCCTCGGCTTCGACGGCTCCTCCATCCGCGGCTGGCAGGCCATTCACGCCAGCGACATGATGGTGGTGCCCGATGCCTCCACGGCGCTGATGGATCCCTTCAATGCCGTGCCGACGCTTTCGCTCATCTGCAACATCGTCGATCCGCTCACCCGCGAGCCTTACTCCCGCGACCCGCGCCACATCGCGCAGAAGGCGGAGAAGTACGTGCAGTCGTCGGGTGTCGGCGACCAAATCTTCTTTGGCCCCGAGGCGGAATTTTTCATCTTCGACGGCATCTCCTACGAGACCACGCAGCACAGCGCGCACTACAAAATCGAATCGACCGAAGGCCAGTGGAACAGCGGCAAGTCGACCGAGACGGTGTGGGGCGGCCCGGGCGTGGGCAACATTGAGGTGCCCAACCTCGGCCACAAGCCTCGCTACAAGGAAGGCTATTTTCCTGTCGCGCCGATCGACAGCCAGCAGGACATCCGGAACGAGATGTGCAAGGCGCTGGCGGAAGTCGGCATCTACGTCGAGCGGCAGCACCACGAAGTCGCCACCGCAGGCCAAGCGGAAATCGACGTGCGCTTCAACACGCTGACCGCCATGGCCGACCAGCTGATGTGGTTCAAGTACGTGCTCAAGAACGTGGCGCACAAGCACGGCAAAACCGTGACGTTCATGCCCAAGCCGATTTACGGCGACAACGGGTCGGGCATGCACTGCCATCAGAGCATCTGGAAGAATGGCAAACCGCTCTTCGCGGGCGACAAGTATGCGGGCCTGTCGGACCTGGCGCTGCACTACACGGGCGGCATTCTGAAGCATGCGCGGGCGCTGGCAGCGCTGATCTGCCCGACGACGAACTCCTACAAGCGGCTGGTGCCGGGGTTCGAAGCACCGGTGAACTTGGCCTACTCGTCGCGCAACCGATCGGCGGCGATTCGCATCCCGATGTACTCACCGAGCCCGAAGGCCAAGCGCATCGAGTTCCGCTCGCCGGATCCGAGCTGCAATCCGTATCTGGCCTTCGCGGCCATGGCCATGGCGGGAATGGACGGTATTGAAAATAAGATCGATCCGGGCCAGCCGTTGGACAAGGACATCTTCTCGCTCTCACCGGAGGAGCTGAAGGACGTTCCCAAGATGCCAGGCTCACTCGAGGAGGCGCTGGTTTGCCTGCAGCGCGACCATGAGTTTCTACTTAAGGGCGGCGTCTTCACGCGCGATTTGATCGAGACCTGGGTCGAGTACAAGCTCGAGCGCGAGGTGAATCCGGTTCGGCTGCGCCCGACGCCGATGGAGTTCGCGCTCTATTTCGACATGTAACCTTAGTCTTGACAAAAAGATAACAGGCGGCCCGCACGGGAGCGAATCCAGCGCGGGCCTTTCTTTTTGGCGTGCTAGCCTTCGCGCCGATGCGCCGCCTCCTCTTGTGCGTTCTCTTCGTCGTTTCGGGACCTGGCTGCATCAGCTGCAGCCCTTGCTTCGGCGTGGTTTGCCCCAGCGGGGTGTCGTGCGATTCCGCCACTGGCCTCTGTGGATCTCCGACGGCATTCGGGTGCAGCACCGATACGCAATGCGCCACGTTGGCCGATCCCACACACGCGCGCTGCGACACCGCCACGAAATTCTGCGTCGGCTGCCTCAAGGACGGCCACTGCCCCAGCGGCCATTGCGACGCGAAGACCGAAGCCTGTGCGCCGCCAACCTGCGCGACCGAAGCCGATTGCGCCAAGTTCGCCACCACGAAACGCTGCGACCCGGCCCTCAATATTTGCGTCGGCTGCACGAGCGACGTGCAGTGCGGAACAACCTCCGGACCACGCCAGGTTTGCGCGCCGTTGGAACGAGCCTGTGTGGTGTTCCCGTGCACGCTAGATGCAGACTGCGCGGGCGATTGGGCTGGACCACGCTGCGACATTCCGAGTGGCCGCTGCCAAGAGTGCAGCGCAGACGCAGATTGCACGGGCGACAAGAAACGCTGCGACGTAAGCCGGCACGCCTGCACCGCTTGCCTCGCCGACGCGGACTGCGCGGTGATCGACGGCTACTCCTGCAAGACCGACACGCAAACCTGCACGTTCGGTGGCTGCGTGCGCGACGACCAATGCGGCGGCGCGCGGTGCGACACAGCCAAACGCGCGTGCAAACGCTGTCTCGTCGATGCGGACTGCACAATCATCGGCGGCACCTGCGCGGACGGCGCGTGCGTTTCCAAGAGCGTTTGCGCAACCGGCAACGACTGCGCCTTTCCCTCCGCATGCGCGGACGGATCCTGCGTCCAGTGCGGCCCGGCGCTGGCATGTCGCGGAAATCAAGTTTGCAAAAACGGGTCGTGCGCCGAACCAGTGGCTTGTGGCGATTCCACGTCCTGCCTCGCCGGCCGCAGCTGCCAGGCGGGCATGTGCGCCGATGCGGCGTGCGTCGACGACGCCTTCGCGCCGAACCAATCCGCGGGAAGCGCCACCGGCGTCGCGCTGACCGCCAATACCTCTGATCTCAAGAGCCTCGTCCTCTGTCCCAACGCCAACGACTGGTTCTCGCTCGCCGCCGACGATGGCGACGGGGCGCAAGTGGAACTCCACTTTTCCAACGCCAGCGCCGCCGCGGCGATCACGCTCTTGCGAGCAACGCCAAGTGGCGGCCTACTTCCCGTCGGCTTCAGCGAAGTCGCACCGTACGGATTGCGCGCGACCGCAGAAACGCTCCCCGCGGGACGTGGTCCGCTCTTCGTGCAGGTGCACGCGCCGGGCGATCGTGTCGAATATGAGCTGATCGCGCGGACCGCCGTACGCAGTATATGCGCCGACGATTTCCGCGAGCCGGACGATTCCTCCGACACAGCATCCGCGCTGCTTCCGGGGTCCGTTGCGCTCACCAGCTGCCCTGGAAACGACGACTGGTTCCGCCTCGATCTTACCGGTCCGGAACGCGTTGAAGTCACGGTCGCGCATGCGGGATCGTCCGATGATTTGGAGCTCGATCTGTACGACGCGACCGGCACCGGAACCGCACTCGCGACCGGATCCTCGCGGGTGACCTACACGGCCGCGGCGGGCGGGCCGCTCTATCTCGACCTCCGCAACAAGGCGACCCTCAAGCGTGTTTACACGCTCTCCCTGCGCTATCCACCAATGCCGCCCGTGAACGACGCCTGTGCCGGAGCGGTGGACGTTGCACCCGGATCCACCGTGCAGGGAACGACTGCGGGCGCCTCGGCGGATGGTGCCGCACCTTGCGCCGCGGCGGCCGGATCGGACGTGTACTACAAAGTATCGCTTCCGAATACATCGTCGGTGACACTCGACGCGACGGCCGGCTACGACGTCGCGTTGGCGGTGTGGAAGTCCTGCGGTGGAGCGCCCGTTGTTTGCGCGGCCGGTGCGAAAGGTGCAGCGCATCTGGCCATCGAATCGCTCCCGGCTGGTGACTACTTCATCGGCGTGGCCAGCGCTGCGGCAGCAGAGGAGGGCGCTTTCGCACTCTCGGTTGCCACCGGTACGCCGACGCCACCGCCGCCCAACGCCACGTGCGCCACCGCCGCGCCGCTCGCTTTTTCGTCAACGGCGAACGGTCCCGCTACCGCCGAGGCCTCGGCCGCCGCGGACATCTCCGCCGCACCCGATTCCGTTCCCGCCGAGTGCGCACCCACCGGATCGCCAGGTGGAAATGCGGTCTATTCATTCGAGCTGACGGAGCCCCAAGGCGTTTTGGCTGCGGTTAGCGCGGCGTTTCCAGCCTACTTGACATTACGTCAACTTGATAATTCGTCATGTTCGACGCTTATCACCTGCGCGCCCGGCACGAATCCCGCGCTTGGAAAATTGTCGCTCGCCGCCGGCCGTTATGCGCTGGTGGTCGACGGCGGCGGTCCCGCTGGCGGACCTTTTTCGCTCGACACCAAGCTCTATCCAGCGGCAAGCAATGACACCTGCACGACCGCGGCACCCCTAACTGATAGCGGCACGGTGAGCGGTGACACGCGTCTCGCCACCCATAACTATGCAATCTCCTGCGCCGCACCCAAATCCTTCGCCCCCGACGTGGCGTTCTCCTTCACGCTGGCCGCTGAGCAGGGTGTGCACCTCGCCCTGGACGCCACTTACAACGCCGCGCTCGAGGTCCGCGCCCTGAACTGCACCGATCCGCAGGTCGTTGCGTGCAACGTGCAACCCGCGACCACGCTGGATTTCCCACGCCTCGCTCCGGGCGTGTATTACGTTGTAGTTTCTTCGTATGACAACGGCGGCGGACCTTTCGCGCTGCATTTTGCACTGCGATCGCCGGCCACACCGCCACCGAACGCCGACTGTGCGGGCAGCGCGAACGCGACGGTCTGCGACAACGCGGTGCCGCTCACCTTCGACGGATTCGGCAACGCAGCAGTCGACGGAACCTCCACGCAAAGCTGCGACGGCCTTCACCCAACCACCTGCACCGGCGGAGCGTTGAGCGGACCCGATGTGACCTATTCCGTCACACTTCTTCCGGGGCAAACGCTCTCGGCAACGATGACACCGAGCGGTTTCGACGGCGCGCTCTACCTTGTGGACGGCTGCGGCGCGACGACCTGCTTGGCCGGGAGCGACAAGTCGTTTCTGTCCGGCGGCGCGGAAAGCATCAGCTACACCGTTCCCGCAACCGCTGTTGGCGGGACCTATCTTCTGGGCGTCGATTCGTTTTCTCCGAGCGCGTTCGGCGCGTTTCATCTCAGCGCCGCGCGTTCGGGGCCGTAGCCGCTACCCCAGATCGCCGGGAGTGACGCAAATCGGCGCGTCTTGCGATTCGTCGCAGAATTGCGCGGGGTAGCAAGTAACGTCGCCGCACTGCACGCCGGCTGCGACGTTTTGATCACCGGTCTGGTCACCATCGACGGCAGTGTCGCCGGAGCCACTTTCATCACCGTTAGTCGTGCCCTCGAAGTCCGCGGCCACTTCGTCATCGCTTGGCGCATCCGCGAGCGTCTTTTGGGACGCGAGAATGATCCGCTTGAGAAACGTGGCCGCGGTTAGACGCGCATCCTGCTGATTGTTGGAAACGCCGTCGCAGTTCGAGTAGCCCAAGCCGGAGCAGTACGCGTTCACGAGGTTGGTGCTGTAGTAACCGTTGTTCCAAGCCTTATCGAACATGAAGAGGTTTTCGACGGAGAGCCAACCGGCGAGCGACGCGGCGGTGATGGCCACGGTGTAAGGATTGAACGCTGAGGCCGTGCGGATCGCCTGGATTTCCCCTTGCAGCGCTGCGGTCATTTCACCCGCGGACACCGCTTCGTTCAACGTCTCGCCCGCGAGTCCTGCGGTTTGAAGGAACTGTTCCCACATCTGAAGTCGGATGGCGTTGATCTCTGCAAATCGGCCGCTGGCCCAAAGATCGCCGGAGCGTTGAATGACCTGCTCGGTCATCGCGCTGTAGGTCCGCCATGCTGTTTCCTTGATAGCGTTGATCGCATTGAGCCGCGCGGAGAGTGCATAAAACTCCGCTTGCGTCGTCGCCAGCATCGAATTGAGTGATCGAATCGCCATGGCCGCGCGCGCCGAAGCCGCCACCTTGCTCCCGAGATAGGCTTGCTCGATTCCCGCCGCGCCGATCAAGTACCAAGCATTGATGAGCGTTCCCTGCACGCCCACGCCATTCTCGGCCCGCGCGAGATCTTGATATTTTGCCTGGACGCATTGAAGCTGCGTGTGAATGAACTCCGCTTTGGCGTGCTGATTCACAGCCTCGCTGTCGCGCGCGTCGTAAATTTTACGAAAGAGGTTGGTGAGATTGTCGAGCGCGCCCGAACCTTGCGCGATCTCTTCATACTCAATCATCTCCGTAATTCTTGTGTAGCTGAGATTCGGATCCGACTGCTTGCGACGCTCGATGGCTGCCAGAAGCTGCGCAATCGTCGTGATCGCCGCTTCGGCCTCGGGCATGCAACTCGTTTCCGCGGAGCGCTGCGACACCGGCTTCATCCGCCCGCTATTGCAGGAAACAAGAACCGATAGAAGCGACAACAGTCCAGACAAGCGCCGCATGGAGCCTCCTTGGAAACTACCTGAGGCCTACTTCAATTCGCGTGCCGTCTTGGTACCGATTCTTAACTAACCGACACCACTCAAAACCGAACGTTCCGAGTGGTCTGTCGGCGCTCCACCTGGTGTGTGCATGCTCCGGTAAATCCGAGCTCGCTCGCCTCGTTTCGTGGGCAATATCGAGACAGGCTCCTAAATATCGAGATTCTGCACGTCGAGAGCATGGTGCTCGATGAAGAGTCGCCGCGGTTCCACCGCATCGCCCATCAGCGTGGTGAAGGCCTCTTCCGCCTCCGTCACGTCGTCGGCGTGAACCTCCAGCAACGTGCGCCGCGCCGGGTCCATCGTGGTTTCCCAAAGCTGATCGGGGTTCATCTCACCCAGCCCTTTGTAACGCTGGATGTGCATTCCCTTCGACGCTTCCTGCTTCACCGCGGCCACCAGATCGAGCGGCGATGCGACTTTGGTCTCGTTGCCATCGACGGTGAGCGTGTAGGGCGGCGCCCCAAAGACGGCGAGAAATTCCGCGCGCATCTTCACGAGCTCTTCGCGCCGTCCGAGGAAATCCGCGTCCAGCTTGATTGGCGTCGTCGCGCCGAGCCGCCGCAGACGAATCGTATTTTCGCCGGCCACCTCTTGCGCGTCTGCTTCCGGATGCGTTTTCCGCAAGAGCTCGACCAGCGCGGTTGGTGTCACGTCGCTAAGCGTCGCGGCGCAATCGAGCGCGCGCTCATCCCAACGCCGCGCCGAACGCGTGAGCAGCTCACGATACGTCAGCACGCGCTTCAACGCCTCGCGCAAGGCTGGCCCAGATGCGGACGCGCCGACGCCCTGCACCTGCGCACCTTGCGTGGCGTTCTCGAGCAGATATTCGTCGAGCTTGCCTTCATTCTTGATGTAAATCGGATCGCTCTTGCCCTTCTGCACGCGATAGAGCGGCGGCTGCGCGATGTAAATGTGGTGACGCTGCGCGCCCTTCTCGTCGAGGTGGCTGATAAGCGGATTGAGCTGCCTAAAAAAGAACGTGAGCAGCAGCGTGCGAATGTGGCTGCCGTCCACGTCGGCGTCCGTCATCAAAATGATTTTTCCATAACGCAATTTCTTGAGATCGAAATCCTCGTGAATACCCGTGCCCAGCGCGGTCAGCATGGTGAGGATGGCGTCGGAGCTGAGCATCTTGTCGAAGCGCGCCTTCTCGACGTTCAGAATTTTCCCCCGCAACGGCAAGATGGCTTGGAACGCGCGATCGCGCCCCTGCTTGGCGGACCCGCCGGCCGAGTCACCTTCCACGATGTAGAGCTCGCAACGCTCCGGATCTTTTTCTTGGCAGTCGGCAAGCTTCCCCGGAAGCGACGCGGAATCGAGCGCGCCCTTGCGCCGCACCGTTTCGCGGGCTTTGCGCGCGGCGATGCGCGCATGCGCGGCCTCGGCCACCTTGCCGATAATTTTCTTCGCCACCGCCGGATTCTGCTCGAGATAGGCGCCCAACTTTTCGCCGACGGTCTGCTCGACGAATCCCTTCACTTCACTCGTCACGAGCTTCCCCTTGGCCTGTCCTTCGTACGCCGCACCGGGCCACTTCACGGCAATCACCGCGACGAGTCCCTCGCGAACGTCTTCGCCCGACGGTGTTTCCTTGATCTCTTTCCACGCATTGGCCGTTTCGCCATACTTGATAATTTGTCTAGTCAGCGCGCTCTTGAATCCGACCAGGTGCGTGCCGCCTTCGGTGGTGTTGATGTTGTTCGCGAAGGTGAACACGCGCTCGTCATAGCTGTCGTTCCACTGCATGGCCACATCGAGAACGCCGTTGCCGTCGGTCGCCGAAAAACAGAACGGCGGCTCGAACAACGTGGCTTTGTTCTTGTTGAGGTGCCCGATGAAGGAGCGCAGCCCATCTTCGTAAAAAAAGTCGTGCTTCTTATCGGTGCGTTCGTCGAGCAGCGTGACGTGAAGTCCGCCATTCAAAAAGCTGATCTCACGCAACCGATTCGCCAACACATCAAATTGAAAATCGACCGCCTCGAGGATCGTGCCGTCGGGCTTGAACGTGACGCGCGTGCCGCGTTGATCGGTGGCGCCGAGCGTCTGGACTTTGCCCTGCGGCGTACCGGCCATGTAGCGCTGCTTCTTGATGTGGCCGTGGCTGAAAACTTCGACTTCCATCCACTCCGAAAGCGCGTTGACGCAGGAGACGCCCACGCCGTGAAGACCGCCCGAAACTTTGTACGAGCTCCCGTCGAATTTTCCGCCGGCGTGCAACTTGGTCATCACCACATCGAGCGTGTCCATCTCCTCGGTGGGATGCGGACCGGTCGGAATGCCGCGGCCGTTGTCGGTAACGGCGAGCGACCCCTCTTTGCGAATCACGACATCGATCTGTGTGCAGTGTCCGGCCAGCGCTTCATCCACCGCGTTGTCGACGACTTCGTAAACAAGGTGGTGCAAACCTTCGGCGCCGACGCCGCGAATGTACATGTGCGGCCGTTTGCGAACGGCTTCCAGGCCTTCCAAAACTTTGATGGAGGAGGCACCGTAAGCTTCGCTGGCGGCACTTCCGGTCATTGCGGTTGCGCTGTTTTCAAGCGTCTCCACTGCGCCCTCTAAGTTTCTGAAATATTTATGGAATATTTAATGCGGACCATCGAAAATTCTAACACGATGGAGCCTTGCGCGCAACGAGAGTTTACGCTGCGGAGAGCTTGCCGGATCGCATGAAATAGACGCTGGAATCGCCCGCACCGGCGACGAGTCGCGCGTCCGTTGTGGTGAGTACGGCCTGCGACGAAAGACGCGCCAAAACGGACATCAGGTAGGCGTTGCGTTCGGGATCGAGCTCGCTGGAAACGTCATCGAGTAGGAGCAGGGGATCGACGCCACGAACGTCGCGCAGATTTTCGATTTCGCCGACTTTGAGCGCCAGCACGATGGCGCGCTGCTGACCTTGCGACGCAAAACTGCGCGCCGCGCGGCCGTCCAACTCGAAGACCCAATCATCCGCATGAGGCCCGACGCTCGTAAACCCGCGTTGCTCATCTTGTGCCGCGCGTGCATTGAGTAACGCCAGTAATTCGTCCGCCGTCGAAGCAGCCGGCCGATAGTCGAGCGAGAGCGCGCCAGCTCTTCCGACTTCGTCGAAAGCGGAAGCGACGCGCGGCCCGAGCTCTTCCAGCAGCGCCAACCGTCGCCGTACGATTCGCGCGCCCAAATCACAGAGCGGAACCTCGAACGCTTCTCGTTCCGCGCGCGCGCTGCGACTGGTCTCGCGCAAGAGTCGATTTCGATTTTTGAGCGCGCGCAAATAGTCGCGGGTCTCGGAAAGATGCACCGGAAATCGATTGAATGTAGCGCGATCGAGTGCGCGGCGGCGCCCTTCGGGTCCGCCTTTAACGAGCGCCAAATCGTCCGGTGTAAAAGCGACCACCGCGACACCATCGAACCACGTCACCAAATCACGCAACGGCTTTCCGTCCACCACAGCTGCGCGCGTGCACCGACTTCCCGAGGTGGTTAGCTCCACGTCGAGCTGTCGCTCCACACCCTGCACAACAACGTTTGCAGCAACCGATCCGTTCGGCAAACCAAGTTGAACCAAATCCCGCAAACGCACCGTGCGCAAGGGTTTTAGCGCGATCGCGAAATAAATCGCTTCTAGAAAATTCGTTTTCCCTTGGCCGTTTTCACCGACCAGAACGGTCGTTCGCGCGGTCAATTCCACGCGCCCATATTGGAGATTCCGAATACCGCGCGGCTCAAGCCAGCGGATGCGCATCGCGCTTACTTCGCAACGATCGATTTACAAACGCCCCGTTTGTCTTTTGCGGCAAAGGGGTCGCAGCGCAACTTAGCGGCGCAATCCTCGTCGCTCTTGCAGGGCACCTCACAGGTTCCGAAGCCCTTTTTTCCATTCGTGACGATCCAACCGCCATGGCAAACGAGGCCGCCGTGGCACGGCTTGTTTGGACCGCAAAGCGCGCCCGCTTCGCCGGCAGCAAAGGGTTGAATCTTTCCCATCGTCGGCAGCGCAAACAGAGCGGCGCCAAGAAGCAATACCTGAAGCATCAGATTCTCATCGGCATGATGACACCAACGAACTTTTCTTCTCCAACCGGCCGAACCACACCCGGCGAAAGCTCGTCGCACAGTTCAAGCATGACCTGTTCTGTATCGAGCGCGCCCAAAACATCAATTAGGTAACGCGCATTAAAACCAATCTTCATGGCTTCACCGTCATACGCAACAGTGAGATCTTCCTTGGCCTCACCAAAATCTGGATTCTGGCTCGAGAGCCGCAGCTGGCCTTTCGAAAGCTCGCAACGCACCGCGCTCGACTTGTCGATGGAGAGCAGCGAAACGCGCCGCAGTGTTTCCAGAAGTCCTTCGCGCTTAAGGCTGACCGAACGCTCCGCCTCTTTCGGAATAACCTGTTGATAATCTGGAAACGTGGCGTCGATGAGCCGCATGACCATCTGCAAATCGCCGCGTTGGAAGACGCAAGACGTATCGGTAAATCCAAGCTGACATTGCGCGGCGCCCTCTTCGCCGAGCAGACGCCGCAGCTCGAGCAGACCTTTGCGCGGAATAATCACGCCACGCTTCAATTTGAAATCACCTGCGAGTTTTTTCTCGCTCAGCGCAAGACGATGCCCGTCAGTCGCAACGAAACGCAGCCCTTGTCCTTCGGTCCCCGCTTCGCAGTAAACACCAGTCAAATTGTAACGTGTCTCGTCGGTTGAAATCGCATACTGCGTCTTCTCGATCATCTCCGCGAGCACGGCCGGTTCGATGGCGAGGAGACTCACCTTGTCGGCCTGCGGGAGTTGCGGAAATTCCTCAGCCGGCGCGCCCACGATCGTGAATTCAGCGGAACCACACGTCAGCTTCACGCGGTTGTTGGCCTGCTTGGCGATAACCACCGTCGGCGCTGGCAACGCACGGACGATATCGTAAAGCTCCTTGTGCTTGATGGCGACGGCCCCCTCGTGAAGAATTTCGCAGGGGTGGGTACCCGAGACGCCAATTTCGAGATCGTAAGCGCTAGCGGTCAGACGACCGCCTTCCTGCGTCTTTTTTGCGGAGAGCAGGACTGAGGCGAGAATCGGCATGGTGGATTTCTTCTCGACAATCCCCTGCGCGCGATAGAGCGCACGGGAAAGTTCATCCACGCTAACTTGAATTTCCATGGTGTCCGCCCGGCTTCTTTTAAAAGAAGATCTCTAAATATTAAAGAAGAAAGAAGTAGTACGTAGGGCCTGTGGATCTGTGGAAAAGTGATCTAACGCAATTAAAGGATTAGGAGAAGTAGGAAGGGTAAGTCCCGGTGCGCGGGTGTGGTCATCGTGTGTAGCAAAGCGACTTTTGAGGTGTCAACACGAAGACCGGGGTTGGCCACAGGAATTACGAGGGAGCGGTAACAGGTTACGCAGGCCTGTTTAGGGGGCGACGCCGACGGCCTTGGAAGCGGCCTTGAAGAAGGCGCGTAGATCGGCCGGACCGTCGACTGCGGCTCGGAAAATTCGGGCCATATCTAATTTCGCGTAGGCGTGCGCGACGGCGTTCCGAAAGCCAGCAGCGCGGACGAGACGTTCGGCCAGCGGCGCATCGATGACACCGGCATCACGCAAACGCAAAAACGAATCCGCGTAATCGGCAGGCGTGCCAAGATTGAGCTGAGCGCAGGCCGACATGGCGAGGTCTAACGTTGTTTGAACCGCCAGCCAGAGATGAAACATGACGGCGTCGGATTCGTCGGTGAGCGGATGAAACGAGGCGTCGTTAGCGGGAAGTTTTTTCGCCACACGTTCGAGATGACGTTCCAGGGATTCGAACTTTTCCGCGAAGAGTTGCCGGTCCATTTATTTCGCCATTCGCCCAAGAACGCTGTCGACGTTTTTTCGGATCACCGGTTGCGCATCGCACCAGAAGTCGACCGCTTTGAGCCAGAAAGCGCGAAACGAGCCGGGTATTTGCTCGAAGAGGACGCGCGCATCTTTGGCGGCGCGGTAGCGAAAGAGGCCGCCGGCGCGATCGAGATCGGCGAGATCGACTTTGTCGGTTTTGAGAAGGAGGTTGAGCTTGCCCATGAGGTCGAATGAATCCAGTGCGGCGGTCCCGGTGTAGGCGAAGTCCCAGTCGGAATCGGGGCGATGGTCGCCACGGGCGCGGGATCCGACGAGCAAAAACATCTCCAACCCGGGTTGCTGCGCCGCGAGATCGGTCAGCGCTGAGGCGACGGAAAGGTCCACTCGGCGAGTGTATGACGCGGGGCTTTCGGTTGCTATTTTCGCAGGCGACCGCGTCTTGATTGAGTGGACAAACTGATATACATTATGGTGTATGGTTCGAACGCAACTTTATCTGACGACCAAAGAGCGCGAAGGCCTGCGCCGGGTCGCTCATCGCACGGGGCGCAAGCAGAGCGAACTGATGCGCATTGCTTTGGACGAGTACCTCGCTAAAAACGACACATCAGGGGCGCTTAAGGCGCTGCGCGCTGTACGTGGAATGTGGAAGGACCGGACCGACCTCCCGGACTTCGATGCTCTACGACGGGAATCTGACCGGGATTTATGGAACCGCTGATCGTCGATACCGACATCCTGATCGACTACTTTAGGAACCATGCCGATGCGGTCACCTTCTTGGAAGCTGATCCGCAGCGAGTTCGGCTTTCGGTCATCACGGTCGCGGAGCTCTACCAGGGGGTTTTCGAAGGGCATGAGCGACGGGCGCTAGAAACGCTTCTCGAGAAACTGTCTCTTCTGCCCGTCACACCGGAAATTGCCGAGCAGGCGGGTCTCTGGTCGCGCGACTACTACCGGTCACACCGCTTGGCGTTGACGGACTGCTTGATTGCCGCGACGTCTAAAGTCCACGGCTTACGGCTGGCGACGCTGAATCGGAAGCACTATCCGATGCTCAGCGAGGTGGAGACGCCGTATCGGATGGAGTGAGCGCTGCCGAGTTCGGTGCATTCCGAAGTCGGGCTACTTCTTCGTCTCGGACTGTGTGTTCATGACCCAGCCGCTTGGGATTCGAACATAAACCGCCTTCTTATTGCAACCGGAAGCCCCGATTTGCTCTGGAAAGCTCGTTCCATACGCCAAGAACAAGACCGTGAACTGAAGCTGAGCCCCAGGACAGTCCATCTCGAAGGACGCCCTACTTCGGATGTCTTCGAACGCCCGATCCACGCTCTCTTTATCAACCATGAAGCCACCGGACGCGATTTTTGGGCGAGCGATCTGTGGACCAGCACAGCCAAGCAATGCCGCAAGCGGAAGCAAATTCTTCATTGGTTCATTCTCCTAAATTTAATGGTCACACGTGCCGCGCCACGCTGATTCGCGCCGCCGCTCGCTCGACCTCGGCGCGTCGCAGCTCGTACGTTGCGTCGTCCAAATTCGTCGCGGTCGTTAATTCCTGCGTCGCCGATGCGGCATCCGACTGCGCGCGGGCAACGTCGATCTGCTCTGGCCGCTCGGCGAGCTCCGTCAGCACCAGCACGCGGTTGTCG
Source organism: Deltaproteobacteria bacterium (assembly GCA_023248955.1). Lineage (GTDB taxonomy): Bacteria > Myxococcota > Myxococcia > Myxococcales > JAHFDP01 > JAHFDP01. The sequence goes on from JAHFDP010000022.1 coordinate 50,931, forward strand.
CTCACCTGCGCGAAGCCGGTTCCGATGGCGAGGTGATGCTCCGCGCCGCTCGCAACGTAAACCAGCTCGCCAGGCCGCAGCGCCGAGAGAAATGGCGTGTGTCCGGTCCGCACGCCAAAGCCCCCCTGCAATCCGGGCGCGCGGACTTCGTCTACTTCGGTAGACAGCGCACGCCGGTCGGGCGTCACGATTTCCAGCAGCAGCTTTCCGTCCGCCATCGTTACGCCGCCGCCGCGAGTTTCTGCGCTTTCTCGCGCGCCTCTTCGATCGTCCCGACCATGTAGAACGCCTGCTCGGGCAGATCGTCGTGCTTGCCTTCGGCGATCTCTTTGAAGCCGCGAATCGTATCGGCGAGCTTCACGTAGGCTCCCTTCAAGCCCGTAAACTGCTCGGCCACCGTGAACGGCTGCGAGAGGAAGCGCTGAATCTTGCGCGCGCGCGCTACGACCAGCTTGTCCTCGTCCGGCAATTCGTCCATGCCGAGGATGGCAATGATGTCCTGCAGTTCCTTATAGCGCTGCAAAATGCCCTGCACCTTGCGCGCGACGGCGTAATGCTCGTCGCCGATGACGCCAGGATCGAGCAGGCGGCTGGTGGAGTCGAGCGGATCCACCGCGG
>JAHFDP010000089.1 GCA_023248955.1 Deltaproteobacteria bacterium
CGACGTCGACGGGGCTGTGGCGGTCGATCCGGGTATTGTCGCCGAGCCCGCCGATAGCGTTATACCCCCAGCATTTGAGGCCCCCGCCGGTTGTTACTGCGCACGTGTGGGCTGCAGCGGCAAAGACGCTCTTGATTTGAACCGGCGCCAAGGGAATGCAGACACCGTCCAAGCAGACCGGTGTCGCTGGCGAGCACACAGTGCTGTGGCTCACGTAGTGGCAAGTCCCGATCGCACAGCTTCCCGCGGCGTCGAAGGTTGTCAATGTTTTCGTATCCGCGCAGATCGGCGGTGGCTGTGTGGTGCAGCTTTTCGGTGTGCCGACACAGCCGCCGCTGGCGTCACATCGTGGGTTCTCGTCGCAGCTGTTTCCGCTGTTGCAAAGAGCGCCCTCGTCTGGCTGGTATTGGCAAGTGCCGTTCACGCATTTCCCGCTGCCTTGGAAGCAGGGCTTGGGCTGGTTGCACACCACGCCAAGACACGGATCCGGAGAGCATACGTCGCCCGTGCAGCCTTCTTTGCACCGGAGCGTCGTTTGCGGATAGCTGCAAACTCCGGCGTTGCAGCTGCCTGGCGAAGAAGATGAAGTTAACGAGCTCGTATCTGCACACGTTGCGTCGGGCGGTGTCAGGCAGGACTTGGGCGTTCCATGGCAGAAGCCCGCGGTGCACGCATCGTTCTCCGTGCAGAGATCGCCGTCGTCGCAGGCCGTGCCGTTGTCCTTGGAAGCGTAGATGCAGCCGGCAGCCTTGCAGGTGCCCAATGGGTTGAGGCAATCGCGAAGTGGCTTGTCGCAGGTGATGTTCGCACAGGGATCGTCGATCGCAGCATTGCCAGTCAGCTCGATTGCCAAGGCCTGCGTGTTGCTCGCGTCGCTTCTGATTAGAAGACGCGCATGGTGGTTCCCAATGGCGACGGGCGAATATTTTAAAATCACCGTTACCTGGGCACCGCTGGCAAGCGTCGCCGAGTCGGGACTCGCGACGCTAAAGAGCGCGGCGTTAGCGCCATCGATGGGGAACGAGTCGAGGTGGAGCGGAACGATGCCCCAGTTGGCGAGCGTGATCGTCTGGGCAATCGGACGAGCCGGTGCGGTGGTGCCGAAGTCCACCGAGATGGGGGTGACGCGGATGGTGCCGCGCGCGGAACGGAGACGAGCGTCGCGACAGCTTGCCGTAACCGTTGCAAAGATCGCGAGAAGGAGGAGTGAACGAGGAGACGAAAGACGCATCGCCGACTCCTTTCGTGCTAGGTTGAGGTCACTGCAAAGAAACGACCATTCTACACCCGCTGGGCGGCTAAACTTAGGGCCCCTTCGTGCAGACCGCCGGTTTTTTCGGCTTGATCATGCAGGTGCTCGAGCTCCAATCGCAATGGCTCGAGAAGCACTGCTGATCGTTTTGGCATGATTCCCCGTTTCGGATGAGCAGAGAGCAGGTGCACTGGCCTCGAATGTCGTCGTCGTAGAGACCCGGCTCGCAGAGTTTTCCCTCGGCCTTGCTCACGATCGGACACGGCTCTCCATTCGACGCGGGCTGAGCACAAGCGTAGTCGGCGCACAAGTTGCTCGCACACTCCAGTTCGCTCTTGCACTGTCCGCCCACCGGTTGTGTGCCGCGAAAAACAGACTTGCAGGCAGGGTTGTCCACGCCGCTGTTCACAAGTTCGTCCGCGCAGGCGACGCCGTTCATCGTGGCGATGCAGCTCTTGGCGGCTTGTTCGTCATAGACGGTGCGGCTCGGATCCGGCGCGTGCGATCCAAGGTAACCGAGCACGTTTCGGTTGCAGCTCGCCTCGTCAGGCCCCAACGATGGAAGGCCGAACAGCGGTGGCGGCGAATTGGCCGTGATCTGGTCCGCGGTGCAGCAGGCATAGAGGCGACCGCAGTAGGAGGCCACCAGGTGCGTAAAAAACTGGGCTTGCGGAATCGAATCGCTCCCCGTCCCCGCGTCGCCTGACGCGTTCCCAGCGTCAGGTCCAATGGAGCCGCCATCAGAGTTCGAGGTCGAACCGCCATCCGGCCCAATCGAGATCGAACCGTCGGGACTTCCCGGGTTCACTCCGGCATCGCCGTTGCCATTCGCACACTGCACATCAACACCGCACTGGCGACATTCGCCCTCGAGACAGAGCAGCGCGCCGGTGGCACCAGCGGCGCTTCTGCAGTCGGCGCGGCTGCTGCATTTCGTGGGCGTGGCAAGATCCGAATGGCAAGCAAGGAAGAAGAGGAAAAGCAGGGCAGCAGGGCGGCACGCTTCCATGGGAGTCACCTGGTGAGAAGGTCGATCGACGCTGCATCATGCACTGCCCGCAGAGCAAGTGCTTGCAAGAAATACTGCTCAAAACTCAACAGTTAAACTCCCCAGTGTAAGCTAATTCTTTTGGCACACGAGGATCGGGACAGGCCCTAACTAATTATTAAAATTGCGCGTTGACCAGAACAGGGGCGTGGCGGTCGGCGGTAGTGTTATCGCCGAGTTGGCCCAAGGCATTGGCACCCCAACACCAGACTGAACCGTCGTCCTTAACGGCGCAGCTGTGCTCAAACCCCGCGACCACGGCGAGCAGGCCCGACGTGAGACCCTGAACGTCCATTGCGGAAAAAGGATTGCTGTTCGTTGTGTTATCGCCAAGTTCGCCCTTGTCGTTTCGGCCCCAGCACTTGGCGCCTCCGGAGCTCGTGAGCACGCAGGCATGTGGATTGCCGACGGTCACGGCGACGACGCCAGGGGTGATCCCAGAAACGCCGGCGGGGACTGCCAAGGGATCCATCGCCGAGCATTGAACACCGCCGTTCATGACCGCGCAGATGGCTGGTTGCGTGTTGATAAAACCGGGCGCGACCGAGCTAACCCCCGAGCTGAAGCCCGCCAGTCCGACGGGCGTCGATCCGAATCCGACGCCCCAGCACTTCACGCCGCCGCCGCTGGTGAGCGCGCACGTCTGATGTTCGGCTGAGCTCAAAGAGATGACCCCGGTGAGCCCAAGAACGTCAGTGGGACTTGTTCGGGGATTGGTCGTTGTTCCGTCTCCCACCTGCCCGGCGTCGTTTCTACCCCAGCACTTGACACCCGCTGCGGTTGTCAGAACGCAGGTGGAGTCTCCACTGGCGGCGGACATCGCTACGACTCCCGCGGTGAGAGCAGGAACGTCGCTCGGGGTAACGCGGGCGGTCTGGTTTGTGGTTCCGTCGCCGAGCTGTCCGTTTCCGTTGTAGCCCCAGCATTTGACGCCACCGGTGCTGGTTAAGGCGCATGTATGGGCAGCGCCAACGCTCACTGCAACGACTCCGGAGGTGAGGCCGACAACGTCGACCGGGGTGTTGCGTTCGGTTTGACTGTTGTCGCCAATCTGCCCCGAGTTGTTGATGCCCCAGCATTTCAGGCCGCCGCTGCTTGTAACGGCACAAGTGCCGAGCCGACCCGTGGCCAAGAGCACCTGCTTGGAGGCGCAGATGCCATTCGCGCAAGTTGTGAAGACAGGACAGGCCGTCGCGTGGTTCGTGTAGCTGCAGACTCCCTTTGCGCAGGTTCCGCCGACGTCGAAGGTGGTTACCGTCTGCGAATCTTTGCAAACGGGCGGCGGCGGTTTTTGGCAAATGGTGGGGGCACCCGCGCAGATTCCGTTGGCGTCGCAGGTCTTGCCGTCCTCGCAGGCGTTGCCGCTGGTGCAGGTGGCACCCACGTCCGGCTCGTATTGACAAGTTCCATCAACGCAAACGCCGCTAGCTTTGAAGCAGGGCGGTGGACTGTTGCAAATCTTGTTGAGACAGGGGTCAGGCGTGCAGACGTTGCCCGCGCAGCCGCCGCTGCATTGGCTGGTGGTCTTTGGGTAGTCGCAGATCCCCGCGGTGCAGGTGCCCGGCGAAGCGGAGGAAACGAGCGTGGTCTCGCTGCTGCAGGTTGCGGCGGGCGGTGTTCGGCAGGCGATCGGTGTTCCCTGGCATACGCCCGATTTACAAAGGTCGTGCGTGCAGAGATCGCCGTTGCTGCATTCGGTGCCATCGTCCTTTGGGGTGTATTTGCATTGGCCCGCGGTGCAGGTTCCGGAGGCTTGAACGCAGAATCCCGGTGGATTGTCGCAGGTAATTTTGGCGCAAAGATCGTTCACCGCCGCGCGGCCGGTCAGCGCGATCGCCAGCTCCTTCGTGTTGCCGGCGTCACTTCTGACGAGAAGACGAGCCGTGTGGCTGCCCTCGGCGGTGGGCGCATAGGTCACGGTCAGCGTCAGTTTCGCGCCGCTCTGCACCAGCGGGGCGCCGGCCGCTTCCGCCTTAAAGAACGTGGCTTGAGCGCCATCGATGGCGAGCGGATCGATGTGCAGCACATCGATGCCCTGGTTGAAAATCGTGGTCGTCTGGACCACGGTCAAACCGGGCGCCGTAGTGCCGAAATCTAACGCCGAGGGGTGCGCGGAGATGTTGCCGTGTGCGGCGCGGACACTTGCGGAGCGGCAGCTTGCGAAGAGCGCAAGAAAGAGGAGCGAATGTAGACGCGGAAGACGCATTCCGACTCCGTTCAAGTAGAGCGATCACGGCCGATTAAAAGTCTGACAATTCTATACCTGTTTTTCTTTGGCCGAGAACCCCACCCCCGCCGACCTGAACAGCCCGGAATTTCAGTCTCAGCTCTTCTCGCTCGAACGCACCTTGCTGGTGCAGGTTGTCGATGTCCTCGGGCGCTTGCGGCGAACGGGCTGGAACGATCTCTATCGATCACCGGGTTTCAAATGGGAAAAGATCGGGCACGTGGGCTCTCGTGGCGAGGCGCTTTATTCGCTGCGTTTGACCCAGAAGATTCGTGCGGTCGGGTTCCGGGAAGGCGAATTTCTGCGACTCATCTCGCTGCATCCTGACCATGATTCCGCGTATCGGTAGCGAAACGTGCAGATTTTCCGGATCCTCGACAGGATCTGTCGGTGGGCGCGGCGGTGCCGTTACGTTACGTTACGTTTCTCAAAGGCTCGCGCTGGGCGTTGCTCAAAGCGCCGGAGCGGCACACCGACTACGACCGATTGCGACTCGCCGAGGTCGGCAGGCTCAATCGCCGCGTCTACAAGGCTTACCTGCTCAAGGAGGAGCTACGCGCTCTCTATTGCTGCGGCGCCAGCAGTGCCACCTTGCATCTGAAGGCGTGGCTTTCCTGGGCCAGCCGCTCCCTCCTCCGCCCTTTCGTGAAGCTCGCTCGGACCCTCGGCAAATACAGCGACGGCATTCTCGCCGCGATCGAGCTTGGCGTTTCCAAGGGGTGGCTCGAGGGCATCAACAACAAGATCGGTGTCCTCAAGCGCCGCGCCTACGGATTCCATTCCGCCGCCGCCCTGATCGCTTTGGCTTTTCTTTGTTGATCACCTATTCCAATTTCGCTGCCCGTTTAACCCACACGGCATTTAGGAGAACCCAAAGATTGAGGCTTCTTTATCGAACGATGTGGCGAGTGATGGACGTTACCGGCAAATCGTTTAGGGTGGGTATTTCCGCCTGTATCCATTGGCTTCCAACTCGTACATTGCTACCCAAAACTACGTGTACGTCTCCTGTCGCCTGGGAAGCAAATTCCGTAGATGCGTCAGCCCAGACGGGAGCTGCCACGCTTCGAGACATTCCGTCCGTGACCGAGATGGCGCGAATCCCCCCGGCCGTGTCTTCTAGAATGGTCGCCGGCCAGCCACCGGTCTCGCCACCCTGCCAAGCCGCGAATTCGCGCGCCGCGAACTTAGCACTAACTCCATCAGTAGTTCCAGACCAAAAGACTCGGTCCGGAGGAGGAATGAAGTCGGTCATGTCCGGCGCTAAGCCGTCGATGCCCTTCGCTGTCATCCCTCCTCCGGCTAGAGAGCCGGCGAGAAAGAGGAGCTTGTCGATATCAGGATTTTGAATGAAGTCGTAGGCGCCAAGACCTGCGCCGAGGATGCCTCCGACCGCTAAGATTCCCACCGCAACTGGCGCCAAGGATCCGGCGAGAGGAATCACCACCAGCGTGACAACCGCCGTGACCACAGCACCCGTCGCTACACCGCCCACGAATGCCCCGATTCGCTTCGCAATTAGTCCCGAGGGATCGGAATAGTTGATCGGATCGCTGTTGACGTAGGTGTAGAAATTCGTCCCGCCAGCCTGAAATCCGAGAGGGTCCTTTGCCGTCCAGCGGCCTATCCGAGGATCGTAATCCCGAGTACCAAAGTGGGCGAGGGCCGTGTCCTTGTCGTACAGTCCTCCTGCGAATCCGAAGGGTTGAAATCCGGGGTTGGTATCATTGACGACATTGCCAAAGTCGTCGAAATCCATCTGCTGCTTGATCGCGCCGGTGACCGAATCAATGACGAGGCGAGGACTCCCCTGAGCGTCAGTGATAATCCGATAGGTTACGCCACCCTTAATCATATAATCGGGCGCCGTATGTGTCCCGTAGACAAAGCGGCTTACGATCGCGCCAGTCGCGTCCATTTCCGCAAGCAGGGTTAAAGGGCCATTGTAGAGAAAGCCCTGCATCAGTGTTCCATTAACCTTCTTGCCAATTCGTCTTCCCAGAACGTCAACGAGATAATCGATTCGGGTCCCGTTCGAGAGCACCACGCTCTTTAAGCTGTCGCGTGCGTCGTAGGTGTAACGCGTGACTTGCGATCCTTCGGTCCTTGAGAGTAGCTCGCCATTGGGCGTGTACGCGTAAAGCACGTTACCATATTGAAGCAAGCGATCCTGATCGTCGTACACACCCGCCATGGTTCCGCTCGCATCGGTGCGGGACAGACGATTCCCATTGGCGTCGTAGGCGTAAGAAACCTGCGACGCTTCTCCGGTGACCTGAATCAGCCGCCCAAAGGAATCGAACGTGTATCCAAAGGTCTGCGTTTTTCCCGCGATGCTTTCAGTCTTGGAAACAATTCGCCCGAGGGCGTCACGGAGATAGGTTTGCGAAAAGAGCGGCGTGGCGCTTCCTGCAGCGGTGGTCGCGGTCGCAATGGCCTCGCCAAAACCGTTTCGAGTGATCGCTGTAACCACGTTTCCCAACGAGCTTCCGGTCATCAGGCCATTGGGCGCATCTCGCGCGATGGACAACGCGCCCACCCCGACCAGCAGATTATCCCGATCATACTGGTAGGTGACCGTGCTTTGACCATTCACGCTTTGTGTCTGGATTCGACCGGAGGCGTCGTTGGTCCTTTGGACGGATCCGGAAATGAGCCCGCCGCTCAAGGTCTCCGAGAGCAGAAACGGACCATCATACTGGTACGTAATCTGCGCTGCGGGATTACTCAGCCCGGTTATCGCTCCCGTCGTAGGGCTGTAAGTAAAAGTTATCGTTTCCCCAGGGAAAGTGCTTGTCGCCAGGCGGCCGGCGCTATCGAAGCCGAAGTCGATCGTTGTCGCGTCGGGTTGCGTCACACGCGACACGCGACCGTCCTTGTCGTAGGTCATCAGCGTGGGCCCTGTGCCTGCAATCGGCGGTGGCGCATAAGAGACGGGTCGATTATTGACGTCATAGCTAAGAAGATGCGGCGGTCGTCCGGGCGGAGTCACCGAGATAATGTTACCGTTCGGATCGTACGCAAACGTCGTCACCTGCCCGTCGGCACGGGTTCCCTGAGTTAGGCGCCCGTCCGCGTCCCTGCTGGTCTTCGAACTCTGTCCCAAGGCGTTGGTCGTGCCTGCGACAAGACCATCCGATCCGTAGGCCCAATTCGTCGAGCGCAAATTGGCACCTGTGCCGGTGGATACGCTCGTAGTTCTCCCGAAAAGGTCACGGGTGACGTTCACGGGAAAGATGTTGCCAGACTGCGTTTGCGTCACGCGTCCAACGCGATCCGTCGTTATCACGATTTGGCGACCTTCCTGGGTAACTGCAGTGGTGGCCAAGGTCGCGGCGTCGAAACTGGTCGTCGTGGTTCGGCCATCGACTGAAAACGTGTTGACCATTTTGGTTAGACTTAAGGGGTCCTTGGAATCGGCCAGCGTCACCGAGCTCGACATTTGCGTGGAGGAGCGGAAGCCCCCCGAAGTCGTCAGAGAGCTGGAAACGGTGAGCGGGGCCTGCATCCCAAACCGCGGGTCCGGGCCCTCCTGGACAGTCGCCACCATTCCGTCGGCAGTGGTTAACGTGTGCTTCTCGTCGAGGCCGAAGCTTAGAATCGTTTGGGTCTGATCCGAGGCAGTGGTCGTGCGTTGGCTCACCCCGGAGGCAAGGTTTTCCACTCTGTAGTCCGAAGTGATACCCGTCGCGCTGGCCATGAAAAGGTCGAAGCTATCCAATCCGGTCGTGATGTCCGTGCGTAACATCGTTGAAAGGGCACCGGACGCGTCGGTCGTTCGAATCGGGCGTCCCAGCAAATCGTAGCCGATACTACTCGTGTTACCGTTCGGATCGGTGATGCTGGTAAGGAGCCCCGCCGTTGAGGTGAATTGGACCTTGTTCCCCGCCGGGTCCGTCATGCTGGATAGGAATCCATCGCTGCCCACCGTCAGCGTACTGGTTGTTCCGTAGGGCCCGACGATAGAGGAAGGATTCCCCGACGCGTCGCGCATGATCGTCGTCACTTTCCCGTCGCTGTCGGTAATTGTTGAAAGGTTTCCCGATGGATCGTAGGCGAAGGAATAGAGCACGGCACCTGTCATTGCGTTAAGCGTGGCCAGGTGGCGACCGCTCTCGTCGAACTTATAGACGGCGCCGCCGTCGCGGGAAGCGATCAGCAGCTCCCCGGCGTTGTAGCCGGGCAGAGGTGGCCTGATCTGCCGCAGCCGATTATTTTGAGTATCGGCAACGACGAGTGTGCCGTCGGGCGCTATGGCCACGCTGTCGGGCGCGCTCAACTGCGCCTGTGTTGCCGGGCCATCCTCGCCGCTAAATCCTCCCTGGTCGTTCCCGCCGACGCGGTTGACAGAGCCGTCCAGGCCACGGTGGTAGACGGCGGCGCCGAAAGATCCGACTGTAAAAAACAGACTCCCATCGCGCGCGACGGTAATGTTGGAAACGCCCTGGCCGAGGTTGGTCTTTCCCGTGTCGACCTTGTCCAATATTCCGTCGGGGCGAATGCGGAGCATTGGACTGCATCCAGGTTGGAAATAGACGCTGCCGTCGGGAGCAACGCCGACTGCGCTTGCTCCTGCGATGCGCGCGAGAGAAGCGGGCTTGCCTAGATCGCAGGTGGAGTTTGCTCCGCTTCCACAAAATTGACCGCAGTCACCGTGTCCGCCGACGATGGTGCTGATAATCCCATCGGTTCCTACACGCCGAATGCGGCTGTTGCCCGAATCCGCGATGTAGAGACTTCCATCGGGGCCGAACGAGATGCTCTTCGGTGAGCTCAGAAGCGCGGAGCTCGCTGGTCCTCCGTCGCCACCGAATCCACTCTTATCCTTGCTTCCGGCGATTGTCGTTACGATTCCGTCCTTCCCTATTTTGCGCACCCGATGTGTGGGGCAAGCGAGGCCTGTGCAGGTCGAGAAGTAGGTGGCGCCGTCGGGCCCCAAAATCACCTTGTTGATTTCGTCCAAGTTGGCGTTCGTGGCCAAGACCCCGTCGTCGCGACTCTGGCCGCCGCCGGCGATCGAGCTGATCGTTCCATCCGCTTGCACCTTGCGAACGAGCATCTTTCCATTGCCAGGCCGGTCGACGAAGACCATGGCGCCGTCGGGCGCGACGTTGATGCTCCGAGGCTGGCCGAGCTGCGCGCTCGTCGCAGGCCCGCCGTCGCCGCAACCTGGTGTGGTGCAGTTACCAACCCCGGTGCCCGCGGTGGACTTGATCACCTGGCTGAGCGTCTCGGCCGCGACGACATCGCCGGTGCCAAGATAGAGCATCTTGCCGACTGGGTCGTAGGCGTGGTGCACCGAGATCGACCAGCCGCCGAGCGTGTGGATCCGTCCATCGAGCATGCCTATCTGCGTATCCTGATCCTGTGAAAATGTTTGCGGCTCTCGTGTGGGCACGGTGGTCGAACCGGCGTTGCAAGGGAAGATTCCGCCGCATGGGATTGGATCAGATGGACCGTGGCCGGAGCCTCCATTGTCACCAAACGCCGACGTCGGGATGTAGCTGCCACCGAAATTGTAACTGAGCCTAATCTTCAGCGGAAAACGCCCGAAAACGGTGCGATCCCAGGAGTCCTTTCGACTCCACGCGAAAAGATAGTGCAGGTTCGGTGACGGCTTGAGACTTACGGACTCCAAGCGGCCAGCAATTAGCGTGGACAAATCGATGCTCGCTAGGCCGGGGTGTGGTTTGTCGTCCAGGACTGGAATATCGATTGTGGGCAGCCGCCCTGGTGCACGATCGCTCCGGTAGTTCAACGTAAATGGGGTGCCGACAACACCCACGGAATGGCGGATGGACTGATTGTCTAGCTCGAAATTCGGATCCGGCGGATCCTTGTTGAAAATGGCATTCGCCAACTTCGCAAAGCCTCCAATAACTGCATTGGCGATCGCCCCCATCAAGTTGAAATCGGTGGGCGTCATGTGCAGGATCGGAACGCGCCACAAAGCCTGACCAGCGGTGTAGAGCGTGGCGAGCTGCCCACGCTCCTCATTGGTGATCCCCAACGCAGCCAGCGCTGTTACGCTGGCCGGGGTACCGCTGCTGTCGACGCCGATGTCCGCCGCGCCATTGGTGATGCTCAGGATGCTGATCGCCCTCCCGTTCTGTTCCGCTGCCCACACAGCCCGCTTCCGATCGTAGAACCCGTTGGGGATAATCGTACCGTTGGGGAGGCCGAGAAAATTCTCCAGGTAGACGAAGATGGGCTGACTAAACTCAACGCCGCTCGCACTCGCCGCGATGGATTCATCCGCGGAAAGTTCCACCGCGTAGGTATAGGAACTGTGCGGCGGTAAATTCGCGGGCATCGCCTTTTTCCCGTCCGGGCCAACCGTGTATTCAGTAGCGCGCACATGGAGCGTGCTCACCGTTTGCGCGGAGCCATCCGGCATCCGCAAAAGCGCCTGCGTCCTCGGCGGAAAGAGGATCGTCGCCTGCCGAGACCCGTCTTTGTCCGAAACGGCGCTGCTGCGAGCGACTTGAAATATTGTCAGGTTAGCACTCGTATCGATCGCGGTGACCGCGGGATCCATCGCCACCATCACCACGTCCGGAAGCACGACGAAATCCTGCCACGGCACATCGTCCGTGCGCTGCGCTGGGCAGTAGCCCGCCAGCGCGTAATCGACCGTGAGCTTCCCGCCGCCGCTTACCGCGAGATCGAACTGCCCATCTTTGCGTGTCAGCGTATAGCCATATTCGGGATGGTCAAGAATCGTGATCTTCACGCCGGAGAGCGGCTTCGCGCCCTCGCGAACGTTGCCACGCAGCACTGCCACACGACGCTTCTCGATCGCGCCCGGCGTCACATTGAGTTGCACCGGATTTGCGCCGCTGTAGAGAAACGCGGACGCCGTGGCCATGTTCGTCGCCACCGTCGTGGAGAGCGGCGGCGCGACCACGACGGGATCGGGCGGCAGCGGCGTGACGCTCGTTGTTGGACCGCCCGAAGAGACATTGCCCGCGGCGTCCGCGGCCTCCACACGAAACTTCATCGCCGCGCCAGGCGTCAGATTCGTTGCCTGCGTCGTCAATACATTTCCGAGCGTCGCGATCTTCAGATCATTCTGAAACAACAGATAGCTCGTTACCGCGACGTTGTCCGCCGCCGGGGTCCAGGTCAGCGTCGCGCCGGTCGCGCCGAGATTCGAAACGGCGAGCGTACTTCCCGCAGGCCAGGTCGGCGCAGTCTGGTCCGGCGGTGTGACGAT
>JAHFDP010000023.1 GCA_023248955.1 Deltaproteobacteria bacterium
CGCGGTGACCGGATGCGTGGAGGAGGGTCGGATCCGGGTGGAAGAAAGTCACCGCGGCCGCAAAGGCCCATCCGTCTGCCGTCGGGCTCCGGCCGCCGCCCAGGCAAAAAGTTTCTAAAAAAAGTTTCCAAAAAAGTTGAGCCAGCAAGCCCCAGCTTGCCATCCAGCTATCCAGTAAATCCTCCTCAGCTTACCGTCCTTCACGCACGCCTTACCTTAACCCCATGGGTGACGACGGGGTTGGGGCCAGGGAGCAGCGTGCGCGTCCATTGTGGGCAGCCGCCGAGGCATTGCGGTACCGCGTGGCGGCCGCGCCGAAACTGTTTGCCTTCTTCGACTATGACGGGACGTTGTGCGATCTCGCAGCCTCGCCGGGACGCGTGCGCACGCAGGCATCGGCGCGTTCCGCGCTGCGCCGGTTGATCGAAAGCGCCGGTACGCGCGTGGCCATCGTGAGCGGGCGACCACTCGTGGCGCTGCGGCGCCGGTTGCCGCTGGCGGGTTTGGGCTACATCGGTTTGCACGGACTGGAAGTGCACGTTCACGGGCTTCACCAGGCTGCGCTGATCGACCGTCCAGCGACGGCGGCGCGGGTGGCGCGGTTGCAGTCGCTGGCCGCGCGTTTTTTTTCTCATCGAGGTCTTCAGTGTATTATATTCGAAAACAAACGTCTTGCCTTGGCGTTGCACACCCCTTCCTTGCCGGCGCCAGTTCTCCGGTTCGTGGGTGGGACTTTCGCGGAGCTGGCGCGGCAGCACGGGCTCGAGGTGATCACCGGTAAGAACGTGGTCGAGGCACGGCCGCCGGGTCTCGAGGGCGGAATCGCGGTGCGGCGCGTCCTGGCTGGTTATCGGCAAGCCTTGCCTGTTTACGTCGGCGACGACGCCACCGACGAAGATGCTTTTCGCGCGTTAGGCGCCGACGGAATCACCGTGCGTGTCGCACCTGCCGGTACCGCCACACGCGCACGCTACCTCGTCCATTCCGTAGCGGACGTGATTCGCTTCATCCACTTTCTCGCCGATGCGCGGAAGGAGCGTACACCATGACGCCGTTTCGTTTTCACAGCGAGCAGAGCCTTGTTCGCACCACCGGAATGATGGCCCAGAGCCTGCGCGCCCTGCAGCAGGGGCTTGCGCGCGCCAGTCTGCCGTGCATTTTTTTTCACGTTCATCACGCGCTGTTCCGCCGCAGCTTTACCCGTGCGGACTTCATGAACGACTTCGCGCGATGGGCCTGGGTTACGCTGCACGAAGAGGCGCTGGCCGAGCGGCTCTCGGTGGTCGATCCTTTGCAGTACAAGCACATCCGCGAAGCGAGTGACCACCTCCGCGCGATCGTTTCCGAAGCGTTGGGCCGCGCGGAGTTCATTCAGCACGTCGAGCGTAATCAGGCCTTCTATTTTCAAGAGGCGCAGACGTTCATTTGTGACACGGGGCTCGTCGCGCAGGACCTCCACGATTTTGCGCAGATGGTTCGTACCGTGCGGCCGGACGTGATCTTCCACCATTTCATCGAGGCGCGGCTGCGGCTTGCGCGCGACGAAAACGATTTTTCGCTGTGGATCGACGAGGCGCTGCACCGGCCGGATTTGGCCGCGCGCCTGCGCCAGCTCTCTCCGTACCGGCATGACTTGCGCTCGCTACGCAAGACGATCGCCGATCTCTGCGCGCAGGAAGCCTAACGAAACTTCGAAGGAGCCGACATGGAATCCGATGGAACGGTCACCTTGCAGGACTACTCGTCCGTGATGAGCGAGGAGGAGATGGCCGAGTTACGAGCGCTGGCGCGGCCGCTCGCCGGCGCCCGTGTGCAGCACATCAACTCCACGCGCGTGGGCGGTGGCGTGGCGGAAATTTTGGCGCGGCTGGTGCCACTGCTCAAGGAGCTCGGGCTCAATGCGCGTTGGGATGTCATTGACGGAGACGCCGATTTTTTTCGCGTGACCAAAATGTTTCACAACGCGCTGCACGGCGATCCAGCTGACTTTGTCGAGCGGGATTTCGAGATCGTTCGCGAGAACGCGCGACGCAATCTCCACATCATCACCAACGACGACGACTTCGTGGCCATCCACGATCCGCAGCCAATTGGGTTGATGGACGCGCGCGACGATCGTGCCCGCGGCAAATGGGTATGGCGGTGCCACATCGACATCAGCGAGGGCGATCCGCGGGTGTTGCGTTTTCTGCGGCCGCACATCGAGCGTTTCGACGCGGCGATTTTTCATCTGGCCGACTACGCCAAGGACTTGGCGATTCCGCAATTCATCATGCCGCCGGCCATCGATCCGCTCTCGGAGAAAAACCGCGAGCTGGCGCCGGAAGAGGTGCGGCTGGTGCTGGAGCGTTTCGGAATCGATCCCAGTCGGCCCATCGTGCTGCAGGTGTCGCGCTTTGATCGGTTGAAGGATCCCGTCGGCGTGGTGCAGGCGTTCAAGATCGCGCGCGCTTGGAATGATTGCCAACTGGTGCTGGCCGGCGGCAGCGCGTCGGATGATCCAGAGGGCGAGCAGGTTTTCGCGGAGACACGCGAGGCCGCGAACGGTGTTCCCGACGTGCATCTGCTCGCGCTGCCACCCGACGCGCACCGCGAGATCAACGCGCTCCAGCGTGGTGCGACGGTGGTGGTGCAGAAATCATTGAAAGAGGGATTCGGGTTGGTGGTGGCCGAAGCGATGTGGAAGGGCAAGCCCGTGATCGGCGGCAACGTCGGTGGAATTCGGCGGCAGATTTTTCAGGGCGACAGCGGATTTCTGGTTCACAGCCCGGAAGGGTGCGCCTTTCGGATTCGGCAGTTGCTCTGCAATCCCGGCCTGGCGAGGCGATTGGGTGAAAATGCGAGGCAATACGTGAAAGATAATTTTCTTTTGCCGACTTATTTGCGGATGTGGGTCTTGGTGCTGAATGCGCTGCGCCGCGGGCGGGATCCGATTATTGATTTAGGGACTTAACTGGGGTGCTCACTCTGGGTTTAGGGTGATCACTTTGGCGTGAGGCATAAGAAACTTTTCGCCTGCGCGGCGGGCGGTGCCGGGTCGCGACGGGGGGCAGATTCCGGACGGTGCGGTTATTGATCGTGCGAGGGGGCCCTTGGAGGAGTTGGCAACCCGCGAGGCTCCGGTCGCGCACCGTCCAGAATCCGCCCCCCGTCGCGACCCGAGGTGAGTGAAGAGGAGTTTCGATTCGATAAATGTTTAGCGAGATCGTATGCGCGCAACGTAGCTTGGAATCGATACTTGATAAAAAATCAAGCAACTGAATTCCACTCACTATCCTCGGGTCGCGACAGGTGGGCGAATTTCGTGCGGTGCGCGGCCGGAGCCTCAGAGGTTGCCAACTCCTCCAAGGGCCCCCTCGCACGATCAATAACCGCACCGCACGAAATTCGCCCGCCTGTCGCGACACGCCTCGCCCGCCGCGCAGGCGATCAAGTTTCAACCCTCACGCCAAGTGATCAATTACATTTAGTAGCTGCACTAAAAGTAACCACAATCGGATTCATCCCCTGCTGAACCTGTTCGCCGGCAGGCGAAACGGTGTGCGACAGCGATGTCGCGAGCGTACACACCCGGGCCTCCGTGGCGCAGTCAGGCGCGTAAAACTTCAGCGTCCCAAAAGCCTTCGTCGGATAAACCGTGTCTAGCCCATAGGACGCTCCGGCCCCTGGTTTGGTGATCGCGCCGTCGGCGGCGAAGGTCATTCCGGTGGCGCTCTTCACGAAAGGAATCGACGCAACGTCGGGGCTGAAGCTGCCGCAATCGGCGGAGATGGAAATAGCGTCGCCGTTGGCGTCGGCGGCGAGCGGATTCAAGTTGGCGTCCACCACCCGTAGCTTTAGCGTGACGCCGCTCGCCACGCCGAAGGTGGTCGTCAACTTGGACGCGGACAGTCCCGCAAAAGTTTGGCTGGTGAGTGGGTCTCCGCTCCAAATCACGCGTAGCGCCTGCCAGAGCACCACAGTTTTCGAGGGGGCGTTGGTTGCCGCGACGCAGCCGTTGGTGTTCCTCTTACCTTCGTGCAAACACAACTCGCCAGGATCCCACATGCCGTTGTCGTTGGCGTCGAGAAACGGTTCACCGAGTGTGTCGTTGCCGTCGGCGGTGGTGCCGGGAACGTAGGCCAAGAGCGTCACCACGCCGTCGCGCGGGTTGTGTATTTTCCCGCCGGCCGTGTAGCAGGGCTCGCTGGAACAGGTGAAGGGATCGCTGCCGCAAGCGCATTTTGTTGCCGGCTTGCCGTCGGTGCCGAGCGGATCCACGTCGAGCGGGCCGTCGGGTGTACCGATGACGTTTCCATTCGCGGTGTAGACGAGCTTGCGTTCGCCGCTCACGGCATCGGTCGAATCGGCGGTGAAGGCCAACGTGCCCGCCTCGGTGAGAAAGCCGATGCGCGCGGCGGGAATGCTGGTGCCCGCGGCGTCCTTCGCCGAGACGTAGCAGTTCATCGTCGTGGTCACGCCAGCGGTGACACCGATGTTTTGCGCGTCGCAACGAAAAGCCAGCGAGGTCGCCAGCAGCGCGCGAAAGTGGATGACGATCGAGGCGCTGCCACCATCGAAGGATGCCGTGACGGTGGCATCTGCTCTTGCGGTGGGAGCAACCAGCGTGACGGAGGCTTCGCCGCCGCCGACGTCCTGCGCGAGGGAGGTGACGTTCGCATCCTGCGGATCGAAGCTTCCCGCCGTGGTGTGAAAAGCGATGGAGGTCGTGGCCGCCGCGTCGCCGAGCTTGGCCGTGATCGTGGTGGTGGAAACACCGTCGGCGGCGAGATCGGCGGTGGAAGCGCTGAGCGCCAGGGGGGGCGCCGAACCAGAACAGGCAGTAAGGGCGAGCAGGGCCGCGGCGCGAAAGGTCATGCGTTTATTCTACACGCGGATCGTGACGTTATACTTTGTAATACTGCGTGATGGCGTCCGGATTTCCGCCACTGGCTTCCCATGCCGCGAGCGCGCGCTGAGCCGGCGACTGGCCTTCGCGCGCCAATTCTTCGAGCGGATCGAGCAGCGCTGCCTCTTCCGCGTCGAGCCCCGCGCGGGCGACGCGCACCAATTCACGCGCCAGGCCGACCAGCGAGCGCCCACGCAGACTTGATAAAAGCGCAAGTCGGGCCACGTCGGCTTGCAGGAGGACCAACTCGGCGTACGAGGCGCCCAGCGCCACTTTGCTTGCTTCCGCGCGCGCCGTTTCATCGTAGAGGATGCCTTTCCAGAGCGCGGTGTGGGCCATCATCAGCTCGGGCGAAACGACGTCGGCGCCGCGCACTTCGATGACTCGCTTCACCCGCACTTCCGGAAAGAGCGTGGTGAGGTGATCGTTCCAATCGGCAAGGGTGGCGTGGTGGCCCGAAAAGCCGCGATTCATGAATTGAGTAAATGTCAAGTCGCTAGGAACGGCCAGGTAGGCGCCCGCGCGCCGCAAAAAAAGCATCGGCACGTTCGCCGCCCACCGCTCGTAGGCCGCGTAGCCAAAATCGGGCTCTAGCGCACAGGCGAGCAGTCCGCACCGCGCCGCGTCGGTGTGGCGCCAAACTTCGTAGCGGTAGCAGAGGTGCGAGCCGGGCCGGCCGTCGCGAAAGACGGAGTTGGCGAAGAGCGCGCTCACGATCGGCGAGATCCGCGTGGTACAGGCCACCTTGGCCGCCATGTCCGTTTCGTCGGACCAGTCGAAGTTCGCCTGCACCGTGGCCGTCATCTGCATCATGTCCAGCGCCAACGCGCCGCGCGCCCCGAGGGACGATCGCATCAACGCGTAGCGTCCTTTGGGCATCCACGGAACCTCGCTGCGCGCACCAAACGGACGGTAGCCCGCGAGAAGCCAAGTGAGGCCGAGCCGGTCGCTCTCGGCGCGCACGTCGCCCAGGTGGCGCGTAAGCTCGCGTTGTGCATCGAGCAGACGAAAGACCGGCGCGCCCGAAAGCTCCAGCTGGCCGCCCGGCTCCAAGGTGATTGAGGCGTCCCGCTGATCGAGCGCGATGATGCGCCCGGCCTCTTCGAGCGGCGCGGCGCCGGTGCGATTGGCCAGCGCTTGCAGGAGCCGCTCGATTCCCTGGTCGCCATCAAACGGGACGGCGGCACCCGCGTAGGTCTGTCCGATCTTTTCGTGCTCCATGCCCACGCGCCACCGTGCGCGCGGTTGCTCGGCCGCGCGAAAGCTAGCGATGAGATCCGCCTCCGACGTGACGGGCGGCGAGGGTGCGGCTGCGCGATCGAGGGACACGCTTAGGAGGTTAACACCATGGGTTGATCTGAGCGTCAGTGAGGCGCTGGAAAAACTTTTCGCTTGCGCAGCGGGCGAGGCGGGTCGCGCCAGGCGAGCAAATTCCGTGCGGTGCGGTTTAGAGTCTCTCGCGCGGGGGCCTTTTGTGGCGACGAGTACCTCCGAGACGCCGGGCGCGCACCGCACGGAACCCGCCCGCCTGTCGCAACCCGAGGATGGTGAGTGGAATTTTGATCCGATGAAGTTCTGAAAATTTCGCCCGCGATCAAGTTCTAAATGCCTGCGCCTAAGCGAAAGCTTAGGTCAGACCTCCATCAACTCTTTTTCTTTCCGCGCGCAGACTTCGTCGATTTTTTTAACGCCTTCGTCAACCAAAGCCTGGACCGCGGCGAGCGACTTATCGCCACCATCCTCATCGAGGTCGCCCTCTTTGACGAGGTCTTCGATCATCTCTTTGGCGTCGCGCCGTTCGTTGCGCACCGCGACCTTGTGCTCTTCACCGCGCTGTTTCACCGTCTTGGCCAAATCGCGGCGGCGCTCTTCGGTCAGCGGCGGAAAGGGCAGCCGCACCATTTCGCCGTCGGCGACAGGATTGATGCCGAGCTGCGCGTTTTCGATCGCTTTCTGAATCATCGGAATCTGCGACTTGTCCCACGGCTTGATGGTGATGAGCCGTGCGTCTGCCACGTGCAGCTGCGCCACACCTTGCAGCGGCGTCGCGGTGCCGTAGTAGTCGACGTGAATGCCGTCGAGCAGGGTGATCGATGCGCGGCCCGTGCGCAGCTTGGAGAGGGCCACGCGCAGGTCGTCGATTGTTTTGTTGATGCGGCCGGAGAGGTCGCTCACGACATCGTCGGACATTGACATTTTATCAAGCTCCCTTCGCGCGCGGGATGGTGCCTTTGGGCTTGAGCGTGCCCACCACCGTGCCGATCTCTTCGCCCATCACCGCGCGGAGAATGTTGCCGTGGCGCGACAAATCGAACACCAGGATCGGCAAGTCGTTGTCCATGCAGAGGCTGATGGCGGTGGAATCCATCACCTTGAGCTCTTTCTTGAGCACGTCGAGATACGAGAGCTGCTTGAAGCGCACGGCGGTCGGATCTTTTTTCGGATCCGCGCTGTAGACGCCGTCCACCTTGGTCGCCTTCATGATCACTTCGGCGCGCATCTCCATCGCGCGCAGCGACGCGGCGGTGTCGGTGGTGAAGTAAGGATTGCCGGTGCCCGCGGCGAAGATCACCACGCGGCCTTTCTCGAGATGGCGCAGCGCGCGGCGGCGGATGTAAGGCTCGGCCAGCTCCTGCATCTCGATGGCCGATTGCACGCGGGTGTAGGCGCCGTGTTTCTCGAGCGCGTCCTGCAACGCGAGCGCGTTGAGGCAAGTGGCCAGCATGCCCATGTAGTCGGCGCTGGCGCGGTCCATGCCATCAGCGCTGGCTGCGACGCCGCGAAAAATGTTGCCGCCGCCGATGACGATGGCCACTTCGACGCCCAGGTCGACGACGTCTTTGACCTCGCGGGCGATGCCGGAAATCACGGTGGGCGCGATGCCGTACTTGCCGTCGCCCATGAGCGCTTCGCCGGAGAGCTTGAGCAGGATGCGGCGGAAGCGTGGTTCGGGTGTGGTCATGGCGCCGCGGAAGCTAGCGCAGGGGGGGAGGGAAGAGCAACTGAGGTGGCGGCGTTAGAAGGAGACGTTTACGGGCGCCAAGCGGCCGGTGCACGTTCCATCGCCGAGTTGACCCCGCTGGTTGGCGCCCCAGCATTTGACGCCGCCGGAAGCGGTCATGGCGCAGGTGTGTTGGTCGGACAACGGCACCCTTGACAGTTTAATAACGGCACGTTGACCCTACCCGCGTCAGCCCGCTAACCTAAGCTGTCGTTTTTTCGACATCTTGACATTTTGGGAGGGGACATGCAGCGCCTGCGCCTGGCCGCTTTTTGCTTGCTCATAGGACGCTTTGCGATCGCCGCGGTTCCCGCACAAATCGACCAGCAGGGCCGCATCCTCAAGAGCGACGGAACGCCCGAAACTGGATCCCTCAGCGCAACCTTCGCGATCTACGATTCTGCCTCCGGGGGATCGACGCTCTGGACGGAGGCGCACTCCCTTCCGCTCGACAGCGGCGGCTACTATTCGGTTTCCCTTGGCGCGGTCACGCCCTTTCCGACGACCCTGTTCGATGGCCGTACGCTCTATCTTGGCATCAAGCTGTCGAACGAGCAGGAGATGACGCCCCGCGAGCCAATCCTGAGCGCGCCTTACGCCATGGTGGCCGGACAGGCGCACGAGGTGATTGGCGACATCCATCCGGCGAGCATCACCGTCAATGGGAAGACCATCGTCGACACGCAGGGTCGAGTCGTGCTGGACGCTGGCTGCACCACGGGACAAATCCTCGAGTGGGATGGGAGCAATTGGGCCTGTACCTCGCCTTCGGCCAGCTCGGGAGGAACGGTCACCAGCGTCACTGCTGGCGCAGGGCTCGCGGGCGGCACGTTCACGTCTGCCGGTACACTGAGTATCGCCGCCGGCGGCGTCACCAACACCATGCTGCAAAACAGCGGCGTCACGGTCACGCCCGGCGCGGGCCTCACGGGCGGCGGCGCGGTTTCGTTAGGCGGATCCACGAAGATTTCGCTGCGCACCGACTGTTCGGGCGGGCAGCTCCTCGCTTGGAGCGGCACCGACTGGGCCTGTACGTCGCCTGTCGCGAGTTCGGGAGGCACGGTCACCGGCGTCACCGCTGGCGCGGGGTTGGCGGGCGGCACCATCAACTCAAGCGGTACACTCAGTATCGCTGCGGGCGGTGTTACCAATACCATGCTGCAAAACAGCGGAATCACCATCACCGCGGGGAGCGGACTTACTGGAGGCGGAACGGTTGCGTTGGGCGGAAACGTCACGCTTTCCGCAGCAACGACGTCGGTTAGTCCTCTTCGGAAATACTACGTCGTCCTGGCGCTCCAAGATGCCTCGGCTTGCCCCACCGACGCCGGCTGGCACTCCGAGACGCTCGCCAATTTGGCCGGCGCGAATGGCTACACCAACATCATGGTTTCGGGCTCCGGTATCTACATCGGCGCTTCGAATAACGTCGGCTACTCCGCGAAAAATTTCTGGGTCCAAATCCAGAATGGGTTGGGATCCAAGGTGCTCTGCTGGAAAGACTTCAACACGCGTGGCCATCCCTACACGAGCGTTCTCTCCTACGGCAACGCGGCGAGTTGTCCGACCGGGTACTCCACGTTTCCCAACACGCAGCTTCAGCGCACCGACGGCTACGGCCACATGGTCTCCAATGGCGACGGCATCTTCTTCGGCGGCGTTACTTCCTGGGACGGTACGTACCCGGCCTACAGCCAGACCTACCGTGATGGCTATCAGTGGTACTACTGGGGACCTGCGGGCGGAGGGCCCAACTACCTCGCCCCGGGATCGAACACTTGCCTCAGAGTCATGGGCGTGGAAGACGATGCGGCGACGAATCTGGGCGTCTATCCGGTGGTCCTCGGTGTTCGAGGACCGGCCAACTGCCCCGCCGGCTACACCTATCAGGACGCGCACCAGCTCAGCGTGAACAGCCAGGCCAATGCCTACAGTTATGTCAACATGAACGACAACCACTCGCTCTTCGGTGGAGTCTATTCGTGGGGCTTCGGCGGCGAGAACTACCTGCTCAACTATTTCACCACGGCGCAGAGCATCAACTACTGCTTCAAATATTTTCCGATCACTGCCAAGCCCATCGCCTCCATCCTCGCGCTCAATGGCCAAAACTGTCCGAGTGATTACGCCACGCTCAAGCTCAGCGACGCCAACGGAACGAGTGGTAACCTCTATGTGCAGCGCACGGCGTATGGGCTCTATCTCGGCGGTGTCGATGGCGCCAACGGAAGTTGGCAGGGGCAGGACTATCTTGACGGTTACATCACGAACTACCTGAGCAGCAGCACCGCCGATCGCGTCTGCTTCAAGCTCGACAACGTGACCGGTTTTTCGCCGTGATGAGATCGATCACGACCTTCTGCGCAATATTGCTTCTAGCGGACTGCCGCTCGCCGGAGATCCGCCCCCGCCCTGCGCTTACTGCGAGCAGGGCGAGACGTGCGTGAATGCGAGTCACTGTGTCGCCACCAGTTGCAGCACGGAGTTGAATTGCCCGCCCTGTTTCAGCCTGAAAACCTCAGAGGTTGTGAAAAAATCCTCACAACCTCTGTGTTTTGAAGGGTCGGGCCGCTGCCCGCCCCTCTGCGCCGAGTGAATCGGCGCATTCACCCCACCTGCCGCCGCAGCTTTCGCCGCGTCGCTGTGAGCGAAAAATGAATTTTTCACAGGCTCTCAGTTCGAGGGGATTCCCGGAAAAGCGATCGCGGATTTCCAAGTGACATTTGATGGTTACGTTGCGTCAAGCGAACTGCGCCACAGTTGGATTTTGTCGCGAGCCCGCGAGGTGATCAGCTCTCAATTGAGGTTTTCAGGTTCAGTTGTACCAACGGCGCCTGCAGTCGATGGACTTGCTCCACGGATGCGTCGTGCGGTGCTGTCGGCTATTGCGTGGAAGGCAAGTGCTACGACAAACTTGGGGTTTGCCGAAACACCTGCGGCCCTCCGCTGCCGTGACGGTTCGAGAGCGCGTTTTCGCCAAAAACCGGACCTAGAAAAACCAGACCGGCTGAAGTGGGTAATACCCGCTGCCCGGATAGGAGCCGCCGAAGGCGTTGGCGGCCACCCCCCAACACTGCACGCCGCCGTCCGCGCCGAGGAAGCAGGTGGCCGCTCCGCTGGTCACCATCGAGACGACGCCGCTCGGAACAGCCAGCACGCTGGTTGGGGTGGTGCAGGTATAGGACGATCCACACTCCGCGCCATTGCCGACGCCCAGTTGGCCGTAGCTTTCATCGCCCCAACACTTGGCGCCGCCGCCGCTCATGAGCGCACAGGTGTAACTAATGCCGGCGGAGATGGCGGCAACGCCGGAAGCCAAACCAACCACGTCGACGGGAGTCACCCGAACGCTGAGCGAGTTGTCCCCGAGCTGTCCGCTGGCGTTGTTACCCCAGCACTTCACGCCACCCGCGCTGGTCAACGCGCAAGTGTGGGAGCTACCGCAGGTGATCGCGCTAACGCCGCTGGTGAGCCCGATCACGTCGGTCGGTGAGGAAACGCCGGTCGTGGTTCCATTGCCGAGCTGTCCGTGATCGTCGCTACCCCAGCACTGAACGCCACCAGCGGAAGTTATCGCGCACAAGTGGCCCCCGACCCCGGCACAGAAACTGCGCACACCGCTGGTCAGCCCCGCAACATCGACCGGCTTGCTGTAACGCGGACCGCCGAGCTCGCCCCAGCACTTGAGCCCTCCGGTGGCGCTCATGATCGCGCAGGAAGCCTCTCCCCCAATCGCTATCGAACTGACGCCGCTTGCGAGCCCGACGACGTCGACCGGCGTGAGGCGCGTGATCACGCTGTTGTCACCGAGATTGCCCACGTCATTATTTCCCCAACATTTGACGCCGCCCGCGTTGGTCAAAGCGCAGCCGTAGTAGGCGTTGATGGCCACCGCGCTAATCCCCACGGTAAGTCCTGTCACATCCACTGGCGTCGTGCTGTCAGTGATGGAGCCGTTGCCAAGCGACCCGTATTGATTGCTCCCCCAACACTTCACGCCGCCGGATTCGGTGAGGCCGCAGAGCGTGGAAATGGGATAAGCGCGAGTTGTGGCGCCGCCGCCGAAGAGCGCCGCTACCTTGTGGGAGACCACGAATCGCGGCGGCGCGTCATAAGCCTTGACCGTGACAAGCGGCGATTGAATCGGCAGCGGACCTGTCGACGGCCCGTAGCCGTTTGAAGCTTGAACGGTGAACGTGCCCGCTTGGCTCACGTCCGCTGCTGACATGGACACGGTAAGTTGCGAGCTTGAGACGAACGTCGCCGTGCGCGGGCTTCCGTTCCAGCTCAACGCCGAGCCATTCACGAAGTTGGCGCCGTTGAGCGTCATGGTGAAGTTTCCGCCGCCAGCCACGGCGGACATCGGCGAGAAGCCCGTCAGCTGTGGAAACAGCACCGTGAGCATCTGCTTATTGGAAACGCCGCCGCCCGGCGTTGGGTTCACCACGGTAACGTTGGGGTGCGAAGCACTACTATATTGAGTATTTAAGAGTGCCGCAGTGCTCGGCGGAACAGTGGCGGCGAGGTGCGTGGCGTCGATGAGCGAGGTGGTCAGGTTCGTTCCCTCGAGCTGCACGATCGAGGTCTCGAAAAAGTTCGTACCGGTCACTGTCAACGCGAAAGCATTGGCGCTGATGGTTACCGGATTGGGAACAAGCGCGCTCGCGGTCGGTACCGGGTAGTTCACCGAATAGGTCTGCGCTCCAGAGGTCCCGCCGCCGGGCACGGGATTCGTCACGGTCACGCTCACCGCCCCAGGCGTCGCCACATCGCTCGGCGTAATCGTCACCGTCAGCTGCACGGGCGATCCGACCGTGGTCGGCCGCGGCGATCCATTCCAATTCACCACCGAACCGCTGACGAAGCTCGACCCATACAGCGTGAGAACGAACGGCGCAGCAATCAGCCCCGCGGTCGGCGAAAGGCTATTCAATACTGGCGCGGGATTGCTGAGCGAGAAGACCTGCGCATTGGAAGCGACGGTGTTGGGATTTTGCACCGTGATGTTGATCGCGCCGGAGGCCGTTAGGTCGGACGCGGGCACCACGGCGGTCAGCAGCGTCGGGTTCACGAGCGTCGTCGTCAGCGCGGCACCGCCCCAGAGAGCGGTCGAGCCGCTCACGAAATTGGAGCCGTTCACGGTGAGCGTAAAGAGCTGCGCGCCCACCAACGCGGTGCTGGGGCTGATGCTGGTCGTCACCGGAATCGGGTTTTGCACCGTGAAGGTCTGCACGTTCGAGCTTCCGCCCGCGGGCGCGGGATTGTTGACTGCGACGAGGATCGGTCCCGGCGTGGCCACCGCGCTCGCCAAAATCTTGGCGGTGAGGGTTTGCGGATCCACGAACTTCGTGTCGAGCGTTTGTCCGTTGAAATCGACCACGGCGCCGGTCACGAACTTCGAACCAGTTACGATGAGCGTGAAGTCCGTGCTTCCGGCGATCGCGGCTGTTGGCGCGATGGACGTCGTGGCGGGAACTGGATTGCCAATCAGAAAAAAGATTCCGCTGGAGAGCCCGCCGCCCGGCACCGGATTTCGAACTTGAATCACCACCACGCCCGCCGCCGCAACGTCGGCGCTGGTGATGGAGGCCACGAGTTGGGTCGGGTTTGAGACTACGGTCAGTCGATCCGATCCGTTCCATTCAACGGTTGCTCCCGGCGCAAACCCAGTGCCGCTCACCGTCATGAAAAAGGCGCCCGAACCAGCTACGCCCGAGATTGGAACGAGACTCTGCGGCTGCGGAAGCGGGTTCACCACGGTCAACGTCAACGGGCTGGAAACGCCGCCGCCCGGAGCGGGATTCGTAACGGTGATGGAAACTGGCCCAGCCGTGGCGATCTGCGCGGCGTCCACGGTCGCGGTGAGCTGCGTTTCATTCACCAGCGTGGTTGAGAGCGGCAGCGCGCCCCACTTCACCACCGACGTTGCCAGAAACTTGTCCCCGGAAAGCGTCAACGTGAAGCCCGGACCACCGGCGATCACCGTAAGTGGATTCACGCTACTCGCTACGGGCACGCCGTTCTCAATGGTGAACGTCTGCGGCGTGCTACTGCCACCACCTGGCGCAGCATTGGACACGGTGATCTGCGCGCTGCCCGGGTGCGCCAGCTTTTCCGCGGGCACCGCTGCAGAGAGCTGGCCGCTTCCGGCGGGGCTGGTCGAGAGATTCTCGCCGTTCCATTGCGCGACGGAGCCCGCGACAAACGAGGATCCGACCAAAATCACGGTAAGCGCTCCATCGCCAGCCGTGGCGCGCGCGGGGTTCACGCCCACCAGCACCGGAACGGGATCGTCCACCGCAAACACCAATGCAGCGCTGGTCCCACCGCCGGGCGCCGGTGTGTAGACCGTCACCGATCCGCCGACCGTCCCCGCGATATCGGCGGCCGTGACATCCGCGGTGAGCTGCGTCGCGCTCTTGAAGGTGGTGGCGCGCGGAAGCCCGTTCCACTGCACGACGCTTGACTTGACAAAATGTTCACCGGTCACCGCGAGCGTGAAACCGCCGCTGCCCGCGATGGCGGTGCTCGGCGAAAGCGCGCTGGCCGTGGGCGCCAGGTTCTGCACCGTGAACGAGAGGGCGTTCGAAGTTCCGCCGCCGGGAGGTGAATTCAAGACGCTCACCGAAACAGTGCCGCCCGTCGCCAGGTTGGCTGCGGAAATGGTTGCGGTGATGTCGATGCCACTCAGCATCTTCGTCGGGAGCACCGCGCCGTTCCACAAGACGCTGGATCCGTCAACGAACCCGTGCCCATGCACCGAGAGCGTCAGTTTCCCGTCGCCCACGTTGGCGGACGTGGGCGTCATGCTGGCGAGGGTCGGGACGTCGTTGGATTTTTTGATGGCTGATTCGCGGCCGGGGCATGCTCCGAGAAAGAGTGCGCAGAGAGCTACGGTCGATTTTTTCATGTCGTCTCCGGAATCATCGGCTGCACTGGCAGCGTGGATTCAACTGTCGACGAGCGTCGTTCTTCATCGATTCCACTCGGCAACGTTTCACTCTTAAGAGCGTTACGGGAATAACGAGCCAAAGAAACAATGTCGAAAACATAACATGAGTTCGGATGGTTGCCCTCGAGCGGGCCGCCATGCACGACGCCCGTCATCAGCCTGATCGCGGCCGTGAGACAGTGCCGTGCCGTAGGTATTCGTGATCGCTGCTCCCGACAGTTGGTCAGCAGAATCGTGTCCGCGAATCGCGCGGCTGATAGACTCGCTCCTTCACTTGGAGGGAATCGACCATGTTCACGAAGACCATCTTCGTCCTGGCCGTTGCCTTGCTACCCGCCGCTGCGCTCGCTGAAAGCGACTACTGGGGCTGGCCATACGAGATCACAAACTGTCACGTGTACGCTCTCGTGAAGGGCCAGATGCTCGAGTTCTGCGCCGTGGACGCTCCTCCGGACGGCGAGGGCATCAAGCCGGTGAAGGACGCCAAGCGGCGGCTCTTCTCCATGACGGTGCGCGACCCGTCCACTCTCGATACGACCAGCAAGAAGTACGCGGACATCTCGAAAGCGAAGCACAAGCTCGTCGCCGAGCAGAAGGTCGCGACCAAGAATGGCGAGTTCATGCTCTTCAAGCGCGTTGGCCCGATCGAGCTCGACGTGAACAACTCCCTGATTCTGGTACCGATCGTCATGGGCACGCCGGACGATTTCCAGACGGCGCGGGGGCAGATATACGTCTACGATGGAGCGAGGAAGAAATTCGACCTGATCTGGGAGACGACCTGTCCGGAAGGGTGCACGGACCAGACCGTGCAAATTGCGTCGCGGCCGGGCAGCCCCGAGAGCCAGGTCGTCTATCAGCAGACCATCGGCGATGAACGCAAGTCCTTCGAGCTGAAGTGGAACGGAAGAAAGCTCGATCCGCCGAAGTAGCTTGCTTGCCGCCGCCCTACGGCACGACGGCCTGGGAGGCGGACTAATCCGAGAGCCGGAACGACCTGCTTATCCGCTTCCAGGAAGAACCTCCCCTGCGTGCAGCGCTGACTCCACCGAGCGCCAGCCGTGCGCGCGAATCCACGTCGCGGCGATGGTGGGAAAGTGGCGGTCGACGAACCAGTCCTTGGAGAAATAGACCCAGGCCGCGTGCTTGCCCGCGGCCTTTTCGTACGCGAGGAGGTCCTCGAGCTTGGGGGCGTTCTCGATCTTCAAAGGCCCTTCTCGGTCGTGGGAAAACCGATCGTCACGCTGGTGGCCTCCTTCACGCGGAGCGACGCTTTCTGAAAGCACGCCTGGTCGATCAAATCCGGGCAGGCTTCCGTCAAGGCCCGGTAGAGCTCTTGCATGCAGTGCTGATTTTCCCGGGCCTGCAACCAGCAAGCGGTTTGCGCTAGCTCCGCGCGCACCGAGAGCGGCGTCAGCGAAAAACAGACCTCCCGGTCCTGCGTGTCCGCGCGCGACACCCGGCGCATCGCGCACACGCGTATCTCTTGGGCGAGCGAGGCTGGCCATTTTTGGACGAGCAATCCGTAGAGTTTCGATGCCGAGCGGATGCCCTCCTCGTCGGCGAAGGGCGTCTTCAAAATGTCGAAATGGTCGAGCATGAACCGACGGAGCTCTTCCGTTTTGGTCCGCGCGCGCAACATTTCCTCCTCCGCTCGGCGCAGGGCGGCGACGCTGCCCTCGACCGAGGACTCCTTTCCCAGCCGTACCGCCAAAAAGAGCGACGCGTTGACCTCCCGCGCTCCCGTGCCCGACCAGATGGTCTTGATGAACTCGGTCTGCAGCGGGACGTCGCGGTAATCGAGCTGCGCACAACTCTTCCCGGCCTTCTGGAGAATTTCTACTCGGCGCGTGGACGCCGCGTCGCTCTCGCCGTGCAGGGCTGCATAGTCGACCAAGTCCTCCCGGCACTCCTTCGGGTCTTTGAAGGTCTTGCTTCCCTCGATAACGATGATGGTCTTCTCGAGAACCTTGGAGATCGCGGGCGCGTTCAGGCGCGCGTACTCCGCGTCGTACTCGGACTTGGGGTAGGTCTGCCAGAGGAAGGCGTGACAATCGCTCTCCTCGCAGGAGACGCTTTTTTTCTTGTCCTTGCGGCCGCGGACGCGCACGGCCGGGCAGCGCTCGATCACCGTGGAGGTGACCGCAATCTCTTTTAGCGTCTCCTTCGATTGGGTCTGCGCGTCGACCTCCACACCGAAGAGCATGCAGATCTTGTGCGCGCATTCGAGCTCCGCGGCCTGGAGCGCTTCGGCTTCGGTCTTGCCGGATCCCTCGCAGTAGAAGCCCCACTCCTCGGGCGATCGGTAATCCACGGCGACCCATGCGGGTTTGTCGGCGCCGGCCGCAGTTGCAAGAGCGATGGCGAGGAACATCATCGCGGCCCCTCCGTTTCTTCCCACAAGCGCTCCACGAGCGATTTCAGATGGAGTCGAGAATCCTCGGCTTGTTGGGATCGCCCGATGGCGCCGAGGAGCAAGCTTTTGAGATCACGTTTCGGTATGTCGAGGATACTGAATGTCTTGAGCACCACCTTTTCGCTGCCATCGCTTTCGGTGCGAACGACCTTCTCCCAATAGCGCTCTCGGATGTCGATTTGATGAAGCGTGACGTGGCTGGCCTCCTGAATGAGCGACGTCACCTGCTGGTCCTCCGTCGACGACCGTTTCCCCTCGGACTGCACGGCATGCGCGGACTGGGCCGCTTGAAATATATTTGTTATATCTGACGCGACCATCGTGGCCACCTGTCCGCGGGAAGCGGCGTCCGAAGCTTTGAGGGCCATCTGGACGCGGCTGTCCCCCGGCGTTTCGACCATGCCGATGAAGCTGAAGGTGTCGCCGTGCGCAACGACGCTGGTATTTTCCGAGACCCAACTCGGGCGCGCGGTTAGGCCCTCGGATCTGGCGACGACCTTGTCGGCAACGACCTCGGTCTGTTTTGGCACTGACGCGCAAGCAGCGAAGAGACAGAGACCGAGCAGCAGCGCCAAGCTCCAAAGCGATCGTGTCATGAACGAAATAATACGCCAGGATCGGGATCGCGAAGAGGGTGCGCGGTGGCGATCGAGGATCAGGCATTGACTCCGAAGCTCGATGCGCTCCAGGTCGAGGAGCTGGTGCGCGAGCTGAAGGAAAAACCTCGGCCGCGATCTTTGGGGCGAACCGTGAAAATCACCCAGCAGGCCGTTGAAAAACAAAACCGAAGCGAGAACATGTGGTTGAGTTATTTTAGATTTTTGATATATTATACTTGACATACGATATTAAGTAGTGTACATACGATCCGTGCGCGGACTGGTGGCCTTCGCCACCTTCGTGATCGCCGCGCCGATCGCCGAGGAGATCGGCGCGGGCCTCTGCGCGCACATGGCGAACAACGCGGTGGTGTTTTTGAGCGGCTAGCGAAGTATGATGTATGTTATGAGCATAGCGCGTAAGATTCGTGTGACCTTTTCTCTCTCCCCCGACGTCATCCGCCAACTCGAACAAAAGGCCCGCGCCACGGGCGCATCGCGAAGCAGCACGTTGGAAGCGCTCCTGCGCAGCGGCGACAAAAACGATCGCGCGCGGGAACTCGAACGACAGACCGCCGCCTACTACGAAAGTCTCACCGCAGACGAACGGCGCGACGAAAGCGCTTACGCCAGCTGGTCGAGCGGCAGCGCACGACGCGTGGTTGCTGCAACCGAACGCCAGCTCGCAGCGCGGCCGTCGAGAAAGCACCGCGCATGAAGGACGCGCCGCGCCGCGGATTTCTTTACTGGGCGTACCTCGACAAGCGCCGCCCGGTCTTGGTGATCTCACAGGACATTCGCAACCGCTATGCCAGCGGCGTTTTGATCGTCCCCTGCTACAGCCACCTGCGGTTCGCGCCCACGCACGTCGAGCTAAAATCCGGTGAAGGCGGCGCGGCGCACGCCTCGATGCTGCATGCCGAGGAGATCACCACGCTGTTCAAACCCGATCTCGTCTCGGGTCCGCTAGGGCCGCCGCTCACACCATCGCGACTGTCCGAAGTGGAACACGCCGTGATGCTGGCGATCGGCGTGGTGGTCTAACCTGTGAGCCTTTTGAAAAATTCATTTTTCGCTCACAGCGACGCGTCGAAAGACGCGGCGGCGGGTGGGGTGAGCCCGGGTCCGACCGAGCGCTTACAGCGCCTCCGCACATGCGCCGATTCATTTGTAGGCCCTGCTCCGAGGCTCCGTCATCAGAAGTGACGCCATCTTGGAGGGGGAGCCCGCTCCCCCTCCAGCCTCTCCCAAGAACGATGCTACAGTCTGTAGGGGTGTTTTCGGCCAGAGACAATCCAAAATAGAGCCGTGGCCAATCTTCCAAATCATCCACGAGGAGGACGCGAAGGCGCACTTTTCGGTGCGTCGCGCGGCCCCCGCAGGAGCACGATCGCGAGCGGCCCGCGATCGCTCGTCGCAGGTCTGGCGAATTTGAGAACACACCCCAATGTCTTGAGCACCACCTTCCTGGCTGCCATCGCTTTCGGTGCGAGTGGCCTTCTCCCAATTAGCGTTCTCGGATGTCGATTTGATGAAGCTTGACCCGGCTCCGAAGCTCGATGCGCTCCAGGTCGAGGAGCTGGTGCGAGCGCCAAGGCCGCAAAATTTGCGACGGCATTTCCGAAGCGCGCAAATGCTGCGTTGGCGGGACACGTTTCCCCTTGCAAAGGCCGTCGGCACGCGCGCTGCAATGACGCCAGTCAGTGACTCATTCAACGACCAACGGCGTCCGCCCCCCACTCGCGCTGCTTCTCGTGACGGCCCTCGCCGCCCCCGCCGCTGCAGCGCAGCTCGTACTCGATCCCGCGAGTCGTCTCTGGATCGATGGCGATTCCAACGTGCATGCCTGGACCTGCTCGGCGCCACTGCACGATTTCGCCGCCGAAGCACAGAGCGTGGATGCCCCCCGCGTTCCGGGATCGCTAGCCCGCCTGGTGACGGCGGTGGTCATCAAAGAGATCTCGTGCGGTGACAGCACCATGGACGGCAAGTTGCGAGAGGCGCTGAAGGCCGGCGAGCACCCCCGAATTACCTTTGTACTTTCGTCGTACGAGGCAACCGTGGAGGGCACCTCCGCGGTGATTCACGCGGCCGGCGTTCTGACCATCGCTGGCGTTGCAAAGACCGTGGTCCTTACAGGCACCGCGAACCGCACCGGGGATCACGTTCAAGGCCGCGGCTCTGTTGCGCTGCGCATGACGGATTTTGGTGTGAGCCCGCCGACCGCGTTGGTCGGAGTCCTGCGCACGCACGACGAAATCACGATCCGCTTTGATGTCCAGGCTGCACTCGTTGAGAGCACCACCAACCCATAACCCCGAGGGTTCTCGTGAAATACATTCTTGCGCTTTTGTTCAGTTCACTCGCTGCCGCACCTGCCCGTGCCGACCTTTCCGTGGTGCACACGGCCGACGCCGATCTCAATGTCGGTGCCAGGATGCAGCTTCTGGGCTTCGGACAGAGTGTCAACGACCCGGTAGACGATCACGCGCGGGTCTATCTCTTCATGAAGGAAGCGCGCCTGCGCACGAACGGTCGCTACCACGGCGCCTCGTTCAACGTGGAGCTGGCGCTGGGCGGCGAAGAATCCATCGTCGCCACGACCGGCGTTTCGCTCGGGCTCCTCGATCTCTCCGCCAATATTCCGCTGCCGTTCGACGGGTCCTACCTGAAGGTCGGTCAATTCAAGGTTCCGTACGGACGTGAGCGGCTCACCTATTCGGGCAACGCGCAGTTCATCGATCGCTCGGTGCAGGATTTGGGTTTTCGCGTCGGGCGCGATGTAGGCGCCGCGTTGACACTGCACCCGGGGCTTCTCACGCTCATCGGCGGCGTGTTTACCGGCGGCGGTCGGGACGTTCCACCGAATCACTATCTGCCTGAGAAATTGGGCATTCCGGAACTTGTCGTGCGCGCTGGATTCGGCAATGTCGACGATGATGCCTACGCGCTCAAAAACGATTTGGCTCCTGCGGAGACGAAGGCGGCGTTTTTCGTGAACGCGCTCTACACGAAGGATTCCATCGTCGGTCACTCCACGGTGCTCAACGTGAAGCTCGCCGACAAGCCGCTGCTTTTGAATGGCAACTGGAACCAGTACATCGGGCAACACCCGCTGGATGCCGGCACCTTTTGGCAGCTCGGTGCTGACGCTGCGCTGCGGACGCCGCTTGGCGCTGCGACACTCTCCGCTGAGGCTGAAGTCAACTGGGCTGGCTACAGCAACAAGTATGGCGTCGCGCACAATGCCGGCGGTCGCATCCAGGCGGGCGTCGGTTTTTCGCCGGTGGAAATTGCGCTGCGCTACGCGGTGCTCTTTCCGGAAAAGAATTTCGCTGCGGGCGCCATGCCGATTACCGGCGGCGATCCCATTCACGAAATCACGCCCAGCATCGCGTACTTTTTTGATGACCAGCGGCTGAAGCTGGTGGCCGATGTGCCGATGCTCCTCGGCACGCCCGTGGTGACCGAGCCGAAGGTGGGTCAATACGTCGCCACCGAATTGCCGGATCAAACGGCGGTGCTCACCAAGGGTGGAAGCATCGCGCGGCAGAACGTGATCGAAGCGCGTTTGATGCTGCAAGCGGCGTTTTAGGGGTTTCCCATGACAGCCAACGTCAGCGCCCCTTCCACGGTTGCCGAGCACATGACGACCGGGCCGCTCACCATCGGGCCGCGCGAACCGCTCGCGACGGCCCACCGCCTGATGCGGCGCCACGCGATTCGCCATCTTCCCGTGATGGAGGCGGGGCGTCTCGTTGGCGTGGTCTCGCAGCGCGATCTCTACCTTCTGGAAACGCTTCCCGGTGTGGATCCGAAAGTGGAACCGGTCGAGGAGGCCATGACCGAGCAGCCCTTTAGCGTTGCTCCAGACGCGCCGCTCGCTGACGTGGTGCGCGAGATGGCCGCGCTTCGGTACGGTTGCGCGGTGGTGATGGAGGAGGGCGCGCTCGTCGGAATCTTTACCACCACCGATGCGCTCGAAATGCTCGGCGAAGCTTGTCTTTAGTTGGAGATCGACATTGGTCCATTGCCAGCCAATAGGCGCGGTTCGCTCACCGTTTTTGCGATCGAGTAAAGTTCGCTAATGCGTGAACGCGTCCTCATCGTTGATGACGAGCAGAATGCGCGCGATGCGTTGCGCACGCTGCTCGTGGAGGAAGGCTACGAGGTCGCCGAAGCGGCCGACGGAGAGGAAGCGCTCGAAGCCCTGGACCATTTTGCGCCTGCCGCAGTGCTCTCGGACATGCGCATGCCCAAGCTCGATGGGCGCTCCCTGCTTAAGCGTGCGCGAGAGATGGGCAGCGACGCGGTTTTCGTGATGATGACGGCCTATGCGTCGATTGACGTGGCCGTGGAAGCGATGCGAGCGGGTGCGGAAAATTTTCTGGTGAAGCCGCTCGACGTGGGTGCCGCGCTGATGGTGTTGCAAAAGGCGCTCGAGAAACGCGCGCTCCTGCGCGAAGCGGCTGGCCTGCGCGAACGCGTGCGAGAGCGGGTGCGCTTCAAAAATATTGTCGGCGATGCACCGGAGCTGGTCGCGGTGTTCGACGTGATCAAACAAGCCGCGCCGACCAAGGCCACGGTGCTCCTGCTCGGCGAATCGGGCACCGGTAAGGAGCTCATCGCGCAGGCGTTGCACGAGGCGTCGGATCGCAAGGACAAGCCATTTGTGAAAGTGGCTTGCGCGGCGCTCTCGGAGTCGTTGTTGGAGAGCGAGCTCTTCGGGCACGAAAAAGGATCGTTCACGGGTTCCATCGGCCGCAAGGAGGGCCGCTTCGAACTGGCCGACGGAGGCACGCTTTTTCTCGACGAAATCGGCGAGATTTCACCGTCCGTGCAGGTGAAGCTTTTGCGCGCGTTGCAGCAGCGGGAGTTCGAGCGCGTGGGCGGCACGCAGACGCTCAAGGTCGATGTGCGGGTCGTGGCGGCGACCAACCGTGACCTGGCCGCCGAAGCCAAAGCGGGCCGCTTCCGCGAGGATCTCTACTACCGCCTCAACGTTGTCGCGATCACCTTGCCGCCGCTGCGCGCGCGCAAGAGCGACATTCCGGCGCTGGTGAGCCACTTCCTCGAAAAGTACGCCACCGCCTATGGCAAGGACGTGAAGGGCCTGGCGCCGGGGACGCTCAACGCGTTCTTGGCGCACGACTGGCCTGGCAACATTCGCGAGTTGGAAAACGCCGTCGAGCGCGCGGTGGTGCTCGGAAAGAGCAGCGAGCTCACCGCCGACGATCTGCCGGCAACGCTTCGGGGGCCGCGTCCGCTCGGTCAGGGCGCGGGGTCGCTGATCCCCGGCGCGACGTTGCATGCGATCGAACGCGAGGCCATTTTGCGTACGTTGGAGATGGTGCAGGGTTCGACGATTCGCGCCGCACAGGTGCTGGGCATCAGCCCGCGCAAGATTCAGTACCGCTTGAAGGAGTACGCGGAGGCTGCGCCGGCGGAAGCGGAATAGTTAGTCTAGCTCGCCACTCCTCGTCGTTTAATAATCCTCGAGATGTTCGGCTACGATGATCTTCAGCATCGTCTGGTAACCGATGTGCCGCTTGGCCGCCTTCTTGCGGAGTTTCGCGATTAGGTCCAGAGGCAAGACGATAGAAGTCGCCTGGCTCTTGTGTTTCAAGAGCCGAGGCTTGAGCCCTGAGGCTTCGATATCCTCCCCGAGGTCTTTCGTTTCGAACTCGTCGAGCTGCCTATCCTTCTTCGCACGCTTGTTCATAAAGGTTCCTTTCGTTTTCCAGTCCCGTGCGGGTGGATCATCGGACAGTTTCATTGATAGATATACAATAGCTATATCCGAAGGCTCGGGCAAGGCGCCAACCGTAAGCGTCGGTCGCGGCGGATCGTCGGCAAAGGCCAGCAGGCGTTGGCGGCACCACTAGTTCACGGCAACAACGA
Organism: Deltaproteobacteria bacterium; assembly: GCA_023248955.1. Classification (GTDB taxonomy): domain Bacteria; phylum Myxococcota; class Myxococcia; order Myxococcales; family JAHFDP01; genus JAHFDP01. The sequence continues at coordinate 23,758 of JAHFDP010000023.1, forward strand.
AAATGGCGCGTCCCTTTTTATCGCATGATCGGTAACCGCACCGTCATTCGCGCGCCGCCGCTCGGTGCTGTCCCACTCGAAATCTGCCCGCCGTGCTGGGTGACGATCGCGTGAACGATTGGCAAGCCCAACCCGGTTCCGCTGGCCTTCGTCGTAAAAAAGGGCTCGAAGATTCGCTCACGCGCTTCTCGCGAAATCCCAGCCCCGGTGTCGTCGACGGTCAGCACGACCTCCTCGCCGACGTGCGAAGCGGTGAGCGTCACCGTGCCTCCGTTGGGCGTGGCATCGAGCGCATTGAGCGTCAGGTTCATCACCACCTGCTTGAGCCGATCGCCGTCGCCGGCCACGGATGGCAGCGTCGGGGTTGCGCGGGAGAGGTGGACGCCACGCCGGACCGCTTCGCCGGTGAGCAGCTCTAGGACAGCGCCGATCACCGCGCCGAAGTCCACGGGTTTGGGCGTGAGCACCTGGGGACGGGCGAACTGCAAGAAGTCGACGAGCAGGTGATCGAGGCGGCGGATTTCGTTTTGCACCGTTGCCAGCGGCAGGAGGAGCGGAGGTTGCAATTTTTCATCGAGGGTACGGACGCGCCGTTCGAGGATGGTGAGCCAAAGCCCCGCCGAGTTGAGCGGGTTTTTGATCTCGTGCGAAAGTCCCGCCGTGAGCGTCCCCACCGCGGCCAGCTTCTCGGCCACCATGGCCCGGCGCGCGAGATCGCGCTTCTCCTGCGCCAGTCGGACATGGCGCATGGCCTGCTGAATGGTGAGTAACAACTCGGGCATGGCGCAGGGCTTGATGAGATAGGCGAACGCACCCGCGCGGACCGCCGCCGTCGCTGTCGCCACGGTGGCATAGCCGGTGAGCACCACGATTTCCCCGAGTGGAACTTTTTGTTTGAGCTGTCCTGCCAGCTCGGTTCCGTCGCCGTCGGGCAGCCGCAGATCGACCAGCGCTACATCGTAACCGTCCGCTGAGGCGGCGAGCGCGGCCTTCGCGGATCCGACGGCGCGGCATTCGCAGCCTTCCTCCGTGAGAATTTCGGAGATGTTTTCCGCCAGCGCGGTGTTGTCGTCAACGATCAGCACGCGGGCGGCGGGCGTGGTCATTTGGGCGCCACCCAAAGCTGCTCGACTTGCTGGAGCAAGGCAGGGGTGTCGAAGGGTTTGCGGAAGAGGTGCGCGCAGGCGAGCGGAGCATCGATGTCGTGCGCGGTGGTGACGATCATCGAGAGCGCTGGAAACCGCGCCGCCAAGCGCCGCATCGCTTCTCCGTCGGGCCCGCCGGGGACGCGCAGATCGACTATCGCCGCGAAGGGTCGCACGCCGCCGAGTCGATCGGTTTCGCTCACCGAATCGGCGGTGACCGCGGTGAATCCTCGTTCAGACAGCGCTTCGGTCAGGTTGTCGGCCAGCGCTTCGTCGTCTTCGATCAGCACGACCAGCGCATTGCGGCGCGCTTGCTTGAGCAGGCGCAAGAGCCGTTCTACCGGCACCGGCTTCTGCAAGATCGCGAGGAGGCCCTCCCGGCGCGCATCTTCCAGATCCGCGTCGCCGGTGTAGGCCGTGATGACGACGGCAGGTAGGCCGGGATCGATGCGGCGGATTTCGTGTACCAGCTTGGCGCCGTTCATCACCGGCATGCGCATGTCGGTGACCAGCGCGTCAAACTGGCTCGCGCGGGCCAAGTCCAACGCTTCGGCGCCGCTCGCAGCCACCGTGGCCGTGTCTCCTTGGTCGGAGACGATCTCGGCTAGGTTTTCACCGAGCGCGCGGTTGTCGTCGACGAAGAGAAATTTTCGCATTTACAGCGCCGCCGGAAGTCGGACCACAAAGCGCGCGCCCGACCCTTGAGGCTCGTAAACGATCGTTCCGCCGTGCCGCTCGACGAAACGTTTGACCAGCGCGAGTCCCAAGCCAACGCCTTTTTGTTTGGTGGTGATGAGCGGTTCGAAGAGGCGGCGCTTGGTGACTTCATCGACGCCGGGACCGGAGTCTTCGATGGCAATTTCGAGGGCCTCGTCCAAGCGTCGCCCGCGGATTGTGACCTCGCCCGATTCGCCGACCGCGTGAATGGCGTTCTCCATCAGGTTGGTGAACACCTGCCGAAGTTGGGACGCGTCGCCGTCGACGAAGAGATCGTCGAGTCCGCTCGTGGTGAGCCGCACGCCGGGCGGCTGTGGCAGGGCGAGGGCGGAAATCACCTGGGCAAGAGGGACGCGCTCGCGCACCAGCGGATTGTCGCGAATCAGATCGAGCAGGTTCGAGATGATGACGCTGGCGATGCCGAGCTGCTCCCCGATGCGGGCCACGTGTTTCTTGGCGCGCTCGTCCTCGCCGATGCGCGAGCTGAGCAAATAGAGCGAGGACTCCATCACGCCGAGCGGATTGCGCAGCTCATGGCTGATCGATCCCACCAGCTGCCCGAAGGTCGCCAACCGCTCGGTGCGCGCTTGCTGCGCCACCAGGTCTTCGCGGTAGGTGTGCAGCATGATGGCCAGCTCCAAATCGAGAATGCGCTCGAGCGCGCGGCGGGCGGCATGTTTTTGCGGGAGCTGTTTTGGGTAGACGTCGTCGACGATGTTGTTGAACTCGTTTCGCACGACGTTCATGGCGGCGAACATGTAATGCTGCGGCAGCGCAATGCGCACGTGAAGGCGGCCGATGCGGCAGCGCAGATCGAAGTAGGATTCGTCCCACGGGCCGGTCAAAAGCTTATCCATCCAAGCGACCAGGGTCACCTTGAGGTGGCCGACCTGACGCTCCCCTCCGCGCAGCGCGTTGCGCGCGCCTTCATGCTCGAGGATACGCGCGTAGAAAACTTCGGCGACGGAGGCAAAACGGGGTGCCGCGGCAGGGTAGAGCTCGCGCAGGGCTGTCTTATCCGCCGCGCAAAATCCCACATACCGTTTGAGCTCCTCGAACAATGATTCGGCCATTCCGCTTAGTTAGCGTGAACCCGCCCATCCGATAAAGCCCAAAACCAGGGCGGCCGTGGCGACGAAGGCCACCATCATGACTGGAAATTCCATTTATTCTCCTTGCGCAGCCTTTGCGCGGTGTTTTGGCGGATCGCAGGATTTGCGTCAGCGAACGATGAGCAGCGGCTTGATGCAGATGTGCGCCAGCCGCGACGAGACGCTGCCGAGAAGCGCGCGCTTCAACGCACCCTGGCCGCGTGAACCAATCACCGCCATTTTGACGCTCGGGTCCTCCGCCTCGCCAGCGAGCGTGTCGGCGGCTTCCCCATAGACGACAGCGGCGACCGCCGGTACGCCCGCAGCCCGCGCTTTGGCCACGGCATTTTCAGTGAGGTGCATCCCGAAGGCGCGGTGTTGTTGTTCGGCCTCGCCCACCCAGGAGCCTTCCACCTCGGGCGGAAGGTGCAAAGGTGGAATGACGTAGGCGACGAGCAGTTCGTGCCCGCCTTGCCGGGCGAGCTCGATGGCTTCCTGCAGCGCGTGCTCGGATGGCGGGGAACCGTCAAAGGCGATCAAGATTTTTTGTCGCGGTGTGTCCATGTCGCGATGAAATGCAACTGCGATGCCGCGGCTTGGCCGCGCTCCTGCATGCTGATCAGGAAGGGACCATGGCCGCTGCAAATCTTGCGAAGTCTTGCGATGGCGCGGCAGACGGCGCGGGTGGTGGCCCTATGGATGGGGTGAAGCTGCTTGCCGGTGGAGCGCAGGCCTTTGCGCGCATGCTCGCCGCCATCGCCGCGGCACGCGAGAGCGTCTACCTCGAGGTCTATCTTTTTCGGACCGACGCCACCGGTCGCCATTTCCTCGATGCGCTCGTTGCAGCACGGCGGCGCGGCGTGCGGGTGGAGGTCATTCTCGACGGTTGGGGCTCCGCGGCAGATGGTCGGACGATCTTCGCGGAGCTGGCGGCGGCAGGGTGTGTAGTGTGTATACACAACAGGCTGCGCGCCTTTCTGGTCGGCCGTTTCAACCGCGACCACCGCAAAATTCTGCTGGTTGATCGCCGCGTGGCTTTCATCGGTGGCATCAACATCGGAAACGAATACGCCTGGTCGGAAGAGGAGGGTGGCTGGGCCGATCTTGCTGTCGAGCTCGAAGGTCCGGTGTGCGAGCGCCTCGCCTGCGAGATTGCCGGCGCGCCATTGCCAGTGAGCGACGGACCGGTGCGCGTGCTGCTTTCACGTCCGTGGGGTGGGCGGCGTTTGCGGCGCCGTTATTTGCGCGCCATCCGCAACGCCCGCCAGCGCATCGCCCTGGCGCAGGGCTATTTCTTGCCGGACCGCCAACTCTTGCGCGCCATCTGCGCCGCGGCTGAGCGGGGGGTGGAGGTGACGCTGCTTCTGGCGGGTCGCACCGACGTCGCCTTCACCCATTTGGCCACGCGCCGCCTCTACCGTCGCCTGCTGACCTCGGGTGTGCGTCTGTTCGAATGGCACCGATCGGTGCTGCATGCGAAGGCGGCCGCCATCGATGGAACGAAGCTCCTCGTCGGGAGCTTCAACGTGGATCCGGCGTCGCTGGTGATGATGGAAGCGCTGGTGGAAGCCGACGGCGCAGAGGCCGCGCAGCAGGTCGAGGCCTGGATTGCGGGGCACGTTGCGTCTGCACGGCCGCTCGCCACAACGGATCTTCGCCGTGGCGGTCCGCTCTCGTGGGCCAGCGAAAGTGCGGGGCTCCTTTTCGAGCGCGCCGGTGGTTTTCTCAACCAGCGCAGCCGGTTGATGGAAGCGGGCGCGACGAGGGAAGACCATCGAGTGGATCGCAGACACGCTGAGCTTTTGAAGGATGGTGTCGCGTCACCCCGCTGGCACCACTTCGCGCTGACGGGTGCGGTGCTGGCCACTGGAGCGCCCGCGGGTTGGCTCTTCTTGCGCATGCTTTCGGGCGCCGCCGCGCAGGATGGTGCGCGCGCGGAAATCGTCGCGCACGCGGAGCTGTACAGCTATCTGCTGGTGTCGACGCTGGCGGTTTTCACGGTTTTCGGCGCGCTGGTTGGGCTGTTGCTGGACGAGCTTTCGAATTCCAACACCGAGCTGCGCGCGCTGGCGGTCACCGACGCGCTGACGGGATTGGGAAATGCACGTTCGTTTCACGCGCGGTTGACCGAAGAGAGTGCGCGCGCGCATCGCGACACCAGGCCGCTGGTGCTGGTGGTGGCCGACCTGGATCATTTCAAGGCCATCAACGATCGTCTCGGTCACCAAGCTGGAGACGGATTGCTGGCGCGCGTGGCGGATGCGCTTCGCCAGCACATGCGGCTGGTCGACTTGCCTTTCCGCATCGGCGGCGACGAGTTGGCGCTTTTGTGTCCAGGCACCGATGCGGCGGAAGCCCAGACGCTGGTCGATCGGATTCGCCTGGCGTTCGCCTCGCTCGGCGCGACAGGTTCGTTCGGTATCGCCGCGCTCGAGACGACACCGCGCGATCTGTTTCGGCGCGCGGATGCGGCGCTCTATGCGGCCAAACGCGCGGGCGGCGATCGGATCGTTGCGGGGTAGCACGGACGTCGCAGATTCCCGTTTCGCGCAAACGTTGCGTGCGCCATCAGTCATGCGCAGTTTCTGCGCTTCTGGAGTCGTTCGCGCGCGATCGCTGCGCCTCCACGAAGCTCGCTACTTCTCGGAAAGGCTTCTGCGGCCCCGGTGTTGCAGTGGTTACGCTCAGGAGGACCAACCATGTTTCTTGCGGCTCCGTTTCGTGGCGTCATTTCAGCCGTAGCCCTTGTCCTCGCTCCAGCGCTTGCCCACGCGCTGCCGGCGTTCGCGCGCAAGACGGGATTGGCCTGCTCCTCCTGCCACGAGGTGTGGCCGCGCCTCAACGATTTCGGGCAATCGTTTCGCGACCGCGGCTTTCGTCTTGAGGGCGGACGCGATGCGCCCATCGAGCAGCCGGGCTCGTATTGGCCGCTCGCCATGCGCACCACCGTGGGCTACCAGTGGTTGCGCCAAGCGCTGGTCGCAACCGACGGCGGCACCACCACCACGCAGACCGGTGCCTTCGGTTTCACGGGGCTGGACGTGCTCTCGGGAGGGACCCTCGCGAACAAGGTCAGTTACCTCGTCACCTACACGCCGGGCCTGACCGGTGCAGGATTCAGCCAAGGTCCGCAAGACGGAGATCTCGAATCGGCTTTTGTTGGCATTCACGACATCGGGGGATCTTCGTGGGCGAACTTGCGCGTCGGCAAACACGCGATCGACCTGCCCATCGACGAGCACCGCTCGCTCACGCTAACGCAGGGCTACAACGTTTACCATTTCCATCCGCAAGGCTCGGCGGTCACCTACGAACCGGGCGAAAATCAAACGGGCGTCGAGTGGTATGGACATTCCGACTACAGCCGCTTGCGCTATTCAATCTCGGTCTCCAACGAAAACGGTGCGCCGCTCTCGGGGCATTGGGTAAGCACGCCAGCGGTGTGGGCGCATCTTCAGGGTACGCAGTACGTCGACAATGATTTGCTGGCGGCCGTTACGGCCGGCGTTTTCGGAATGAGCGGTTGGCATCCGACCGCTTTCCAGGTGCTGACCCCGACTGAGGGAACGGCGGCCCCGGTTCTGGGAACGGGATCGAGCTTCAAGGCTTACCGCCGAATGGGCGCTGAGCTGCACCTCACGTTCTTGAGCATCGTGTTCCCGTTAACCGCCTCGGCGGTTGCCTTCACGGGAAGCGACGACGCCGGCCTCATTCAAAGCGGCGTGCGCGACGGGCAGTTCGTCGGCGGCTTTGGCGAGCTGACTTACACCCCGAGTCTGCGCTGGACGGGCATCGTGCGCTACGAGCAAATCCGAAACACGCAGGCCGGTAGCGATGCCGCGCCTCTCGCAACTGGCAACCTCAACGCGCTGACCGCAGCCATTCGCCACACCGTGGAGATGACCAGCCGCACGGAGCTCGCGGTTCATCTCGAGGTGAGCCGCAGTGCCGCGCTTGCCGCCGATGGTACGGCGCCGTCAACGGTGACCGGGCTGGCCGGTTTCGATTTCGCGTTTTAGAGGAGATTCCACATGCGACGTTCTCTCTTGTTTGTTCTCCTGGCCTTGCTCCCGCTCGGCCTGATCGCCGCCGCCGAGGTGCCGCCCGCGCTCGACATCCCGACCACCGAGGCTCCCACGGCGGCGCCGCAATCCCTCGACGCGGAGCGGGTGAAGCGCGGCAACGCGGTCTACGATCGCTACTGCATCTCCTGTCACGGTGTCGAAGGGGACGGGCGTGGCTACTCGGCGCCGTGGCTGGATCCCGCGCCGCGCGATTTTACCCGCGGCGTTTTCAAGTGGCGCTCCACGCCGTCGGGCAGCCTGCCTACCAACGAGGATTTGATGCGCACGTTGACCGTGGGGCTGTTCCACACCAACATGCCGTCTTGGGGTGTGCTGGGAGAACGCAACCTTCGTGACGTGGTCGAATACCTGAAAACTTTTTCGCCCGCCTGGAAGGAACAGGCCCCGGCCGCGCCGATTCAAATCCCGGCCGAGCCCACGAACGACGCGGTCTCGCGCGAAAAGGGCGGCGAGGTTTGGACCCGTCTCGCTTGCGCGTCCTGCCATGGCGCCACAGGAAAAGGGGACGGACCTTCGGGCTCCACGCTGGTCGACGACTGGGGCCACAAAATTTTGCCCCACGACTTCACGCGCGGGCACTACTTAAAATGCGGCGACCGCTCCGAGGATCTCTACCGCGTCTTCATGACGGGCATGAGCGGCACACCGATGCCATCCTACGCCGAATCGCTCAGTCCCGCGGAGGCCTGGAGTCTCGTTCACTACGTGCAGTCGCTGGTCCACGAGGAGCCGTAACGCTGGATCGTTTGGCGCGGCGGCGATGAACAAAATGACAATGGCCCCCGCGGGTTTCAAAACTGTACTTCCACAGGGGTCATCCGCGTTTGCTGTGTGCCATCGCCGAGCTCGCCGAAGCCGTTCGCGCCCCAGCAGTGAACCACACCAGCTCCAACAATGGCACAGGCGTGCGGACCGCCGGTGACCACGGCCGTTGCTCCGGAAAGGGCGCTGACGGAGGTCGGCACGTGGCGGTCGTTTTTGGTCCCATCTCCGAGTTGGCCGGTGCTGTTGCTGCCCCAGCAAAAGACGTTGCCGGAAGCGACGGCGCATTTGTCGTCAACGCTTCCCGAAAACGAGGTTACTCCAGCAAGGCCGGCGACGGTGATTGGCGTGAGGCTAGCATCCGTATTGTTGTTTCCGAGTTCGCCGAGACTGTTTGAGCCCCAGCACTGGACCGTGCCATCTTGCAGGAGCGCGCAGGTGCTCTCTTCGTTTCCGGTCAGGAAAAAGGCTCCGGCGGAGACCGCGCGTGCGGGGCCGGCCAGGCCCGCGACGTTAACCGGCACGGCGCTGTCGTTGTTGCCGCCGTTGCCGAGTTGGCCATTGCTGCCCGCTCCCCAACACTTGACGGCGCCGGAATGGGTCACCGCGCAAGTGTAGTAGATGCCCGCTGAGATCTGCGCCACGTTGGAAAGGCCGACGACGTCGACGGGCGTTGGGCGGTTCGATTGCGAGTTGTCGCCCAATCCGCCGGCCGCATTGAGCCCCCAGCACTGGGCGCTACCTGTCGCGGTAATGGCGCAGCTGTGCCCCAACCCCGCACTGACGGATTGCGCGCCCGCCGAGAGCCCCGCCACGGCGACCGGTGCGTCGCTCTCGGCCCAGCTGTTGTTGCCGAGTTGCCCGTTGTCGCCGGGGCCCCAGCAGTAAACGGCACCAGCCGTGGTGATCGCGCAGCCGTGATCGCCCGCCGAGACGTTCGCTACGTCGGCGGTGAGGCCGGAGACGTTTTGTGGAATGCCGCGGCTCTTTTTCGTCCCGTCGCCGAGTTGACCCTCGCCGTTGTACCCCCAGCATTTGAGCCCGCCCGCCTTGGTGACGGCGCAGCTGTAGTTGAGGCCCGCAGCAACTGCGGTGGCCAGCGTTCCGGGGGCGCGCTGTAATGCCGCTTTGCCCGTGAGCGAAACGGCGAGGGACGAATCGTTATCGGCGTCGGAGAGAACCAGGAGGCGCACGCTGTCGGATCCCTCGGATGTTGGCGCATAGGTGATCGTGACGGTGAGTGAAGCGCCGCGGCCCAAGGAGAGATTGCCGGGTTTTGCGATCTGGAAGGCCGCGGTCGATTGGGTTGATGGAACGCCGAAAGATGAAATTGCCGTCGTCCCATCGAGGACGAAATCGTGAAGGGTGATCGTGTCCGCGCCTTTGTTGGACAGGACCAGGGTGCGCGCTGCGGAGGCGCCCGGCGCGACGGTTCCAAAGTCGAGCGCCGTCGGCACGGCGGCAAGGATGGCGCTGTGATCATGTTTGTCGGGTGTTCGGCACCCCGAGCTTAGAACGCCGACGAGTGCCCACCAGGTGATTCGCATGGAACCTCCGCGATTCAATTGGAATCGGCCGATTGTAACATCGGTGCCGCAATTGCCGCCCGCGCCGGGAGGCCGTAAAGTGCCGTCGTGTCCTCGCGCGCGCCGCTGACCTTTTCCGCTGTGTCCGACGTCGGGATGAAGCGCGATCACAACGAAGACAGCTACCTGGTGAACGAGGGGCTCGGGCTCTTCGTCGTTGCCGACGGCATGGGTGGACATGCGGGTGGCGAGACCGCCTCGAAGTTGGCCGTGGCCGCGATCGAGCGTGAGTTGAAAGGCGCGGCCGAGCAGCCGGAGAATCCGTTCACGAGCGCTGCGCCGCTCCGTGAGACGCCGCTGGCCGATGCGCTGCGCGAAGCGGTGGAGGGCGCCTGCGCCGATGTTTTTCATGCCGCCAAAGCCACGCCCGCGCTGGACGGCATGGGTACCACCGTGGTGGCGCTCTTGATTTTTGATCAAGGGGCGATCGTTGGTCACGTGGGCGACAGCCGCGTCTATCTGGTGCGCGCCGAGCGGGTTTTGCAGCTGACCGAGGACCATTCGCTGGTGAACGAGCAGGTGCAGGCAGGACTGCTCACGCCGGAACAGGCGCGGGTGAGCCGCTACAAAAACATCATCACGCGCTCGGTTGGTTTCGAGGAGGACGTGCTGGTCGACGTGATGGGCGTGGCAACGGAGACGGGCGATACGCTGGTTCTCTGCTCCGACGGGCTAGCCAATCTGGTGGAGCCCGACGAGATCGGCGAGACGGTTCGAACGGCGGCGATCGGGGAAGTGGCGCAGCGGCTGGTGGATCTCGCCAATGCGCGGGGCGGCGATGACAACGTCACGGTGATCGCGGTCCGCTGCGGATAAACTGCTTCTAAGCTAAGTTGACGCTTCACGCGTCGCCCAGTAATTTTTCCCGTCTCAAACGTCCCGAGCTTGCGGCTCTGTGGCCGCCCGGCTTCCGAGCACTAGCTTGATGTTGAGGAGAATCGTTGGAGCGCGAACCGTCTCAGCAGCACACGATTTTCTTCGTGCCCGATGGCGCGGGGCGGCGCGTGCGGCGGTTTGCCATCAAGCATCGGACGTTGATTCGGGCCGCGGTCGGCGCGAGCGCGGCGGTCCTGCTCCTCTTTGTTTTCGGCACGCACTACTTCGTGCTGCTCTCTCGTTCGGCGGAAAACGCAGCGTTGCGCGAGGAGAATTTGCGGCTCGTAAGCGAACTCAAAGTCGTGCACGAAAAGGTGCAGCACATCAACGACGTGCTCGACCGTGTGAAACATTTGAACGCCAACCTCGAGAACATCACGCAGCTGCGCGATCCCGATCGTCAGTTGGCGCTGGGGCCCCTTGCTGCTGCGCCGAGTGTGGAAAGCGCGACACCTGCGGTTGCACCGCTCGCCGAGGTGAAACTGCCGGCGAGTCTCGAAGCGCTGGAGCGTGAGGCGCGCGAGCAGGAGCAGAAATCGCGGGAGATGACCGCTTACTTCGAGGATCAGAAACAGCTCCTGGCCAGCGCGCCGAGCGTGTGGCCCGCGCGTGGCTATGTCACCAGCGACTTCGCGGTGCGGCTCGATCCCTACACGGCGGACCGCGTGATGCACGATGGCATCGACATCGCAGCGGCGCCGGGGACGCCTATCAAAGCGCCGGCGGATGGCGCGGTGGTTTTTGCGGGGCTCGAGGGCGGCTACGGGAAAGTGTTGGTGTTGGATCACGGCTACGGTTTGAAGACACGCTACGGGCATCTTTCGCGCATCGACGTGAAGCTCGGACAAAAGGTGCGGCGCGGCGATCACATCGCGTCGATCGGCACCACCGGCCGCAGCACCGGGCCGCATCTGCATTACGAGGTGCGTGTGAACGGTGTACCGGAGAATCCGCGGAAGTTCATTCTCGAGGAGTGACGGCGTTCATCCAGCTACCCGGCGAGCATGTCCTGACCAAGCTTGAGCGCCAACGCGATCGCCACCAGCATCACCATGCCGCGGACCACGCGCGAGCCTCGTCGAATAGCGAAGCGGGCGCCGAGCCATCCGCCGCAGAATTGCGCGAAGGCCATGGGCAAGGCGATCGACCAGAGGACCAGCCCGCGCGATCCGAAGAGAATCACCGCCGCGAGGTTGGAGGCGAAGTTCACGACCTTGGCTTCCGCTGAAGCGCGCGCCAGATCGAGTCCGACCAGCGCCACCAGCGCGATGATGAGAAACGTGCCGACGCCTGGACCGAAAAAGCCGTCGTAGAGGCCCATCACCAGAGCGATGAGCACGATGCGCCGCGTGCCGCGCGGGACACGCACGCCGTCTTCGCCGAGATTCGGGCGCAGCGAGAGAAAAGCGACCACGCAGAGCAAGAGGACCACCACGATCGGCCGAAGCGTTTCGGGCCGCACGAGGAGGACTAGGCGCGCGCCGAGCAGCGCACCGAGAAATCCAGCGGGGAAACCCAAGAGCGCCCGGCGGCGATCGACCAGGCCCGCGCGCGCATAACCGGTCAGCGAAGCGGTCGCGCCGAAGACGCTCTGCCCTTTGTTGGTGGCCAGTGCCGCGTGCGGTGGCAGGCCGACCGCCATGAGCGCGGGAAGGCTGATGAGCCCGCCGCCGCCGGCGATGGCGTCAACGAATCCGGCCGCGAAGGCCGCAACGAGGAGAAAGAGAAGTTGCGTCGGCGAAAAAGTCAGGCCCATGCGCGGCGCCAGTTTAGCCGGAAAACCGTGCGGCCAGGGTCGGTCGGTTGTAAACTTAAGATCCTCAAAAGGGAGAGCCCATGACAGTCGAGAAAGAACCGTCCGAGAAGAAGGACGCCGAAGCGACCGCGGACACCAAACCTGGGGCCAAGAAGCCCTTCGTCTCCAAGTTTCAGCGCAACGGCGCCTTCCCCACGCAGCAGAACCAGCCGGGCGGCGGCGTTCAGGGCTCGCGGCGGGTGATGCGTCGCGGCGGCAACCGCGGGCGGTAGTTCAACCGTCGCCCAACTGACGCGCGCTTAGTGTCAGACCCACGTGCTAGAAAACGCGCATGCTCGTTGCTCTCAAAGTTCAGGCGCTGGCCATCATCGATGCGTTGGAAATCGATTTCGGCCCCGAGTTGACGGTTCTCTCGGGCGAAACGGGCGCTGGAAAATCGATTCTGGTCGATGCGCTGCACCTCGCGCTCGGCGGGCGGGCGCTGGGCGGCGTGGTTCGAACGGGCGCCGATGAAGCTTCGGTGGAGGCGCTTTTTGCGCCGGAAGACCCCGCGAGTTGCGATGCTCGCCTCGCCGCGTTGGGCTTGCCCACGGGCGGCGCGGAGTTGGTGGTTCGGCGTCTGGTGGCGGCGGAAGGGCGATCACGGGCCTACATCAACGGCGCCCTGGCGTCGGCCGCACAGTTGGCCCAGGTGACGCGGGGGCTGGTCGATATTTCCGGGCAGCACGAGCACGTCTCTCTGCTCGATACCGCGTCCCACCTCGGGCTGCTCGATGCTCACGCGGGGTTGGCGGAGGATCGCGCTGCTTATGACGTTGCCCGTGCGGGTGTGGCGGTCGCATTGGCGGCGGCCGAGCGGCTGGACGTCGATGAAACCGCGCGGGCGCGCCGAATCGAGGAGTTGCGCTTTTGTCAAGACGAGATTGACGCACTCGAACCGCGGCCAGATGAGGAAACGCAGCTCGCGGCCGAGCGGCGCGTGCTGGCCTCCGCGGGCAAATTGCAAGAGGCGGCGAGCATCGCGGAAGCGTTGGTCTACAGCGGCGACCAGGCCGCGGTGGGGACCGTGGGCCGTGCGCTCGGGCGTGTCCGGGAAGCCGCGGTTATCGATGCGCAATTGCGTTCCACGCAGGTGTCGCTTGAAAGCGCGCTGGTCGAATTGACGGAAGCTGGCCGGACGCTCGGCGCGTACATGCGACAGGTCGCGGCCGATCCGGAGCGCCTTGCAACACTCGAAGAGCGGCTTGCCGCGCTGATGCGGCTCTTCCGCAAACACGCGGTGGCTGATGCCGCTGCGCTTTTGGCCAAGCGCGAGGCGTTTGCGAAGGAACGGGCAGAGCTCACCGCGCATGAGGAGCACTTGGCTACCGCGCAGGCCGAGGTGAAACGGCAGGCCGAACTTGCGCGCCAGCTCGGGAAAAAACTTTCCGTCAAACGACGCGCGGCAGCCAAGGATTTCACGACCTGCGTGCTCGCCACGTTGGCCGATCTCGACATGAAGAAAACGCAGTTGGCGGTGGAATTCACGCCGGCCGCGGGGCTCTGTGGCGACCTTGGTCCGCGTGGGCTCGAGGATGCCGAGCTGTTGCTTTCCCCCAATCCCGGCGAGGCGTTGCGGCCGCTGGCGCGGATCGCCTCGGGCGGCGAGCTTTCGCGGGTTCTGTTGGCCGTCAAGAGTGTGCTGGCGGGCATCGATCCGGTCGACACCTACGTCTTTGACGAAGCCGACGCGGGCATCGGAGGGCCCACCGGCGATGCAGTGGGCCGCGCGCTTTCGAAAGTGGCGCAGCGACGGCAGGTGCTCGCCATTACGCACCTCCCGCAAATCGCCGCCTATGCTGACGCGCACCTTTCGGTGGACAAGGTCGTAGCGGGAGGGCGCACTTCGAGCCGAATGGTGCGTTTGCAAGGCGAGGCGCGCGTGTCGGAGCTGGCTCGCATGCTCGGCGGAAGTCGTTCGCCGGCCGCGCTCGCCCATGCGCAGGAGCTTCTGGACAAGGCCGAGGCTCATCGCGAAAAGCGTCGCGGCAAACGCCCGGTGCGCGCAGGGCGGGCGGCAAGTTAGTTCAAAAACAAAAAACGGTCGATCGCGTATTCCAACGTATCCCAATATCCGTGCCGCGGCTGATTTCGCTTCCGTGCTGATTCTCTAGGATGCGCCGCGTCATCACTTGGGAGTTGTGTGAGCCTCGCCGTCCAGACCGCTTTTTTTGGCCCCGATTTCGTTTGGGACAACGTTCCCAACGCGCGTTTGCGCAAACCGCCTCTTCGAGCGCCGCGTGTGCTTTCGCGCGAGGAGCTCATCGTGGGAGGTCTTTGCCATTGCGTTCTTCCAGACCTCGCCAAGCGGCATCTGCTTCGGCCGATCAGGGCGCTGGTGATCGGCGCTATCCAGCGAGCGAGAATGATTGCTCAGATGCTTTCCGGGCTGACCCGTTCTTTCGAAGTTCTGGCCATCGACTCCTGCCCGCAGGTGGTAGCGAACGCGCGCGGTCTACGTTGCAGCGGGCTCCAATTTGCGTGTCTGGAATTTCCCTTCGAGATCGACCTTCCGAACGGAGCGGGCGCGGCCTACGATCTGGTGCTGTGCGGCGACTTTCTGTCGACGCTGGACGGGCTACCGCAGGCGCTGGCCATTGAACGGGTGGCCTGCGTGCTCCGCAAGGGCGGCGTGCTCGCGCTAGCAACGACAGGAAACGTCGCTCCGCCCCGTGGCCTTCATATTTACCCCAAGACATTTCCGACTCGTCTGTTTTTCCAGCGGACTTGACTCTTTGTCTACCACCGAGTCGACTTGAATACGCGCACGAAACTCGCGGTCCAGAAGGGGGCCTCCGTACGTCCGGCCGCTGGAAAATAGCGCTCGTGGATGACCACCAGGTTTTCCGAGAGGGGCTGCGAGCGATGCTTGCCCCGACGGAGTTCTCTGTGGTTGGAGAAGCCGGTGATGCCGCCAGCGCCTACGCCATCGTCACCTCCGTCAAGCCGGATGTGGTGACCATGGACGTCTCGCTTCCGGGCGCCACGGGAATCACCGCCACCCGCGAGATTCTCCGTCTTTCGCCGACCTGTAAGATACTCATTATATCCATGCACACCAACGAGGACTACGTCGCGCAGGCGCTCGCAGCGGGCGCCAAGGGATTTGCCGGCAAGGATCAACCCAGCACCGAGATCATTGCCGCCATCCGCGCCGTCGCCTCGGGCCATACCTACTTGTCGCCGCGCGTTTCGGGACAGGTGGTGAACGACTACCTGAAGCTGCGCGATGGTCGGGTCGCCGCCTCGCTGGGCCCCTTGGACGCGCTCTCCACCCGCGAAAAAGAGGTTTTCGAGATGCTGGTGGGTGGCTTTTCCAACGACGGCATCGCCGCGCATTTGTGCATTAGCGTGAGGACCGTGGAAACGCATCGCACGCGGATTCTGAAAAAGCTCCACGTCCACTCGGTGGTTGAGCTTTTACGATTCGCCGCACGCCACGGGTTGATTCGGGATTAGCGCCGGAAACTTGAGCGTGAAGATCGCTCCCTGCTTGCCCCAGTTGCTCGCCCGGATTCCGCCGCCGAGGACGCGCATCGTGTCGCGCGCCTGCGTTAGCCCCAGCCCCATTCCCTGAGCGCCCTTGGTCGAAAAAAACGGCTCGAAAATTCGCTCCAGATTCGCGCGCGGAATTCCTGCACCCTCGTCTCGGACCGTAACAATCACCCAGCGTTTCTCCACGCGTCCGCCGATGTGGATGGTGCCTCCAGGTGGGCTGGCGTCGCGTGCGTTGAGAAGGAGGTTCAAAAAAACGTGGCGGATCCCAGTGGACGTACCGCGAACCGATGGAAGCACCGGCAGGTTCACCTCGAGCCGCATGCCGTGCTTGGGCTCGAGCGCTGCTTCGGCAACGCTGACGGCGTCGTTGATCGCCCGCGCTAGATCAATCGATTCGAGACGGCGCGCCATTTCGGGGCGCGACAGATCCTGCAACTTACCGATGAGCTCCATGCTGTCCTGAACGAGTCCGCTGAGTCGCGTGACCACCCCACCTGTGATCGGACATTCCGTTTGCCGTTCCAGAAGCGCGAGTTGCAGTGCCATCCCGTGAAGCGCGTTTTTGAGGTCGTGGGTCACGCCGGATGCAATCTCGCCCACCACTTGAAACCGCTGCTTGTGCTTCAACGCGTAACGCGCGAGGGAGAGCTCCTCGTCGTTTTGCACGCGCTCGGTTATGTCGCGCGCGAGCACCATCACCACGGACTTGCCGCCCGGCGACGTCACATTCTCTAGCCAGAGCTCAACGGTGCGCCGGGCGGCCAAACTGCGGTAGCGAACCTTGGTGGTGCTGGCTCTCCCTTTTCGCACGAGTTGGCGCGCCTCGGCGGTGGCGACCTCGCGCAGCGTTTCGAAGATGTTCTCGCGGGAATTTGTTTCGCTGGAGTCGCTCGGATGCCACCCTCCAACGCAATCGCTACCCAATACGTCCCAGTGCTGGTTGGTGACCGTCACTCGTTCCTCTCGGACCACCGCGAGAGAGCCAGAGGTGGTGCGCATCGCCCAATTGAAGATTGCGGAGCGCTCGACGCTCTGCATCTCACGCTTCCGCACCAACTTCTCGTACTTCGCGGTTAGCTCGCGGTACTTGAGGAGCAGCTCGCCGCCGCGGTCATTGGCCGAGTCATGGGGCAGTGCCGCAGCTCGTAAAAACGGCGCGCTCAATTCGTCCGCAGCTTTTCGTTCGACTTGCTTCATGCGGGTTTCCTGCGACGCTGCTTGAGCTTTAGCGCTTGGTTCTCCTCGGTCAAAAGGACGGTTCGCGTGGTGTCCTCGAAAATGAGCACCGCGTCCAAACTTTGGTCCTCGTCCAGGAGCGGAAGCGCCGCGAGACTAGCGTGGCCGCGGTGGGCCTGGTGAATCTTTTCGAGAACAGCCTCGACGCCTTCTGACCTCAGCATAAGGGCCATCTGGTATCACCTCCTTCGCGCGCTGCACGCGCACGCGAAGGCTCGTGTTGAGTAGCCGTCGATCTATCGGCAGCTACTCGCGGGTGCCGCGGTTTTTACGCTTGACCGACGACGGCAGCGACTTCCGCCGCGAAATCGGTCTGCTTTTTTTCGAGCCCTTCGCCGAGCGCAAAACGCGCGAAGCGGCGAATGGTGAGGTTCTCGCCGATCGTCGCCACGTGATCCTTCACGAGATCTCCGATCGACTTTTTGCCTTCGGGGTCCTTCACGAAGATCTGCTCTTCGAGGCAAATCTCGCGGAAGAACTTGTCCAACTTGCCCGGAATGATCTTCTCCCACATGGCTTCGGGCTTGCCCTGCTCTTTAAGCTGCGATCGCATCACTTCGCGCTCGCGATCAACGATGTCGGACGCCACTTCGCCCCGGCGCACATACTGCGGATTGGCCGCCGCGATGTGCATAGCCACGTCTTTCACCAGCGCCTGAAATTTTTCGTTGCGCGCAGTGAAATCGGTCTCGCAGTTGATCTCCACGATCACGCCGATCTTGCCACCCATGTGGATGTAGGACCCGACCGCGCCTTCGGTGGCCGCGCGCGAAGCCTTCTTGGCGGCAGTGGAGATGCCCTTTTGCCGCAGCCAATCGATGGCCTTCTCCACGTTGCCTTCCGACTCCACGAGCGCCTTCTTGCAGTCGCCCATCCCCGCGCCGGTTTTGTCGCGGAGATCTTTCACCAACACTGCAGTCACTTCGGCCATGCGCTGCCTCGCGTATTACAAAAATGTTACAAAAACGATCGGTTGTATTACTCGGTCTTTTCGGTCGCCGCGGCGGGAGCCGTTTCGCCTTCGCCGGAAAGTCGCGACACCACCTCGACTTCGGGGCCGCCGGTGCTATCGCGCGCCGCCTGGTTCTCGCGGCTGCGGCCATCGCGCGGACCCGCGGTACGGCCACGGGGACCCCGGCGATCGCGCTTCTCGCGCCGTTCGGACGCTTCGTCGCGCTCGTCCTGCTCGCTCGCAGCTTCGCCGCCGCCGTGCGTGGCGCGGTAAGCCTCATAGCGCTGCTTGCCCTCGATGCAGGCGTCGGCGATCTTGCCCGTGAAGAGCCGGATCGACCGAATGGCGTCGTCGTTGCCCGGAATCACAAACTCGATGCCCTCGGGATCGCAGTTGGTGTCCACGATGCCCACGATGGGAATGCCGAGCCGCGTGGCCTCGCTGATAGCGATGGTCTCTTTCTTGGGATCGATCACGAAGAGTGCGCCCGGCAATCGGCTCATCTCTTTGATGCCGCCCAAGTTCTTTTGCATCTTCTCCATCTCGCGGGTTAGCCCCGAGACTTCCTTCTTGGGCAACCGCTCGAACGTTCCATCGGTTGACATTTTCTCAAGCATCTTCAAACGGTCGATGCCGGTCTTGATGGTCTTGAAGTTGGTCAGCGTTCCGCCAAGCCAACGCTGTGTCACGGAGAACTGGCCGGCTCGCAGGGCCTCTTCGGCAACGACGTCCTGCGCCTGCTTCTTGGTGCCCACAAAAAGCACCGACTGACCGCGCGCCACGGTGTCGGCGATGAAGCGGAACGCGCTGCGCGCCAGCGTCACCGTCTGTTGCAGATCGATGATGTAGATGCCATTGCGCGCCCCGAAGATGAAGGGCTTCATCTTCGGATTCCAGCGCTTGGTCTGGTGACCGAAGTGAACGCCCGCTTCGAGAAGCTGGCGCATGGTGATTTGGGATTGCGGCTGCATTGCAGCGTTCATTTCCGACATGGTTTTTTACCTCTCCGCCACCCCGTCATTTCGCAGCCGGCCTTCCCTTCGGAAGGACCCCGGCTTAGTGCGATCGGGGGTGTGTGAATTTTTGTACAGCCCGTTCAACCAACAACAAACGGGCCGCGGTGGTTAACACGCTGGCTCAAACAAATCAATCGTGGGCGGCTGTCGCGGCGGCTTGGGCACGCACGGTCGCGAGCAGTGTTTCCCTCCAAACAACGACTTCGCCGCCAGGAGCGATACCGAGCGAGGGACCGGTGGCAAGGCCGACGGAAAGTCCCTGCTGATTCGTGAAGGTTTCGGCGACCTGCGCCGCTTTTTCAGAATTGACAAAATGGAGAATGACCGCTGGCAAGTTGAAGTCGAGCGGCTTGGCGCCGGCCTGGAGTGCGAGTTGCCGAGCCATGCATTGTTCATTCGGTGAAAGTGCGGTGCCGTCCGAGCCACCAATGACAGCAAAGGTCAGACTGCTACGGTCGATCGGCAGCGCGTACGGAAGATCGGCTAGCGCCCAAACCTCGGGAGAAGTTGCGAACGCGGCCACCGAGAGAAAAGTTTCTGCCGGAGCAGGTTGCATCTCGTGCGCGCGCAGCTTCGGATCGACTGCGAATCGGACGCCCGCCGTTTGCTCGGGATCAAAATCAAAGGACGCTCCGCATTCCTCGCAGCGATCGGTTGCTGACAAGGTCTCCAAGTGATTCTGCCACCGCCGTTCTCGCTGGTCGTGGCGGCCCCCGTAGTCCACGGTCCGTTTGCAGGTGGGGCAGCGCGATTCGAAAACGATCGCGACCAATCCTGCGCGAGAGGCGGCGAGCAGCGCGCCCAGCGAATGAATGTGCGGTGAAAGATTCCCCGCCCATGTTTCGTCGTCCGAGGCCAGCGCCGTTGCCAATCGCAGCACCGCGTCCCAATCGGCACTCGGCCAAGCCGCGCGGATCGCGGACAACCGCGCGCGAATCCGAGCGGCCACGACTGGGCGGGGAGCGTTCAAGGCCGCTGCTTACCAGCTTTTGCGCGCCTCCTGGTACGCTCCTTAAAGATGTCCGCGCCCATCGAGTTGATTCGCTTTGCTCCAGCGTGGGGCGAGCGGCCCTGCCTGCGTCCCGTAGAGGCTGTGCCCGTGGAGACGCCGCAGGGCAGGCTCATTGGTCTGCGCGATCCGCTTGGTTATGTTTTGGAGACGGTGGCGCTGACATCCGATGCTTTCGCCATCGTGCAGGAATTCGATGGTCGGCAAACACCGCTCGAAATCCAGCGCGCGATTGCCGCCGATTCGCGGGAACTCGTCCATCTCAGCCACATTCATAATCTGGCGCGGACGCTCGACGCACACGGTCTTCTCGAGGGTCCGAGCTTCGAGAAGAAACGTGCAGCGGCGCGGGATTTCTATCGTGCGCAGCCAGCGCGGCCCGCCACGCACGCTGGTGGCGCCTACCCCTCAAACCCCGACGAATTGATGGCGTGGATGGACGCGCAATTTTTGGCACCCGGTGGGCCCGGTGCGCGTGGTGCGCCAATCGGCCGCGATCGTCTGCGCGGTATCCTTGCGCCGCACATCGATCCGCACCGCGGTGGTCCCCTCTACGCGCACGCCTACAAAGCGCTGGCCGAGCAGAGTGACGCCGATCTGTTCGTCATCCTCGGAACCGCTCACGCCTCGCCGCGCGCGCTTTTTACGTTGACGAGCCACGACTACGCCACGCCAATTGGCGCCGCGCCAACGGCGAAAGCGGTCGTTGCGAAGCTCGGCGAAGTGTTGGGCTCGGCGGCCTTCGACGACGAGGCGGTGCATCGCGCGGAACACTCGTGTGAGTTTCAGGCGCTCTGGTTGGCGTATCTCTACGGTGCGCGCTCGGCGAAGCCTCGACCGTTCGAGATCGTGCCGATTCTCTGCGCATCGATGTATCACATGAGTACTACAACCGCATACACCGAAACCAAGCGCCTCGCCGATGCGCTTGCCGTCGCCACGCGCGGCCGGCGCGTTGCTTTCATCGCCGCGGCGGATCTCTCCCACGTCGGTACGATGTACGGCGATGATCGCGGCCCCAGCGCGCGCGAGTTGGCGAGCCTCGAAACACTGGACCGAGAAACGTTGGCGTTTGCCGCGAAGGGCGATGCCGCGGGATTTTCCAATCACGTCTTGCCTGACGTGGAGACGCGCCGCATTTGTGGATTGACGCCGATCTATGCGTCGCTGATCTGCGCGGGTGCTACCGCTGGTGAAGTGCTGGCCTACGCGCAGTGGTCGTCGGAGAAAGATGCGAGTGCGGTGACCTACGCGGCGGCGACGATTCGGTAACCCGCCTCGCCCGCTGCGCAAGCGACAAAAATCTGCTATGCGCCGCATCCGTGGCCCGCGTCCGTCTTCAGCAGCTCGAAAAACGTTACGGCGACGTCCTCGCGGTTCGCGGCGTCGATCTCGAAGTGGCCGACGGCGAATTCGTCGTTTTGGTCGGCCCCTCCGGCTGCGGCAAATCCACCACGCTCCGCATGGTCGCCGGACTCGAGGAGATCACCTCCGGCACGCTGACCATCGGCGATCGCGTGGTCAACACGGTGGCGCCCAAAGACCGCGACATCGCCATGGTGTTTCAGTCCTACGCGCTGTATCCGCACATGTCGGTGCGCGAGAACATGGCCTTCGGCTTGCGCATGCGAGGGACACCGCCCGACGAAATCGCCGCGCGCGTCGCCGAGACGAGCCGCATCCTCGAGCTGGATGCTTACCTCGATCGCAAACCCAAAGCGCTCTCGGGTGGGCAGCGGCAGCGCGTGGCCATGGGACGCGCGATCGTGCGGCGGCCGGCGGTTTTTCTCTTCGACGAGCCGCTCTCCAACCTCGATGCCAAGCTGCGCGTCCAGATGCGTGCCGAGATTGCGCGCCTGCACCGGCGGCTTTCGGCGACCATTCTTTACGTCACGCACGATCAGGTGGAGGCCATGACGTTGGCGAGCCGAATCGTGGTGATGAAGGACGGCGAGGTTCAGCAGATCGGCGCGCCACTGGAGGTGTACGAGCGTCCGGCCAATCGTTTCGTGGCGGGATTCATTGGATCGCCGTCCATGAATTTCGTGCCCGCGCAGGCCGACGCGGGGCGGCTGCTCGTCGGCGATCTGGCGTTTGCGTTGCCCGCGCCGTTCGCGCATGCACGCGGTGCGGTGACCTTGGGCATTCGTCCCGAAGATGTGCGAACACGCGCAAACGCAGGCGGGATGCGGATTCCCGCGCGGGTGGAGCTGGTTGAGCCGCTCGGCGCGGAGGCGTTCGTCACCACGGCGATTCCCGGCGGCGCGTCGCTGGTGGCGCGCGTCCCGTCGCGCGAGTTGCCGCGAGAGGGCGAGACGGTTCAGCTCTCGCTCGACGTGGAGCGTTTGCATCTCTTCGAACTGGGTGACAACGGACGGTCGCTTGCGCTGGTGGAGCAGTCCGCTCCTAAGCCTGCAAAAAATCGGTGCGTCAATGACTAGAATACTTTCGAGTGCGTTTGTACTCGTTTGTATCGCAGGCAGTTTTGCGCACGCCGCCACCGAAGTGGTCCTCTGGCACAGCTACCGCGCCGACGAAAAAAAGGCGCTCGAGCAGGTGGTGGCCAAGTTCAACGCGGAGTCGGCCGACGTCAAAGTGAAGCTTTTGCCGATTCCGTACGATGCGTTTGCGGACAAGATCACGGCCGCGGTTCCGCTCGGAAAAGGCCCCGATCTTTTCATCTTCGCGAACAACCAAGTTGGCGACTGGGCTGAAGCCGGAATTTTGGAGCCGGTGGAATTCTTCGCCGATGAGGCCTTGCTCGAACAGTATTTTTCTCCGACCGTCGACGCGCTCGTCTACAAGCAGCGCCTCTACGGACTTCCGCTGGCGTTCAAGTCGACTGCGCTCGTCTACAACAAGGCGCTGATCAAATCGGCGCCGAAGACGACCGACGAGTTGATTGCGGTGGCGGAAAAACTCACGGACCGCGCCGCCGGACGTTATGGCCTCGTCTACGAAAACAGCGATTTCTATTTTCACGCGCCCTGGTTCTTCGGATTCGGCGGAACCGTACTGGGCGCGGACGGCAAGCCGCATTTGGTCACCGACGGCGCCGCGGCATCGATGGTGTTCGCGCGCGATTTGGCCCGCCGCGCGCTGCCCGAAGAGGTCACCAGCGCCGTGGTGTCGACGCTCTTCAACGAAGGCAAAGCGGCCATGGTCATCAACGGGCCCTGGTTTTTTGGCGAGATCAAACAGGGTCTCAAATATGGCGTCGCGCTGCTGCCAACGGTGAGCGCCACGGGCAAGCAGGCCGCGCCGTTTCTCGGGAGCGAAGCGTTGATGCTCTCCGCGAAGAGTGCGCACAAGAAGGAAGCCTTCGCCGCGATGCGGTTCTTGGCGGGATCAGAAAGCGCGGCGACGCGGCTTTCGGTCGGCCACCAGACCGTCGCCAACGTCGCTGCCTACGACAGCGCCGCGGGAAGAGAATTCGCCATGGCCACGTTGCGCGCACAAATGGAGCGGGCGACGCCGATGCCCAACTTGCCGGCCATGCGACATGTATGGGGTCCCATGAATTCCGCGCTGACCAGCGTGCTCACACAGGGTGTCGATCCCAAGGCCGCGTTGGTCACGGCGCAGCAGCGCGTGGAATCGTCGATTCAGAAATCGGGGCGGTAGCGTTTTGAAACGCGCGGCGGGTTTTCTTCTAGTCGTTGTGTTGGCCGCCACCGTTTCGCTCGGCGTTTTGCGGGCCCAAAGCGAGCGGGTGGGTCGTGACGCTGCCGTGGCTGCCGCGCTGTCGGCGGTTCGTGAACTTGCCCAGGGCAGGGCGGCGCCGACTGACTTGACAAAATTCGCAGTGGTCGCCGAACAGGCTGGCGGTGCTTTTGCTTTCTTGAAAAAGCGCATCTACCAGCGCCACACCGATCCCGCGCGCGCTGGCCAGCCGCTCGATCCCGCGCGCGTGGATGACAAGGCCCTGTTCGATTTGCTCTCTGCGTACCAGGCCAACGGCGGCGAACCGGACGCGCAGGTGGCGGCGACGTTCGTTGAAGCCACCGCGCCCATTCGCGATGCACAAGGAAACGTGACCGGCGCAGCATTTCTGCAACAACCGTTGGCGGCGCCGGGCAGCGCACTTCCCTTTTTGGTGCTGGCCCTCGTCTTCGGGACGGTTTTCGCGGGTGGTGCGCTCGCCGAGCGGTTGCGCGTGCCCTCCGCGCCTTGGGCCCGCGCGATCTTGCTCGTCGTGAGCGGTCCCGCGCTGGCGCGCTTCACCGGTGGATCGCTGACGCCACTCTTCGCCATCAGTGCCACCGCCGCGGCGCTGGACTTGATTCTCTCGACGGGCCGCGCCGCGCGTACCGCCGCGCTGATTCGCCCGCATACGCAGGCCTACCGCTACATCGCCCCGGCCGCGCTGGGCATGATCGTTCTCGTCTTCCTGCCGTTTCTCTACGGCTTCTCGCTCTCGTTTTTCCGCTGGACGCCCACCGAGCACGCCTTCATCGGCCTCTCCAACTTCATTGATATTTTATCAAGTCGAGAATTTCCCTGGCCGGGCACGCGCAACTTCTACCGCACGCTCCTGGTCACCATCGGCTGGACGGGTCTCAACGTCGCGCTCCACCTCGGCATCGGCTTGGGGCTGGCGCTGCTCCTGCAAAATCCGCAACTGCGCTGGCGCGGGATGTACCGCACGTTGCTCGTGATCCCGTGGGCCATCCCCAACTACATCACCGCGCTCATCTGGAAAGGCATGTTCAACGCGGAATTCGGCGCCGTGAATTTGCTCCTCGGCACGCGCGGCTTCTCCTGGTTTCGCCACGGCGAAACCGCGTTCGTGGCCAATCTGGTCACCAACGTGTGGCTCGGATTTCCCTTCATGATGGTCGTTTCACTCGGCGCGCTGCAGTCGATTCCCAAGGAGCTTTACGAAGCGGCCGACGTCGATGGCGCGGGACGGTGGCGAAAATTCCGCGACGTGACGTTGCCGTTGCTCAAGCCTGCGCTGGTGCCGGCGGTGATCCTCGGCGTGGTCTGGACCTTCAACATGTTCAACATCATCTATCTCGTCAGCGGCGGCGGTCCCGACGGCGCAACCGACATTTTGATCACCAGCGCGTTTCGTTGGGCCTTCGAGGAGTACCAGTATGGGTATGCCGCGGCTTATTCGACGATCATCTTTGTCATACTTTTGTCCTACACATTGATGACCAGCCGAATCACGCGCGCATCCGAGAGTGTTCATGACTAAAACGCGCGCGGCCGCGAGCCATACGGTCTTGCTCTTCGTGACATTCGTGACGCTGCTCCCCGTGCTGTGGGTTTTCAAGATGGCGCTCACGGCGGAGCAGGGCTTCAACATGTCGCTCAACCCATTTCCGGACCATCCGTCGCTTGACAATTTTCGTGTGTTTGTTTCGCACACCGATTCCACGGGCCACTGGATCTTCGGGCGCCAGCTCGCCAATTCGCTGATCGTCAGCATCACCGCCACGCTCGGCGGACTTTTTCTCGCAGCGACCGCGGCCTACGCCTTCTCGCGCTTTCGCTTTCCCGGGCGCCGCGCGGGGCTCACCGCGTTTCTGCTGACGCAGATGTTTCCAGGCACCATGATGATGATTCCGCTCTATCTCTTGCTGCATGCGCTGCACCTGCTCGACAACCTGCTCGGGCTGGTGCTCGTCTACACAACGACGTCGCTGCCGTTTTGCGTCTGGATGCTCAAAGGATATTTCGACACGCTGCCGCGCGAGCTGGAAGAAGCCGCGCGCATCGATGGCGCCAGCCCCGCGCGGATTTTCTGGTCCATCGTGTTGCCGCTGTCGCGACCGGCGCTGGCGGTGACCGCACTCTTTTCGTTCATGACGGCGTGGAACGAATTCATCATCGCGGCGAAGTTCATGGATCGCGAGGAGCACTACACGTTGCCGGTGGTGCTTGCGAGTTACGTCGGCTCGAAAGACGTGCAGTGGGGCTACTTCGCCGCCGGATCGCTGCTGGTGAGTTTTCCGGTGGTAGCGCTTTTTTTTGCGCTGCAGAAACATCTGGTCAGCGGGCTCACCGCAGGCGGCGTCAAAGGGTAGGGCACGGCCGCTCCACTCGGCGTGCGCACGCGCGCACCAGTGGCGGTTTCTTCTGAATACCGGCGCTCCAAAGTCCGCGAGATTGTTTGCTTTCGTGAACCAGCTCGATTGGCAGCTGTTTTGCTAATGAACCAGAAGTATGGTGCCCACCCGCAGCGTTATCGTTCTCGCCCTTCTCGCGACCTTGGCGTGTGCGAGTCCTCCCCTAACCCAAACGCCCGGTTCGTCCGATGCTGGCGGCAAAAATCCGAGCGGCGGGACCGTCATTTGCCTTCGCGATGCGGAATGCGGAAGCGCGCGTATCTGCGAAAGCGGGACATGCCTCGACGGTTGCACCCTCGATCTCGGGCTCTGCTCCGCTAACCAGGTTTGCTCGCACGCCACGGGACGCTGCGCCAACCCGTCGGGCAGCACCGATGGAGGAAGCGGCTACTACAACGGCGGACCGACGGACGGCGGCGGGACGACAGGCTGCACGGAGGACTACGAATGCGACGCCGCCTCCGTTTGCAGGAGCGGCCAATGCGTCGCCGCTTGCCGGAATTCGTGCGCGGCAGGAACGAGCTGCAACGTTTCGACGGGGCAGTGTGAAACCAATCAAGTCGCCGACGGAGGCGGCTATGAAAGCGACTGCGTCAGCGACAGCGATTGCCGGAGTGCGGATCTCATCTGCGACACCTCCAGCTGCGATTACGGATGCAAATACTATGGTTGTAACTATGGCGAAGTCTGCAACAGCACCACCAACCGTTGCGCCTCGTCGCCAACCGACGGCGGAACAGTGGACCCGGTGACGCGCCAAGCCCACACTTCCGGCAATGGCGGGATTTGCGCAGCCTGTGAGTGGGACACCGACTGCGCCGGTGCGCTGAGCGTGTGCTGGCCGAGCTCCGATGGAGCGGCTTGGGGCTGCTCCACGGATTGCGGTCAAAATCAGCCCTGCCCGAGTGGATATGCGTGCCAGGACGTTTCCGACGACAACGGCGCCGGCGCCAAGGGCTGCGTTTACGTCACCGGATCTTGTCCCAGCGGGACTTAGTACGCCATTCCATAGGTGACGTATCGAAGCAGCGTCATGGCCGGGCTTGACGCGGCCATCCACGCGTCACCGAACTTACGTCGGAGTACGTAGCCGGAAATCCACTTAGAGTGACTGCAGCTGTTCGATTTCAGCGCGCAGCTCGTTTTCGTCCAGGGTGCCGACGTGGGCGAACCGCACCACCGCGTCGCGATCGACCAGCAGCGTGGTGGGCATGTCCGTGACTTTGAGTCGGTCCG